>NZ_JBEWQE010000003.1:0-319978 GCF_040538975.1 Flavobacterium sp. UW10123
CTAGTAAAATAGGGCGATTAGCTCAGCTGGTTCAGAGCACCTCGTTTACACCGAGGGGGTCGGGGGTTCGAACCCCTCATCGCCCACAAAAAACTCCTAAAGTAATTAAGGAGTTTTTTTTTACCTTTTTCTAGATTTAATAAAGTATAGATTAAGATTGACATTTTGGGGAGATACTCAAGCGGCCAACGAGGGCAGACTGTAAATCTGCTGTGTGAACTTCGCAGGTTCGAATCCTGCTCTCCCCACAAAAAGCATTGAGAAACGAAAAGATGACTTTTTTCAATCTTTTAAATTAAAATTTTAAAGCCTGTAAATCTTTTGATTTACAGGCTTTTTGCTTTTTAAAGTTATAATATTTTTTTAAAAATTTAATTAGACATTCGATTAAGTTCATTATCCTTTCTGTGAATATAAAATCTATTGCGAAACATTGTGACTTTAAAACTAATGTTTTACTGTTTTGTAACAAATTAGGTAAAATGATACCTATATTAAATCAATTATAGCTTTAGAGTTAAAAGCAACAAAATAATAAAACTTCAGAAGTATGAATTTATCACAATGGTTTGTCTTTATTTTAATTTTGCAAATTATCCATGGGTTATGCACCTGGAAACTTTATGCAAAAGCAGGCAAAAAATCACAAGAGTCTTTTATACCATTTTACAATTTAATTGTACTAATGAAAATTATAAAACGCCCTCGTTGGTGGGTTTTCATGCTTTTCATTCCTATTATCAATCTTTTGATGATTCCAATTGTTTGGATAGAGACTATAAGAAGCTTTGGGAAAAATTCCACAAAAGACACTGTAATTGTCTTACTAACATTAGGATTCTATATTGCTTTTTTAAATTATAATTCACGAGTTGCATATATTGAGAATAGAGATTTGCAACCTAAATCTAAAACTGAAGATACAATAAGCTCTCTAATATTTGCTATTATTGTTGCCACGCTAGTTCATACTTATATTATTCAGCCATTTACAATTCCATCTTCTTCATTAGAAAAGACATTGTATACGGGAGATTTTTTGTTTGTAAGTAAAATAAATTATGGAGCAAGAGTACCAATGACTTCAGTTGCATTACCTATGGTACATGACTCAATTCCGTTTTTAGGTTTAAAATCATATATGTTTAATGATGATTTTGCGAAAAAGAAAACGTCATTATTGAATAAATTTCAATTACCATATTTTCGACTTCCAGCAATAGAAAAAATTAAACGCAATGAAATTGTTGTTTTTAATCAACCCGCAGACACTTTACGAAAAATGGATGATTTCAATCCAGATAGAAATTATTACAAACCAATTGACAAAAAAACAAACTTAGTTAAAAGATGCGTTGGAGTAGCTGGAGATTCTTTAGAAATTCGAAATGGAAATATTTATATTAACGGTAAAATATCAGTCTTGCCAAAAAGTGCAAAAGCTCAATATAATTTTTTGATTGACACTGAAGGACAAGCAATAAGCCAAGACGAACTTAAGTCTAGGTATGGAGCTCGTGAGGGATTAAAGTATGACAATGGATATTTTGCATTAACTAATAATGGAGAATATTTTTTAACATTAACAGATGAAGAAGCAAAATTAATAGCGAGTAATCCTGTAGTAAAAAGTGTTAAAAAACAATTGACACCAAAAGGCGAAGATGGCAATGTATTTCCTCATATTTCATCTTTAGGTTGGAATATCGATAATTTTGGACCAATTTATATTCCTAAAAAGGGAGCTACCATTAAACTAGATTTGAAATCGCTTCCTTTTTACAAACGAATTATCGAAGAATACGAACATAATAGTTTGAAAATCACAGATAATAATATTCTCATAAATAGCAAAGTAAGTGACACTTATACTTTTAAGCAAGATTATTATTGGATGATGGGAGACAATCGTCATAACTCGTTAGATGCAAGATTTTGGGGATATGTTCCTTTTGATCATATAGTCGGCAAGCCCGTTTTTATATGGCTCAGCTGGGAAAAAGATGGTAAAGGCTTTAATAAAATAAGATGGAATCGCATTTTTTCTTTTGTAAATGGCAATGATGAACCTAAATCTTATTTAGTGCACTTCTTGATATTAATAATTATTTCTATAGGCATAAACAAATTAATAAAGAACAGAAGAAAAGTTTAGATCTTATATAAGTTTAAGAAAAGCAAAAAAAAACAAGACATATGAATCATCGTTACTGCACTACTTATTAAGATACTTGTCCTTTCAGGTTGAGATTTACTTGCAAAATATTATGTTAAAAAGCTTATTTTAATATTTTAAAGTCTCAATTAGATAAAAAAATATTTAAGTCAATGCTACTTTTGTAGCCTCAAAATTAAAAATTTGATGATATGATTGATTTGAATATTCCTGATTCTTTATTGATAAAGAGATATTTGGAAGGTAACGAGGCGGCTCTTTCTACTTTAATTAAAAAAAATGAATCTAAAATATATGGTTTTATATATTCTAAGGTTAAAGACAAAGATATTTCTAATGATATTTTTCAAGATACTTTTATCAAAGTAATTAAAACTTTTAAGAGCAATTCATATAAGGAAGAAGAAAAATTTGTTTCTTGGGTTCTAAGAATTTCACATAATTTGATTATAGATCATTTTCGTAAAGTAAAACGCATGCCAATGCAAAGAGATACAGAAGATTTTTCTATTTTTTCTGTCATATATAACAACTCTTTAAATATCGAAGATCAAGCTATTAATGATCAGATTCAAATTGACATAAAAAAACTTATCGAAGAGCTTGCTGACGATCAAAAAGAAATAGTAATAATGCGTATGTATCAAAATATGAGTTTTAGAGAAATATCTGAGGAGAAAGAAATTAGTATAAATACAGCATTGGGTAGAATGCGTTATGCATTGAATAATTTGCGAAAAATTATTGAAAAAAATAAGATTGCATTAGCATAATAAAACATTCCTGATTTGGATATAATATCTGACAAAAAAGATATTTTACGAGATGTTTTTTTATCTTTGAAATTTCAGAAAATCAATATTCATTATGGAACAGAAAATTCATCAAGGAAGAAACGTTAAGCGTTTTAGAGAAATGTTAGGCATAAAACAAGAAGCATTGGCTTATGATTTGGGAGAAGACTGGAACCAAAAGAAAATTTCTATGCTGGAGCAAAAAGATGTTATTGAAGACAATCTTCTGAAACAAATCTCTAGTTCTTTGAGAATTCCTGTAGAACCTTTTCAGAACTTTGATGAAGAACAAGCGATAAACATTATTTCGAATACATTTGATAATGGCGCATTTTTAAATGCTGGTCATAGTGCTTTATTTAATGTAAATCCTATGGAAAAATGGATTGAAGCTTTAGAAGAAATTAAACGATTAAATGTAGAACTTTTAAAAGCTAAAGACGAACATATTAAAGCTTTAGAAAAACTAATTAAAGACAAGTAAGCTTTTCAGATATTTAAAAAACAAAAAGAGACTTTCGCGGTCTCTTTTTGTTTTAATGCATGTTTTCAGATATTCTAATTTTATAACTAAATTTACTAAGACTTCATTTCGCTAGAATTGTCTCAAGACCACTTTCAAGCCACAAAATAATCTCTTTTACTTCAGATTTTTCAATTTCATTTTTTAAGGATTTTACAGATTGTTTAAAGTGCCACCAGCCTTCGTAATGTATTGGAATTACAATGCTGGGTTTTAAAAGTTGAGCTGTCGCAATGGCTTCTTCGCCATTCATAGTTACTCTTAAATTCTTTTTTAAGTACGGAAATGCACCAGCTCCTAAATGCAGAATGGCTATATCTACTTTTTTCTTTTGCTCCAATTCGTACAATCCTTCAAAAAGAACTGTATCTCCAGAAATATATAAACAGCCGTTTTGCTGACCTTCCCATTCTATAGTAAAACCAATAACTTTGCCCATAACTTTATTCAATCTTTTAATATTGGTATGCTGAGCAGGTATTGCGGTAATTTTTAGATTTTTTATTTTTTCAGTTTCAATATTATATTCCTGCCAGTTGTCAAGCCCTATGATATTGGTATTTTTTAAACGTTTTACAGCATCTTTTGTTGAAAGAACGATTGGAACTGTTTGAATAAAAATACGTCCTTTTTTATCTAAATTATCGCTATGATGATCGTGGCTCAACAAAACCAAATCTACTCTACCAATTTCTTCAATAGATAGGGAAGGGCTGCAATACTTTTTTGAAAATGCCATTGGACTGCTAACATATTGAGGAAAAAAACCATCTTTTTTATCTAAAGTAGGATCAGTCAAAATTTTAAATCCATTTATGTTTATCAGCACGCAAGCCGTGTCGATATGTGTAATTGTAATTTTCATTTGTATTTGATTTTAATTATTAAAATGTTCATACAAATCTGAGTTTAATAAATGGTTTGCAAATTGACTTTGGTCAAGAAATGCGTTTTCTTATTCGGCTTAAAGTTTCTGGTACGACTCCAATATAAGAAGCCAAATATTTTAGCGGAATCTGCTGAATGTATTTAGGCTGTTCAAATAGCAATCTTTCATATCTTTCTTGCGGTGTTTTAGTCAGAAGATCTAATTCTCTTTTTACTTTTTTATCAAGAAGGTATTCAGTTGCTATACGTCCGAGTTTCTTTGCTGTTTCGCACTTTTCGTAAAGGCGCTGTAAATTATCGTATGATATAGAATATAATTGACAATCTGTTAATGCCTGAACGTAAATTTCGGTTTTAGCTCTATTATAGAATGAGTCGTATGCACAATAAAAGGAATCTTTAAATGCAAAATCAAAAGTAGTTTCCTTGTCGTTTGCAACCACATAATACCTAACAACTCCTGAATCTACAAAAGATAAATAATTTTCCAATTGCCCTTGAAGTAAAATTAGCTCATTTGCCGAAAATCGCCTTGTTTTTATGCAACTTAAAAATTCAGCTAAAGTATTTTCTGGAAAACCTAGCTTTTCAAAATATTTTATTAATGATGTCATAAAAGCTTTTGTTTATTTTTAATCAGACTTTCTTTTGTGTGTAAAAGACTTGTGCTTTAAATTTCGATCCTTAAAAAGCAATGTTTTTATAGAAGTATTGTCTGTAAAATAGGTAATTCCGACAAAATCTCCAACTTCGATTTGATCATAGTCTTTTCTATTAATTGAAATATTTCTGTGTTTTTGTTCAATCTCAGAATAAATTGTTATTTCATACGATTGTGTATCCGATTCATAACCTTCATTAGTTACAATTTCTTTTTCTAAAACTTTCAGATTTCCTTCTATCTTTTTTTGCAATAATAAATTCTGTTTTTCTTCTCTAGTAGTTATCATTGCTTTAATTGCGACATAAGTCCAAAAGCCAAAAATTACTATAATCATCAATAATGGAAATCCTTTGTCTTCAAGATCACTATTGGTAAGAGTTAGATAAATTAAGTAAATTGGCAATCCAATGCCTAATAGAGATAAAAAAAACGAAAGTGCATATGTTTTTTTTAATTCTCTTTTAAGAAATTTTATATCCTCAATATTTAATTCTTTTATTTCTAAAATTTCATGCATCGTAATAATCTAACTTAATGTTTAATCGTGTCTATGTCCACTGAAAAAATTGATAGGCTTCATCATTTTCCTTATCCCAGAAAAGATATATTTCTGCCGAACCGTTTGTAAAATCTCCTTCATAAACACTTCCTATAAAAATTAAATTTAGTTTTTCCGGAATTTCTTCAGGCGACTGCAGCCATTCTGGCGTGTCTAACAAATTGTTTATGAGTTCATTCTTAGATTTTCCCTCTTCATTAAATCTTGATATAACTTCTTCTTCGGTCGTTGTTATTCCGATAAAAGTTTCAGAATAAGTAAACTCTGGATTTATTTTGTCAAAAAGATTGTATTTTTCTTTGGCATATAAATATTGCGTTATCCTTTCATAATAATAACTTGATTCAAATTTATCAATGCCATTTAAAGAATTAAAGACAAATTCTCGTCCTTGGTTGAAAATGCTTTTTTCAGAGGAAAATTCATGATAGCTTTTAGGTTCTAAAAAATAATCTAGATTTTGCTGAAAATGTTGTTTTGTTAAATGATATGCTTCAGGCAATAAAGAAACAAAAGGAAAATTCAATTTTTCTGGATAAAAATATTTATTGTTTTCTAGTTTGAATTTGATACATCTAATGTTTTTTCGAAATTCATTAAAAAAACTTTCTTCATAATCTCCTGTATCCCAAATAGAAACAAAATAAAAACTCTTATTTTCAAATTCTGAATGCTTCTTAAATTGAAGTGTAACAAGAGGCAAAAAAACAAACTTTTCATTTGAATTTATACTATTAAAAGTATTTTCAAATTCTGGAAAAGGTATTATTTCTATTGGCTCTTGAGTATTGTTCATTCGTAACAAAGATTCATTTTTAGTTTAAGCTAATATACAATCATATCACAAAAGAAAAGCAGAAGGTTGATTGAATGTTTTCAATATTCGAAAAAAAGCAATAAATTACATTCAATCAAAATTAAAATTATGCAACAGCAAAAAGACTGGTCAATAGACGAAATACAAAATGTTTGGCAATTGGTTTCTAAACTTCATGACGGACAAAAATATGGCGGTAGCAATGAAGGAGAAAGGGTAGAATACATCAATCATATTGGAAGTGTCGTTTTTGAAGTTTTAAATGCCGTACGATTAACAGAAAATATGAATGCCGATTTGGCTGTAAAATGCGCAATGCTTCATGATACTATAGAAGACACGGCATTTACTTATGAAAAAGTTATCGATTTATTTGGACATCAAGTTGCATCGGGAGTTTTGGCATTAACCAAAAATGAAGAAATTGAGGATTCATTTGAAAAAATGCGTGATAGTTTAAACAGAATTAAAAAACAGCCAATAGAAGTCTGGGCGGTGAAAATGGCCGATAGAATATGCAATTTATACGAACCTCCTTATTATTGGAACGACGAGAAAAAGTTAAAGTATATTGAGGAAGCCGAAATTATACATAACGAACTTAAAGACGGAAACGTTTATTTAGCAGAAAGATTAAAGAATAAAATTCAAGAGTATAATCGTTTTCTAAGCACTGCTAACCAACTGTAATAACAAAACTCCTCAATTTGCTTGAGGAGTTTTTGCTTTATTTTATTTTAAAACATTGTCATAAATAGTATTAAGTAAATTTTGTCTCATTTTTGAATTTCGCTGATCTAATAATATAATGATTCCCCATTTTTTTTCTCTATTGTAGCATATAATTGAAGATTGCCCCATAGAATCTCCCGATTTCGAATAAATGGTATTTTTATCATCTGTCATAATCCCTAAACCTAATCCCATTTCTCTTTTTTGGTCTTTATAATAGATTTTTTCTGCAATCAATTCAGCTTTACCAACAACGCTTTTTTCATTTAAAATAGCTTTTAAATAAAGAATCATATCAGAAGCGTTTGATTTTATTAATCCAGCTGGAGCTGTAATATTCCATTTAAAGAACTCTTGAATTCCGCCATCTGGATTATGGCTTGTAGTGATGTTTTTTACATTAAAATCTTTAGTAAGCGAATGTTTCATTTTTAATGGCTGAATGATCTTTTCTCTAATAATTTCATCATAACTTTTATTATAGATTTTTTCTAATATTTGACCAAGCAAAGTATAACCTATTGTTGAATAGCGATATTTACCATAATCTTGTAATTCTGTGCAGTTATTAATTAATGAAGATAATGTTTCTTGTGTTACGCTACTTACAGGCTGTTGCGGATTAAGTTCTATCAGTTTCCCAAAATCTATATCAGGCAAACCAGATTGATGAGACGCTAAATCTGAAATTCTAATTTTGTTTTGAAGATTTTGATGCAATATATAAACTACTGGAAGGTAGGCATCTATAAAATCATCGGTTTTAATTTTATTCTCATTAACTGCTTGAGCAATTAGATTAGAAGTCAAAATTTTAGTGATCGAAGCGATTTCGAATATCGAGTTTTTATCAATTTTCGCATCGCTTTTTGAATTCAAATTCCCATATGAAGTATAGAATTCTTTGCCATCTTTAATAAAACCAACACTAATGCCTACAGTTGGATTTTTTTGATAATTGTCTTTTATTATTGAATCAATCTTTTTGGTAATATCTTGTCCGAAAGAAATATTACTTATTACTAAAAGTGTTGCTAAGATTTTTACTGAAGTTTTCATAGTATCGATTTTTTAGGTTTAAAACTTATTTCGATACAAATCTCCAAAAGCAACTATATTTATACGACCGAATAAAAAAAGTCGAACGCATTTTCTTAAAAAAAATGGTTCGACTTTTTTTTAGAACAAGTACGACTAATTTCAATATCCTGATAATAAATATATTGCACTTATATATTTTCGTGTTTTTCCATTTCTAAATTTTCCTTCGTCAGTCTATCCAATTCTTTCAACAAAGTCGGCATTCTAAATTCTCCATGCATGCTTTCGACTTTTTTATAAGCTTCGTCCAAATCAATTCCGATAGAAGTAATGTACAGCGGTTTCTTACTATCGCCTCTAAACAGCGCTTTTTTGTTCTTTTTTATAGAAGCAAAATTCGTTTTAGCAACACCAATAATCGGAATTTCTTTATTTAGTTTTTCATACAAATAACCGCCCAAACCATATTTCTGCTCATCATTTAAATAAACAAAACCATCAACAACAATTGCTTCAATTACAGATAAATCAATCTGGTTTAACAAACTCAAAATACATGGCAATTCTCTTTTATAAAATTCATCAGGAATATATTCTGCAATATTGTCTATTGTTTCAGAATGAATTTTAAAATTTTCATCTTCATTCCACTCTGCAAATTCAAGACAAATTGTTTTTGCTTTTTGGTCAAAGTAATAAGTATCAAAGGCTAAGATCATATGTTATTCTATAAAGTATCAGAGTCTAAAAATAGAAAAAAGCTTTACAAAAGAATTACTCATCTCTAGAAAAACATCAAATCTTTTTTAAATGAAATCTTTAAACTTAAAATTCAAGCTTTTGAAATACTATAAATAAATATGTAGCTTAGCTAAAATTTTAAGAAACATTATTCTGATATGAAATGGATCACCAGAGAAAGACCCAAAATAGACCGAATCGCCTGTCCGTGGCTAATTCGAAAGTTTGTTGATCCCGAATCTGAATTCATTTATGTTCCTTTTGATGATGTTATAACGAAAGCAAAAGAATTTGATGCTATTCCGTTTGATATTCCAAATGTTGAGTTTACACATTACAACGAAGAATGCACTTTTGATTACATTGTAAAAAAATACGAGATTAAAGATCCAGCAGTTAAAATTATTGCAGGAATTGTGCGTGGCGCAGATACCGATAGGCATGATATTGCAAAAGAATCAGCTGGACTTTGGGCTATTTCTGCGGGGCTGGCTTATAATATCAAAGACGATTATGAATTGCTAGAAAAAGGAATGCTTCTCTACGATGCCTTATACAGCTGGGCTACGCATTTGTATCAGCAAAATCATCTTCAGAATAGTCCGTTTGAGAAACTACTTCACGATGTTTATAATAAGTTTCTTAAAGACAAAAAAGCATCAGGAAAAACTCCTTCATGGGTAAAAGATTTAAAGAATATAATACAAGATCAGATTGATGCTCAATTTACTTTTGATTTAAAGAAAATCTCGAGCGAATTAGATTTAAATCCGTCCTATTTATCGCGAGAATTTTCAAAACATTTTGAAGATTTGAATTTCGGAGAATATGTTAGAAAACTTCGCATCGAAAAAGCAATCCATCTCATCGAAAATTCGACTCATACTTTAACCGAAATAGCTTATATGACTGGCTTTTCAGATCAAAGTCATTTTACAAGAATATTTAAACTTCACACAGGAAAAAATCCTTCAGCTTACAGAAAAAAGTCAAAAAAGTAAACGAGATACAAAAGGTAAACTGGGTTCTATTTTTTGACAGCAGAGGGTTCTAGCTTTGTTTAAATAACCAAAACTTTAAACAATGTCTTTTAAGCATTCTTTTCTTATTACAGTATTATTTGCAGGTTTTTCAGCTTTTGCACAAACTAATTATCCAAAAATAACAGGATATTTTGGTATCATGCATCCTATTGTAACATTTAACAGTGATGAAACGACTGTAAATTTCAGGGATTATTACGCCATAGGCTTTCCCACAGGAATAAATATCTGGAAAAATGAAAAAATCGGATTTTCATTTGAAATGGTTCCCAACATAAAAGACGATCAAGGCACAAGCAAAGTAACCAATTTATTATTTCATCCAGGTGTTTTGGTTGCTCTTGGAAAAGGCTACACTTTTGCTGGAAGAGCCGCTTTTGAAACCAGCGGACGATACGGTTTTACTCCCGTTTTTAATAAAACCATTATAAAAAATAGTAGTTGCAGTTACTATGTTGCCGTACCGTTGCCTGTTCGTTTTGGAAACGATCATCCTGCTAGCTTTACTATAGGTTTTCAGTTTGGAATTGCTTTTTAAAAATATATAAATTAAAATAAGCCTGTAGAATTTGATTGATTATCACTAACTTAGATATAATCAATTAAAACTACAGTTTATGAAAACTAAAATGATATGGGCCAACTTGGTTTCGCAAGATTTACAGCAGACAATCAAATTTTATTCTGATCTAGGCTTTAAACAAAACGGACAAAATACAGATGAAATCGTAAGTTTTTCTATTGCAGAGAATAATTTTATAATCAACTTTTTTACTACCAATAGATTTAAAACTGCTTTAAAAGGCGATTTAGTAAATGCTAAAATTGAGAATGAAATTGTCTTTTCGCTTTCAGCAGAAAGCAGGGAAGAAGTGGATCTTTGGTATGATAAAGTCAAAAAAGTCGGTGGAACTATTTTCTCTGAACCGGAAAACTATCAATTGGGCTATACTTTTGGCTTTGCCGATCCAGACGGACATAAATTCAATTTTCTATATTGGCCGGGAATGTGATTATTTTTGCTGATCAAACGCAGCGACTAGTTTTTTATTTGCTTCTATAATTTTCTGAGGATTAATCATGTTTGGATTAAATATCAAATCATAATTCTTATTCTTTGTTTTAAAGTGATTTACGCCATAAGCAACACTATTTGCAGGAATATTTTTAGTTATGATCGATCCTGCGCCTATAACAGAATTTTCCCCGATTACTATTGGTCCTAAGATTTTTGCTCCATCGGCAATAATCACATTTTTAGCGATAATAGGATTTCCAACGTTTTCCCATTCATTTGTAATTTTATTGTACTTCAAATTTGCTCCAATAGAAACATTTTGAAAAATAACCACATTTTCACAGATTTTAGATGCCACGATGGTGCATCCGCGCCCGTGATGTGCAAACAAAACAGATTTATCCATATCTGCACAGTTTATTTCACAGCAGTACAGTTTCTCTAATAAATTGCCCGCAATGTATTTTAAAAGGCTATTTTTTGAATGGCAATTGATTTTAATTAATGTATTAAACATATTGTTTTCCAACGTTTAGCAACAACTCATAACTCATAACTCATAACTCATAACTCATAACTAAATCAAGGTTCCCAAAGTTCAATTTTATTGCCTTCCTTATCCATAATATGCACAAACTTACCATATTCATACGTTTCGATATCGTCGAGAACTGTCACACCGCTTGCTTTTAGTTTTTCTAAAAGGCCTTCAATGTTTTGAACGCGATAGTTTATCATAAACTCTTTTTTAGACGGAGAAAAATATTCGTCTCCTTTCTTAAAAGGACACCATTGCGTAGATTCAATCTGTTCTGGATTTTCAAGATTTCTAGATTCAAAACTTGAAGAACCCCATTCGTTGATTTCTAATCCTAAATTTTTAGCATACCATTCTTTGGTTTCTTTCGGATTATCCATAAAAAAGAAAATACCGCCAAGTCCTGTCACTTTTGGTGTTGTATCGTTTGAATTGTTTTCCATAAGAGAGTTTTTAAGGTTGTTTTTCGAGAATCTAAGATATTAAATATTGCTTGCATTTTTATGCTATCTGCTTTTGAATTATATTTACATAAACGTATTTCGACCTAAATCAAACTAAAATGAAAACGGAAAGAATCTACAAAATCCTATTTTCTAGCGTATATCCTTTATATATTCAAAAAGTGGAAAAAAAGGGTAGAACCAAAGAAGAATTAGACATCGTAATCAAATGGCTTACAGGATATAGTGATAAGCAACTTGAAGAACAAATTGAAAAGAAAGTAGATTTTCAAACATTCTTTGCCGAAGCTCCAGAAATGAATCCGAATGCCTCTAAAATCACAGGCGTGATCTGCGGCTATCGTGTAGAAGAGATTGAAGATCCATTAATTCAAAAAATGCGATACTTAGACAAACTAATTGATGAAATCGCCAAAGGAAGAAAGATGGAAAAGATTTTAAGAGAATAAAAAAGAGGCTTTTAAAACACCTCTTTTTCATTGATATTTTAAAATATAGCCCGTGGTTTTAACCACGGGAATACAATCAAAAAACAATCCGAATCCTGTAGTTGAAACCACAGGCTATGTTTTCAAAACATTTATTTAATAGCTCATAATCTAATTTCGTGCAATTATCTTAAACTCTTAATAAACCGCGAAAACCTCTCGCAGCATAATAAGAATCTGCACCATTATGATAAACAAAAACGGTATTGTATCTGAAATCTGAAAAAATTGCACCGCCTAATTTTCTAATCTCTGGCGGAGTTAAAATCCAACTTGAAGTTTTGGCATCAAATTTCCCTAATTTTTGCAGGTCTTTGTATTGCTCTTCATTTAAGATTTCAATTCCCATTTGTTCCGCCATTTTTATTGCGCTGTCAGCGGGTTTATGTTCTTTTCTTTTTTCGAGCGCTTCGTGATCGTAACAGATACTTCTTCGACCTTTCGGACTTTCAGTAGAACAATCTACAAAAAGATATTCATCTGTTTTGGCATCATATCCAATTACATCTGGTTCGCCTTCAGTTCTTTCCATTTCGTCAAGAGACCATAATTTTGATGGATTAGCTTTTAGTTTGGCTTCAATTTTTGCCCAATCTAAATTCTCGTGACGGTTTTTATTCTTTTCAAAACGTTTTTCGAGTATGGTCAATAATTCGTCTTGCTCGTTTATTGTCAATTGCTTTTTCATTTTCTTAAGTTTTTAATTAGAACTGCATCTTCTAGTTTGAGGTCTGAAATACCACGAAGTTACAGTTAAAACAATTAATAATGTTGGCCCGAAAAGTGCCGATGCATCGTCTCCGATAGCTAAATGCGAAATCACAGCTCCAGACATTGCAAAAAAGAAACCTGCATACGCCCATTCTTTTAACAAACCGAATTTAGGAATTAAAATTGCGATTACCCCTAAAAGCTTCCAAACACCCAAAAGCGTTAAAAAATAGAGCGGATAACCTAAGTGTTGAATCATTTCGGCTTCTTCTTTTACAGGTATAAGCTGTACAATTCCAGTTGCTGTCATTCCTAAAGCCAACCATAAAGTGGCAATCCAATAGATAATTTTATTTCTTTTGCTCATGATGCTTATTTTAGTTTAGTTACAATTTCTTCCAATCGATTATGTGCCATATTTAAGCCTTGTGCAAATGGCAGTTTTAATTGTGTCATTCTATGTTCGATAGATTTATAGATAATCTGCATGGTCAGTTTACTGGTATCAACAGATAATTTTTCAAACTCCAGAAATTCTAATTGAGGCGCAAAATTGACATTGTCCATTTCAAAAGTGCGTACTATTTTTTGATTCGGAACAAAATCATGAAAAACACCATTTGCCCTAAAAACTACATTTCCATTAGGATTCCTGGTTTCGTATTCCCATCCGCCATATTTTTTGCTTTCTAGCTTCAACACTTTTGTACCCATCCATTGCGCTACAATTTCAGATTCGGTGTGAGCTTTAAATAATAATTCAACTGGCAAATCAAATTCTCTCGTAATAACAAGATCTAATCTGTCATCTTCGGCGTGAATTTTTGTTTTCTTTTCCATGGTTTATTTTCTATAGTTTTTCATAATTGCTTCTAACTTATTAAAACGATCATCCCACATTTTTCTGAATGGCTCGATGAACTTGTCAATTTCTTTCATTTTTTCTGGATTTAAATGATAATAAATTTCTCTTCCGTTTTGTGTTTGATGTAATAGTTCACATTCGTTCAAAATCTGAATATGTTTTGAAATAGTCTGTCTTGACGAATTAAAATTCTCGGCAATTGCCCCAGGTGTCATGGCCTGAATGGCAACTAAACTTAAAATAGCTCTTCGGGTAGGATCGGCTATAGCTTGAAAAACATCTCTTCTAATTTCCATTGCGCAGTTATTTGACTGCAAATATAATGAAGTCATTTGACTGCGCAATATTTTTTTAGTTTTTTTTCAAAAAGAAAACCTTCAAACTTTTCAATTTGAAGTTTTTATGATATTTGTTTTATTTAGAAATGTCATTCTTAATCAAGTCCAGCAAACTGAAAAGGCTTTGTTTCCTTGAAATTAATCAAAGATTCACCTGAATAATTCTCATTATTAGCTAAGCTTAATTTTTTGATTTTTCCTTTTTCGCTAAAATCAATTTTGCTGAATTCAACCCAAATTACATTCGGATTCAAAACATTGTCAAAATAATAAACCAGATTTTTTTGATCTGCAACCGTTCTCCAGCGGGTAGAGGAGATGTTAGGTTCTGTTTCTGAGGAAATACCTAAAGGAACAGAACAGTTTCTTATTACACCAAAAACGCTAGACAAGGCTGTTCTTATATTATCTGTCTTCGGAATAGCATCAATATAATAAGAAGCTCTTACAAAGCGATCTGCGGCACGATTCGTCCCTGGAAGCATAATAGTGCCCGGAATACCTTTCCAATACGCATTGATGGCCAATTGCTGATCAAAAATAGGCGAATTGGTCATCGCTACATATTTTCTATCATGATGAATAACTAATTTACCGTTTATATATTCGAAAATGGCATTATCGCCACTTGCATCAGAAATTGATAAATGCACTGTTGCAAAAATATTCGTTCCTGGAATGTGTGACGAAGTAATAACAAAATCATTCTTTTCTAATGCAGAAACGGTTTCTGTAACGGTAGAAAAATTATCTAAAACATATTGAAGTCATAAAGAAACAGCCAAACCTTTTACTTTTCCGTTTTTTTCAAATGCAGGATATTGTGATTCTACCAACCATAAAAGATTTCCAACGAGCCCTTTTTCGTTCATTCCATCAGAAGAAGCAATGTCCCACGAACTGGTAATTACGCTTCCGTATTTAGATTTCCATTTAATCGAACTGGTTCCAACTTCACCAGCTCTTTCAATTCCGCGCGGGAAAATCCATAAATTGGCCGGAATCTCTCCGCGCCAATCCATCGATCGGGCAGTAATAATTGTTCCGTTTAGGCCTTCGTAAACGATCCTTGTACAAGGGAGTACAGTTTCAGTTATTAATAATGTAAAAGCAAGCAGGGCAGGAAAAATTCTGTTTTTGGATTTCATAAAATTTTAGGTTTTAATTAAACGTGAACTTGAATTTATCAGTTTTTACTGCAATTTACAGAATTTTTATTTTAATTATTTGAAAATGAATTTAATACTAAAAGAAAAGCGCCAAGATAATTCTCAGCGCTGATCCTTTTTATTTTAAAGTAAAATACTTTTCTCTATATTGATTTGCTCTAAAAATGCTTGATCATGCGAAATCACAATCAAAGTTCCTTTATATTCATTGATTGCAGCAGTTAATATTTCAATGTTTTGAATATCGAGATTATTTGTTGGCTCGTCTAGAATGATAATCTCAGGCGATTCGTTACTAATAGTTAGACAGCAAAACATTAAGCGCATTCTTTCGCCTCCGCTTAATGCGCTACAAGGTTTATCCCAATCGTTTCTAGAAAACAGAAAGCGATTCAGTCTCATTTTTATTTCATGCTCTTCTAAACCGCAGTCATTAAAAGCCTGAGCCTGCTCATAAATTTTAAGATTCTGATTTAGTAATGAATAATCCTGATCAATATAAATTGCTTTTTTTGCTAATGAAGTGGCTTGACCTTGTGTTGGAATCAATTCTCCAAGAATAATTTTTATTAAAGTTGTTTTTCCAGAGCCATTCAATCCCTTTATTGCGATACGCTCTCCAGAAAGAATTTCAAAATTGAGATTTTCTTTCCAAAGAAATTGGTATGCATAAGCATAATTAATTTCAGAAGCTTTAAAAAGAGTTTTTCCTTTAAGGAAAGAAGTATTATCAAATCCAAATTTCATTTGATCTATAGCAGGAAGTGACGAGCGTAACTGTCTCAAATCTTCAGAAATTCCACTGATTTTTTCGGCATGAACGTCTTTGACTTTAGAACTGCTGTTTTCAGCTTTATTACGAAGCGTATTCATCATAATTCTGGCAACCCCTGATTTCTCTTGCTTCTTTTTGCCTCTAGAATCTAGTTTGTTTTGGCGTTCAGCACTTTCTCTTTCTTTTTCTTTGGCTTTTTTCAATGCCTTTTCTTTACTCTGAACATCTTGTTCTAAAGCATTATGTTCAATTTTCTTCTGTTCGCTATAAAAATCATAATTGCCACCATAGACCGAAACTTCATTTTTTGTCATTTCTAATGTCTTATTCAAAAGATTAAGCAGTGTTCTGTCGTGACTAACCACTAAAAGTGTACTAGAAGTAGATTTTATAAAATCATACAATACTGTTCTACCAGCAAAATCTAAATGATTGCTAGGTTCGTCCAACAAAACCAATTCGGGTTCATGAATCATAATTCCGGCCAAGAATACTTTTGTTTTCTGTCCGCCGCTTAAAGTTTCCATTTTCTGGTTCAGATCCAAATCTTGCAATTGCCAATAAGACAAAGCCTCATTGCAGCGTTCTTCTATTGTCCAATCATCATCAAGCAACTGAAGATTTTCTTCGGTTACTATACCTTCAAGTATTTCTTTAAGTGAAGTTATTTTTTCCTTTATCTGTAAGACTTCAGAGATACTAAAATCATTAAACTGGCCAAATAATTGCGGAACGAAATAAGGTTTTGACTGCTGTATAATCTGCCCCGAAAAAGGCATAAATTGCCCAGCGATAATTTTTAATAAAGTAGATTTTCCAACACCATTATTTCCGACCAAAGCGGTTTTTTCGTGATGATTTAGTGTAAAACTAATGTTTTGAAACAGCATGTCTTTATTCTCATGCTGATAGGAGATATTTTGAAGAATAAGCATAATTCCTTTCTTTTATAGATAAATAATCTAGCAGCCACAAAAGAGTGGTTGCCTACTAAATTTTCCTGAAAGAAATTATTTTTCACATACAGCGGTGCTTATTTAAAGAGAGACAAAGGTATTTAATTTAGTTCTAAAAATCAAAAAACCATTCTTTACAATTGTAATGAATGGTTTTTTAGCATTGAATTACGTTGTAATTCTATATTTAAATTTTACTAAATGTCAGTTTAGCTTCTTTGGTGTCCAGAATTAATTGATCATCTGTAATAGTGCTTTCGCAAACATAAGGTGTTCCAACTTCGTCCTTAATAACTAGTTTTTTACCTTTTTGCGTTAAGGCATAAGTTCCGTCCGTGATTTCACGAAGCAAATATCCTGTTACATGCCCATCTTCAGTAAAAGTAAGCATACCATTGGTTAAAATCGCATTTTTTGTAGAATCAGAAACAGCTTCTTTTGGTTCTACAGCAGTAACTTTCCATGAATTCACAAGCTTGTCTCTTTTCATATGGCATGAAACAATTAATACAACGACAGCAATGGCAATTACGAGGGTAAATAATTTAGAGTTTTTCATGATTTTGTGATTAAAAGTTAAACAGGAAAAAGTTACAAAAAAAAATGACATTAAAATATTCGAAATCAAATATTTATAAAGATTTTTTTTACTTATTAAAATGAATTGCTTTTAGTGCAGGAAGTCTTTATTTTCGGGACTTTTACTGATAACCAAATATTTATAAAATGACTGTTTTAGCAGTTAAAATTAGTCCGAATGGCTTTTTGGGGTATGCTAATTTAGAGTTAAAGCTCCTAAAATTTCCTCATACATAAAGGGACCGCCAGGATAAGTTGCAGTATAATCGAGGTTCATCCAAACTTGGCCGCGCTCATCTATATGGTAATGCAGTTTTTTACCATAACTCTCTTTTATAAAAAGAACATTTTTGATTAGATAATTGACTTTTTCCAGATCAATCATCGAACCAATTAAAATTTCAGGATAAATATGCCCTTTGGTATGAATAAGGCGAGGAGTTCCGCCAATGGAGCGTACAGCAGCCGCCATCAAAATAGAGTGATCGTCGCAATCGCCAGAAAAATATTCTAGAGATTCGCTGGCGGTTGCGATATAATCACCATCTTTTGGATCGTTTACATAATTCCATCTGCCGTTTATTTCTTTAAAAACAGCAAAACACTGAATTATGGTTCGATAATCTGAATACCCTCTAATTCCTTTAAAATGCTTTGAAGTCGCCATAATAGCAAAATTTCGTACTTTCGGATTCTGGTATTCTATAGCATTGATAATCTTTGTTTTATTTGGAAACGGAAGCAGTTTTGCCACAATAATATCCTGCGGATAGGGATTGTCAGACATGGTATAAATCATAGAATTGTAATCTTCTGAGATTTCGTTAAAACCATAATTTCCAATTACAGATCCATAAAACAGAATTAACAAATAAACTGCAACACACAAAATAATAATTGTTCTGAGATACATCAGAAGAAAAAATATAGCTGCAAAAACAAAAATAAAGATAAATATACGATCTAGATTGAATGCCCATTCCAAATCGATTAAATTTTGATGCAGTATGATGAAAATCGGAATCGTAATCAAAAGACTTAAAATCGAAATAATAATCCTGTCCCACGGCGATTTCACCTGTAGTTTAGATTTTAATTGCGGTAAGTCAATTTTAGGGAATTTCATCATACGAATCAAAAAGCAGTATTTACAATGCTTTTACGGTTTCTACAAAAATACTTTTTTTATCAATAATTCCCAGATCAAATAATTGATTTTGAATTTTATTAAAAGATTTTTCTGTCAAATTTTTCTGTGACCACTGAGTCAATTTCAGCCATTCTTTTATATCTTCTGCTTTTTGATTGAACAGTTTAGATAATTTCTTGTCGATCTCTGGAATCTCTTTAAAATCAACCGTTGTTTTGTTGATTATTTTAAGAATCGTTTCTACCGTTTTAGGATTCTTTTTCAAGAATTCATCTCGTCCCACAATAATAAATGAAGGCCAAGGAGTAGGGCAGTCGTCAATGCGTCTGAAAACACCTTTATCTACAAGCGGTTTCGTCATAAAACGTTCCCACATAAAATAATCAGCTTTTTTATTGGTTAGAGCATCTACAGCGCCATCAATTGTATTTACAATTTCAAATTCAAGATCATCCATTTCCCAGCCTTGTTCATTTGCATTTACATAAGCCATTAATTGTGATCCCGAACCGATTCTCGAAATCGCTGCTTTTTTGTTCTTAAGATCTTTCAGCGTTTGAAAATCTGATTTTGCATCCACGTGAATTCCCCAAATTAAGGGAGATTGCACATAAACCTGAACAATTTTGCTCGGATTTCCGGCCGCAATATCTTTAAGAATTCCTTCGGTTAGAATAACAGCCAAATCTGTTTCTCCGTCACGAAGCATTTGACACATCTTCCCGGTTCCTTCGGGAACATTTGTCCATTGTAAATCGATGTTCTCTTCTTCAAATTCGCCGTTTTCGATGCATAGGTGCCACGGCAAATTGAAGTGTTCCGGAACACCCGCAATTTTGACAGTTTTCATTTATTTTAAGTTTAAGTTAAGTTGCTTGGTATGCGTATGCGTAATCTTATGGTTAAATTTGGTTAGTTTAGTTTTTTAATAAATCTGCCCTGTGTTTTTCTGAAAGACAAGGCTCTGCAAATTCTATAATGTCTTGTGATTCGTATTCATTCAAAATGCTTCTTACCAATGAGTAATCTACATCTTTGGCTATTTCTACGGCAAAAAAGGTTTCATTTAATGCCTCAGATAAACAATTGATTGTTTTCAATTTTTCTCTGATAATTTCTTTATCAAAACCTTTTTCTAAAACAGCAACCTGAACAATCGAATTTCCAGAATTTTGAATCGTTTTTCTATGCATAAAACGTTCTTCTGTTTCATCATATTCGGCATAAAAAATGTCGTCTGTAGCAATCAAAGGACCGAAAAACGGAATGTTATCCAATTTAAAAAGACCTTTTTCCAGATCGATAATTTCTGCCCACATGGTTTCAGACACTACTTCGTCCAGATAATCACTATAGTATTTAAATAATATTTTTTTATGAGTTTCCTGTTCCATTATTCAATTTCGCTAATTACAGCTTTTAAAGGAGATATTACAATTCTGTAGCCATCAGGATCCTGAATCATTTTTCCGTTTTCATTCCAAAAAGGATTCAGCGATGGTATAACTGCAATATTTTGCTGCGTTAATTTATTCACTAATTTATCGTAATCTGCAATAGTTTTTGGGTATAAGACCATAACATCGTCTTCATCAAAAGTATGTTTGGCTTTAACATCAGATTGAGTAAACTCAAAATGCCAGTCTAAACCAGGTTTTCCAATAAAAACGCCATCATAATTATTGTGATGTTCAAATCCGCCTAAGCGTTCAAATCCGAGCACGTCAACATAAAAATTTTCAATTTTTTCTAAATCATTTGTATGTCTGGCAACTCTCAAAAACATAATTTATGCTCTTATTTGATTAATATGATGTTCTAAATGTTCAACATAATCGGTCATTAAAAACCTCAAATCTATTTCAGATTCGTCGGCCAAAATGATTTTGTAATCTAAAGCTTTTTCATCAACAGACTTCATTAATCTTATCATCTGCTTGTTTATGGTAAACCATAGCTGCGTAAGTTCCTGAATATCTATTTCCTGATATTGATTTAAATTTACTAAATCCATTTGATTATACGGTCTGTGGCGATATGGTTTTTCTGCATAATTAATTTCCGTAAAACGAACCAAATTATGAATTGCAGAATCGACCAAATGTCCTAAAATCTCTTTTTTAGACCACTTTCCCGGATTTTTTACTTCTAAAATATCATTGTTTATTGTCGGAATATAATTGACATTTTCGTTCAATAACTGTTCAAATTTAAGAATAGCGTCTTGCATAAAAACTCTAGTTAATTACCAGCTAACTTATTCAATGTATAAGCAATCAACTCGTCAACAGCCTTGTACGGATCTGCACTGAAAGTTCCAGAAGCACGATTGGCAATAATAGCGTTCAACGATAAAGCATTATGTCCTAAAAGAGCAGAAAGTCCATAAATTGCAGCAGTTTCCATTTCTAAATTAGTGATTTTAGTTTCATTAAAACTAAAATTATCCATTTTGTTATTTAATTCCTCATCTTGAATATTCAGACGCAAAACTCTTCCTTGAGGGCCGTAGAATCCTCCAGCAGTTGCTGTAATTCCTTTAAAAATTCGATCTGATTCAATTAATTTTTCCAATTTTTCAGAACATTGCGTCACATAAGGTTTTCCTTTTTTAGGATCCCAATTGGTATGTTTTACAAATGCATCTTCAATTTCTGTAATCGAAACATCATCGATTAAATAGGAGCGAAGCATATTGTCTAATCCTAAACCGAACTTAGACATTACAAAACTATCCACTGGAATATCTTCTTGCAGAGAGCCTGAAGTTCCAATTCTAATAATGTTTAAAGAAGTTAATTTTTCTTTTGGCTGGCGCGTTTTAAGATCGATATTTACTAAAGCGTCTAATTCGTTTAGCACAATATCAATATTATCAGGGCCAATTCCTGTAGAAACTACCGAAATTCTTTTGCCTTTATAAATGCCGGTTTGGGTTTTGAATTCTCTTTTTTGAGCAGAATGTTCGATTGAATCGAAAAATTGAGTGATTTTTTCTACTCTATTTTGGTCACCGACAAAAATAATGTCATGTGCTATGTGTTCAGGACGAAGGTTTAAGTGGTAAACGCTTCCGTCTGGATTTAATATTAATTCTGATGATTGTATCATTTTTTTTAAGTTGCTAAGTTTTTGTTTTTTTGTTTCATGTTTCATGTTTCAAGTTATCTCGAGAAACTTGAAACATGAAACATGAAACTTTTTAAACAAATTAGTTATCCGCCTACACGTTTGGTTTTAAATCCTTTTTCTTTTAAGATTGCCATTATTTTATCTCGGTAATCGCCTTGAATTATAATCGAATCGTCTTTGAAAGTTCCGCCAACGCTTAATTTGGTTTTAATTTCTTTGGCTAAGATTTTAAAATCTTCATCAGAACCTTCATAACCTTCAATAATAGTGGTTGGTTTTCCTTTTCTTTTTTCAAATTTACAAATCATAGGTTCCTTCTGAACGTAAAGAACGTGGTCTTGTTCTTCAACTTGTTCAGGCTCATTTGATTCAACATGATCTGGAAACAGATTCTTTAATTGATCTTTTAAGTCCATATTTTTTTTATTCTAAAAATAAATTTTCAAGCATAAAGATATCTAAAAATTAAATTCCAAACCCCAAGAAAAACTTGGAATTTGGAATTTTTATATCTAGAAAATATTTAAGCTTATTTTTTGATTAAGCCTAATTCTACTAAACGTTCGTATAAGAACTCTCCAGCTGAAATATCTTCGTATTTTTTTGGGTTTTCTTCATCAATACAATTTTCAAGGCAATCCAAACGCATATCGCTTACTGGGTGCATGAAAAATGGAATTGAATATCGTGAAGTTCCCCACAATTCTCTTGGCGGATTTACCACTTGGTGAATTGTAGATTTTAATTTATTGTTAGTGTGTCTAGACAACATATCACCAACGTTGATTACCAATTCATCATCTTCAGCAATGGCATCAATCCAATCGCCGTTGTGGTTCTGAACCTGCAACCCTTTACCTTGAGCTCCCATTAGTAATGTGATCAAGTTGATATCACCGTGAGCTGCCGCACGAATTGCGTTTTCTGGCTCAGAAGTAATAGGAGGGTAGTGGATTGGTCTTAAAATTGAGTTTCCTTCTTTTGCATAATTATCAAAATAAAACTCATCTAGACCTAAATGTAAAGCTAAAGCTCTTAAAACATAAACACCCGTTTTTTCCAATTTTTGGTACGCTTCTTTACCAACCGCATTAAAACGAGGTAATTCAGTAACTTTAACATTGTCTGGGTATTCAGAAGCCCATCTTGAATCTTTGTCAACGTATTGACCAAAATGCCAAAATTCTTTTAAATCTCCTTCTCTGCGTCCTTTAGCATGTTCTTTTCCAAAAGAAACATAACCTCTTTGTCCGCCGATTCCAGGAATTTCATATTTATGCTTAGTTTCTATTGGCAAGGCGAAAAAGTTTCTAATTTCACCATAAAGTTCGTCTACCAACTGATCATCAAGAAAATGACCTTTTAAGGCTACGAAGCCAATGTTTTCAAATGCACTGCCGATTTCATTTACAAATTTTTGTTTACGTTTCGGGTCGTCCGAAAGGAAATCACGTAAGTCTACACTAGGAATGTTTTGCATACTTTACATTTTTTATTTAAAGAAGAAAGGTGTCATAAGTACCTTTCGCTAACAAAGGTAGATAATATTTTAGAAAATAATCTTAAGCTCAGGCATTAAAAGCAAATTTCTGATTAAAAATTTATTTAGTATTCTAATAAAACAGCAACAATTTGTTATATTTGAAACACTAAAAAACAAAAAATTACATGATCTTTTACCGCCAAAACCTGACTGACGCGCAATTATTAGATTTATACAAAAAAATATTAAAACCACGATTGATCGAAGAAAAGATGCTTATCTTGATTCGGCAAGGAAAAGTCTCCAAATGGTTTTCTGGAATAGGACAAGAAGCCATAGCTGTTGGTGTAACCGCTGTTTTAGACCAATCTGAATATGTGCTTCCAATGCACCGAAATCTTGGGGTTTTTACGACCAGAGAAATTCCGCTTCATCGTTTATTCTCGCAATGGCAAGGAAAAGCAAACGGTTTTACAAAAGGCCGAGATAGAAGTTTTCACTTTGGAACACAGGAATACAATATTATAGGAATGATTTCGCATTTGGGTCCGCAGTTAGGAATCGCTGATGGAATCGCTCTTGCAAACAGACTTCAAGACAATAAAAAAATCACTGCTGTTTTTACTGGCGAAGGTGCTACAAGCGAAGGCGATTTTCACGAAGCTCTAAATATTGCAGCCGTTTGGAAACTGCCTGTAATGTTTGTCATTGAAAATAATGGCTACGGACTTTCAACGCCAACCAACGAACAATATGCTTGTGAAAATCTTGCAGACAAAGGAATTGGTTACGGAATTGAAAGCTGGATTATTGATGGAAATAATATTGTAGAAATCTACAATAAACTGTCTCAGTTAAAGAAAGAAATGCAGGAGGATCCGCGTCCGATTTTATTGGAGTTCAAAACCTTCAGAATGCGCGGTCATGAAGAGGCGAGTGGTACAAAATACGTCCCTCAGGATTTAATGGATCAATGGGAACTGAGAGATCCTGTTACGAATTACAGAAAATATTTGACCGAAAACGGAATTCTAACTGCTGAATTAGACGAACAATTTCATGCCCAAATCAAACAGGAAATTGACGAAAATTGGGCAATTGCAAATGCAGAACCTGAAATTGAACCAACTTACAGCGGAGAATTAGATGATGTTTATAAAGAATTTCAATATGAGGAATATAGCCATAATTCAGATTCAGAAAATATACGTTTTATAGATGCCATCCGAAATAGTTTAGAACAATCTATGTGGCGCCATAAAAACCTCGTGATTATGGGACAGGATATTGCTGAATATGGTGGTGCTTTTAAAATCACAGAGGGCTTTGTTGATGCTTTTGGAAAAGACAGAATACGCAATACACCAATCTGCGAAAGCGCCATAGTTTCAACTGCAATGGGACTTTCTATAAACGGTTATAAAGCAATTGTAGAAATGCAGTTTGCGGATTTTGTTTCTTCAGGATTTAATCCGATTGTGAACCTTTTGGCTAAATCTCATTACCGTTGGGGCGAAAAAGCCGATGTTGTCGTTCGTATGCCTTGCGGCGGAGGAACTCAGGCTGGGCCATTTCACTCTCAGACCAATGAGGCTTGGTTTACTAAAACCCCAGGTTTAAAAGTGGTTTATCCAGCATTTCCATACGATGCGAAAGGGCTTTTGAACACCGCAATTAACGACCCAAATCCTGTTTTATTCTTCGAACATAAATTATTATACCGCAGTATTTATCAAGATGTTCCAAAAGACTATTATACTATTCCTTTAGGTAAAGCGGCTTTGGTAAAAGAAGGAAAATCGGTAACGATTATTGCTTTTGGAGCTACTGTTCATTGGGCTTTAGACACTTTAGCGCAACATCCAGAAATTGATGCTGATTTAATTGACTTAAGAACTTTACAGCCTCTTGATACAGAAACGATTTTTGCTTCGGTTAAGAAAACTGGAAAAGCTATAATCTACCAAGAAGACACCCTATTTGGCGGAATTGCAAGTGATATTTCGGCTTTAATTATGGAAAATTGCTTCGAATATCTAGATGCTCCTGTAAAACGTGTAGCGAGTTTAGATTCGCCAATTCCGTTTACAAAAGCGCTTGAAGATCAGTTTTTACCAAAGAATAGATTCGAGCAAGCTTTGAAAGAGCTACTAGAATATTAAATATATAAACACATAGAAACATAGCTTCTTGGAATCTATAAAAGGCGTTTCACTTGTTTAAATACACATAGCTATGTGTGAGAAACTAGTTTCTTTTATTTATCTTTTTAAGAAGCGATAAACTATGTTTCTATGTGTTCAAAAATTTTAGATTACCACAACTAAACGCTTTCCGTCAGGAACTTCTGCATTCCACATTTTTTCTATATCGGATAGATTTACTGTTTCAATATTTACTTTTAGTATATTCTTTGAAGCTAAAAGAAACATTTCAGGCAGTATTTCAGAAAATAATAAGATCAGTTTTTACCAAAGAATAGATTCGAGCAAGCTTTGAAAGAGCTATTAGAATATTAAAATATAAACACATAGAAACATAGCTTCTTGGAATCTATAAAAGGCGTTTCACTTGTTTAAATACACATAGCTATGTGTGAGAAACTAGTTTCTTTTATTTACCTTTTTAAGAAGCGATAAACTATGTTTCTATGTGTTTAAAAATTTTAGATTACCACAACTAAACGCTTTCCGTCAGGAACTTCCGCATTCCACATTTTTTCTATATCGGATAGATTTACTGTTTCAATATTTACTTTTAGTATATTTTTTGAAGCCAAAAGAAACATTTCGGGCAGAATTTCAGAAAATAATAATTTGACTTCTTCTTTTGTCCAGCTTCCTAATCCTGAACCCGATAATTGAAGATCTACACTTCGTAAAATCTGAGCCGATAATTGAATGGTGTCTCCAGACATTGAACCTACAGAAACATATCTGGTTCTATGTGTAAAATTTCCATTTCCTTTTAAAATAGAAAAAATAAGCTCTGCCGAATGTCCCCACAAGTAGTCTATTACAATATCAATTGGAGTATTTTTATGGATTTCTCTTAGTTGGGAAACAAAAGATTCATCATCTTGTTTTAGAGAAAGAATTTCATCGGCACCTAATTCTAAAAGACTTTTAAGCGCTTTTTCATTTCTTCCTGTAACAATAATGTTCTTAGCTCCATAATGTTTTGCAATTTGAACAGCCATTTGTCCTGTAAAACCAGTCGCTCCATTTATTAAAACGGTTTCGCCTGACTTTATTCCCGCTCTAAAACGAAGTGCCATTGCCGAACCTGCAACTGCATTTGGCATCGCTGCGGCTGTTGCATCATCAATTCCGTCTGGTAAAGCTACCATTCGGTTTTTTTCTACTAAAGCTTTTTCTGCGATTGTTCCAGATATTCCGCGGGCGTAAACTCTTGTTCCGTTTTCTAGAGTACCGATTCCGTCACTTCCTACAATAAATCCGTTTTGATTTTCTTTTTCTGAAGAATAATGATCTCCGCTTGCAATTCCTTTATCCAAATTCGTAATAGCTACTGCTTTTACCGAAACCAAAATTTCGTTTTCATTGGATGCAATTGGCTCTTCAAATTCTGCATATTTTGGAGATTCTCCTTTTTTATAAACTACTGCTGCTTTCATAATTATTAAATTTTATGAAGCAAAATTAGACAGCCGTTTATGGGCAGACGATAACATTTGTTATCAAATTTTTCTTTAAATCATATAAGTTATATAAGTCAATTTAAGTTTGACTAAAAAGTCAATTATTCTTTACTTAATAGTCTACTTTTTAGTCTGCTTAGATGCACAGTTGTTATTCCTAAATAAGAAGCGATATAATGTTGCGGAACACGCAATATGATTTGAGGCCTTTCTTTAATTAAATTAGAATAACGCTCTACAGGGGAATCTTTTATAAACGAAACGAAATATTTCATATAATCAAAAGTACGCTCAAAAAGCTTATTAATGAGACTATCCCTCAATTCAGGGATCTCTTTGATTTCTTCTAGAATTTTATCCAGATCATTTTTATGAATCCACCACAAAACTGAAGGCTCAATCGTTTCAATATTGGTCGGACTCGGAAGTTTCTTCATGAAACTTTCGATAGAAGCAACGCTCTCATTTTCAAAAAAGAATTGCGTAGTGAGATCTTTTCCGTTATTGTTAAACCAAACCCGAATACAGCCCTTTTCTATGATATAAAGTTTTTTTGAAACTTCGCCTTCTTCTAAAAGGGTTGTTTTAGCAGGAACTTCAATTCGGTTAAAATAACTGATATATTCGCTCCATTTTTCGTCGGTTAAAGGAAATTTATTTCGGAATTGGTTGAACATTGATTTATTCTAAAATTTTAAATTGTTTTAATCAGAACTATATCCTGCTTCTGTTGCTAAAATATGAAAGAGTACTAGATTTAAAAATTCTAGGTTTTCATCATTTATACTTAAAAATATCTTTGGATTTGAAACCCAACTTTTCTGTTTTAATTGAGAAATTCTAGTTTCTTTAAAATAGTAGGAAAAATTTCCGTCTATAGCGATAAAATAATCTTGTTTTGTATATAATCTTTTGTCAGTATCAAAAACTATTCTCGTGTCTGTTATTTCTACTATTTCCTCCTTAACCAATTCATTTTGAAATAAAATCTTATAAGAAGATTTTATTATTGTCATTTTATATTTCACCTCTAAAAGCAAAATATCATTATGATTGTAAATTTCTGTAACCTTGTTTGTCCAGTTGGATTTTACCTTAGAATAAAATAACAATTCATTATTTTTGTAAACGTATAAACTTCGTTTTTTATCTTGAAGAATTTCTATTTCCATTAAAATCACTTAGAATCCGATTCCACTTCAAACAACTGCACCTGATTCTTCAATCGGTCAATCAACAAGTTCATCATACGTTTATTCAAATCAGAAGAATTCTTAATATAAGTATTGTATTCGTCAACTGTAAAAAGCGCCATTACAATTCCTTTTAAAGAATTTCTGAATTTAATGTCTTTTTGTATGGAATTTTCGATGGTCTGGAGTTTCTTTTCAACCGAATAAGAATAAAAATCAGGTTTATTTTTGTTTACGTAATTAATAAAAACGGCAATAAATAAGTCGTTTTGCAATTTTAAAATAGGCCTGATGGTCTGGTTTTGAAAGATCTCATCTGCTGAAGATTGAGCACTTACGGTTCCTAAAGTTTCGCCTCTGAATTCTTTTAAAAAGGTGTCTCTATCTTCCATGGTATTTGTTTTAAGTTTTTCTTAAAGTTAAAGAAATAATCCCATAGTAAAAACCTATTTTTGTTTTTCTAAAAATAAATTATGCGATTATTTCTGTTTTTATGCTTATTACTAGCTTCTTGCAATTCTAAAGAAGATAAAGAAAAATATAACCGTCAATTATATCGTGCTGTAAACAATAAAGACACAGCGGTTTTGGATATCCATATTAATGACAAACGTTTTTATGGACGCTACGAAATTAATCACTACGGAACGGGAAAAGATTCTGGCGATGTACGAGGCGATTTAAGAGGTGATACACTTAGAGGTGATTATCATTACATTTCTTTCGGCGGTGCTTGGAAAAGAGTTCCGTTAGCGATTTTAAAGAAAGACGGAAAACTTTATTTGGGAAAAGGAGTGATCGGAACTTATTTCAATCTTCCGTGTTACGTTCCAGAAGTTCCTATTGAATATCAAAATCCTGAGTTTCTTTTTGAGAAAATAGAGAAGGAGTGAGGGGGTGTTTCAAGTTTCAGGTTTCAGGTTGAATGGCTTGTGTGTTTTACCGCAAAGCACGCAAGTTTTTTTGATATACTAAACCTATAAAAACGCAAAGTTCGCAAAGCTTTGTCTAAAAAAACTTTGCGAACCTTGCGTAAACCTTTGCGAACTTTGCGGTTAAAAATCTAACCAATACTCGAAGGAAGCTCAAAAATTTCAAGATCAAAATATCTTACTGATGCCATTACGTGGTCAAAAATATCAGCCATGATATATTCGTAGTTTGCCCAACGTTTATCGCTAGAAAACACATAAATCTCCAACGGAACTCCGTGCGCGGTTGATTGCAGCTGTCGGCACATGATATGCATATTTTTGTTCAATCCCGGATGGTCATGTAAATATTGCATAATGTATTTTCTAAACAATCCCAAATTGGTCATGTTTCGGCCATTTAGCGAAAGCGTTTTATCAATTCCCCTAAGATCGTTGTATTTATCAATTTCCGCTTGACGGCTGTCAATATATGAAGTTATAAGCTGTACTTTTCGCAGTTGATGCAAATCTTCTTCGTTTAAAAAACGAATTGTACTGCTTTTTATTAAAACGTGTCTTTTGATGCGTCTTCCATCAGATTTTTGCATTCCGCGCCAGTTCTGAAACGAATCTGAACTTAATGCATAGGTTGGAATTGTGGTAATCGTGTTGTCAAAATTTCGAACTTTAACCGTTGTCAAATTGATTTCGATAACATCTCCGTCAGCTCCAAATTTATCCATTGTAATCCAATCTCCAATGCGAACCATGTCGTTTATGGCAACCTGAACACTCGAAACAAATCCAAGAATCGTATCTCTAAAAATTAAGATAATAATAGCCGAAAGTGTTCCAAGAATGGTTAATAGCTCACCTTTTTTAATTCCGAATAAAGTCGAAATAATCATGGCAACTCCAAAAATCCAGAGCACAATCATAATAACTTGTACAAAACTGTCAATCGGTTTATCGCTATACTCAGGTTTTTGTTTTAAATAATCGCGTAACGAATTAAAAACAGTTCGAACAATCCATAATCCAAGCAATACAATATAGATTCCCACTATTTTTCCGAAAATCGATTCCCAATATTCATATTTGTCCAGAATAACGGGAACGGCTTTATAAATAAAGAAAAACGGAATTAAATAGGCGGTATACCTAGTGGTTTTGTTTTGAATTAAATAATCGTCAAACTTAGTTTTGGTTCGCTGAGCGAAAACAGCAGTCAAAGTGACTAAAATAAATTTGGCCGCGTAATAAATTACGTAAGCCAGCGCTATTAAAATAGCAATATTAAAAATTAGACTGGTATAAGACGCGACATTGCGGCTCATTCCCCAGTCTCTGAAAACAGGATATAAAAAATTAAATATTTTCTCCAAAAGCTTATGCATTTGCTTTAGTTTCTAAATATTTTTTCTCAATGTAAAATGTTCCAAACGGAATAAGAGAAGCAACTAGAATGATTGCAAAAGTTTTTAAATCCCAGTTCATTGATCTTTTCAATAAAAAGGCTAAAAGAATGTATCCGATAAATAAAACACCGTGTGTCATTCCTAACGGACGTAATAATGTATGATAAAGTTCAGGATTATTATTTTTGATAATCAACATATTGGCAAACAATACTAAATAAGAGATTCCCTCTAAAATGGCAGTAACTTTGAAAATCTTGAGCATGTATATATATTTTAAGTTTTATGGCAGCAAAATTAAGGATTCTGGATTGATTTTAGAGTTTAAAAAATCAAAATTAAATCAGTAAAATGAGGTAAAAAATGGGATTTGGAATTTAAAAATTTGAAAATTATCTTTACTCTATGAGTAAAAGAGATTTAAAAAAATATTTAGGCGAATTGACCAAAGAGCAATTAGAAGAACAATTGATAGAATTGTACGAGAAATTTGCTCCTGTAAAAGTGTATTATGACTTTGTTTTTAATCCAAAAGAAGACAAATTGCTTCAGGATGCAAAGATTAAAATCTCACACGAATATTTTCCGATCAAAAAACCTGGAGCAAAATGGCGTCCAAAAGCCAAAATGAGAAGATCGGTTGCTCAAAAATTAATCAAACATTTTATGATGTTGGGTGTTGACTCGTATGTTGTGGCCGATATTATGCTTTACAATATTGAAATTGCGCAAACGTTTTCTTCGCAAAATTTCATCAAGCAGGAATTATTTTACAAAAGCATCTTTAATTCTTTTGAGCAAGCGGTAAATTATATTGTCTCAAACGGAATTTTTAATGATTTTAAATTGCGAATTAATGCAATTCAGAGTGAAACTTCGGAGCAAAAATGGAGAAATAAGTACGATTTTGACGCAATTTTGGAGAAAATCGACTACTAAAACCCTTTCTCATAAAAAATCTTTATTCAAAAAAAATATTTATTTTAGGTTAAAAGAAGATGAATAACTGTTTTTTCGGTGTATTTTTGCAAAAATCCAAAAATAAACAATGTCTCAAACTTTAGAAATACAAAGAGAAGATAAAAAAGAACTGTATGCATACCAAAAAGGCGATATTGACGCTATTTTTGACCGTTTAGATAATGCTCCTCCGAAACACCACTTACTGTATCAACTTCCAACAGGAGGAGGAAAAACAGTAATATTTTCTGAAATCGTTCGCCGCTATTTATCACATAACGATAAAAAAGTGGTGGTTTTGACGCACCGTATTGAACTTTGTAAACAAACTTCAAAAATGTTAACAGGTTTTGGCGTTACAAACAAAATAATCAATAGTAAAGTAAAAGAATTGCCAGACCAAAATGATTTTTCATGCTTCGTGGCAATGGTTGAAACTTTAAAAAACCGTATTAATGACGAAAAACTTCATCTTGATAATATTGGTTTGGTTATTATTGATGAGGCACACTACAACTCATTTAGAAAACTGTTAAACTCATTTAAAAATGCTTTTATTCTTGGAGTAACTGCAACGCCTTTGAGTTCAAATATAAAATTGCCAATGCACCAAAGCTACAACGAACTTATCGTTGGTGACACCATTGGTTCATTAATCGAAAAAGGCTTCTTGGCAAAAGCAACAACTTACAGCTACGATGTTGGTTTGACTTCGCTTAAAGTGGGTATTAATGGTGATTATACCGTGAAATCTTCAGACGATTTGTATACCAATACTTTGATGCAGGAAAAACTGCTTCATGCGTATACAGAGCGTTCTTTAGGAAAGAAAACCTTAATTTTCAATAACGGTATTCATACTTCATTATATGTATATGAAACGTTTAGAGAAGCTGGTTACGACATCAGACACTTAGATAATACAAGTAGTTCTGAAGAGCGTAAAGATATTTTGCAATGGTTTAAAAAGACTCCAGATGCGATTTTGACATCTGTCGGAATTTTGACAACTGGTTTTGACGAGCCAACTGTAGAAACGATTATTTTGAACAGAGCAACAAAATCATTGACGTTGTATTTCCAAATGATTGGTCGCGGTTCTCGTAAATTGCCAGGAAAAGATGAATTTACAGTTATCGATTTAGGAAACAACGCCGCTCGTTTTGGTTTATGGAGTGATCCTGTAAACTGGCAGCATATTTTTAAATCACCAGAATTTTACTTAGAAAACTTGCGTGATGACCAAGAAATAGAAATGTTCTTCAAATACAGCATGCCACCAGAATTGCGTGCTAAATTCAGTAAAACGGCCGATGTTAGTTTTGATGTTGACGAAGAACATAAATTAATTATTAAACAAAATCTTCGTTCTAAAGTAGTTTTAGATAAATCTCTAGATCAGCATGCTGCAATGTGTGTAGACAATACAGAAACACTTCAGGAAGCAAAAATGCTGGCTAAAGAATTAGAAGATGATATCGAAGATCGTATTAAACGTTATTCTAAATGTTTAAGCCAATGCAGTAAAAACTACCGCGAGTGGCTGGTTGACGATTACAAACAAAGATTAACTTTATTAATAGGTAAAAAATATCGTGAGAAAATCATGAATGAGCCGGATTGATAAATTAGTCTGAAAGTCTAAAGTTTAAAAGTCATAAAAGTTCCTTTGCAGAACTTTAAATAAAATAAACCATTAATATATTTAGAAAACCTCTAAATATATTAATGGTTCACTAATTTTAAGGAGAAATAAAATCCTAAAAAGATTTTGGCAAATCTAAAATCTAAAATCTTAAGTCAAAAATCTAAAATAATTATGTCTAAACCATTTTCAACATTAGGAATTTCAGCTCCAATTTTAAAAGCTTTAAGCGAGTTAAACATTGTTGAACCAACAGAAATTCAGCAAAAAACAATTCCGTTATTTTTGAGCGAAACCCATGATATTGTTGGTTTAGCCAAAACAGGAACAGGAAAAACTGCCGCTTTCGGATTGCCTTTATTGCAATTGGTCAATGCAGAATCAAATACGGTTCAAGCTGTAATTTTGGTTCCTACAAGAGAATTGGGACAACAAATTTTCAGAAATTTAGAAGATTTCTCAAAATATATTCCTAATATATCTATTGCTTCTATTTGCGGAGGAACTCCAATAAAACCGCAGATTGAAAGATTAAAAGAAGGTGCTCAAATCGTTGTGGCAACTCCGGGACGTTTAATCGATTTAATTCAACGAAAAGCAATCGATATCAAACAAGCCGAGTACTTAGTTTTGGATGAAGCCGACGAAATGGTGGCTATTCTTAAAGAAAGCTTAGACGAAATTATTGCTGAACTGCCAAAGAAACACCGCACTTTGTTATTCTCGGCAACACTTCCTGGAACCATAAAACAGCTGATTCAGAATTATTTGCATAAAAATGTAGTTCAAATAAGTGCGAATATGGAAACTGTTGGAAACGAAGGAATTGATCACGAATATATTGTGGTAGATCCTATTGAAAAACTGGAAGTTTTAATGCATTTCTTGAATTCTAGAGACGGCGAAAGAGGTATTATTTTCTGTAAAACAAAAGCTGCCGTAAATAAATTGGCCAAAAATCTGGCAATCAATAAATTCTCTTCGGGAGCACTTCACGGAAGTTTGACACAAGGAATTCGCGATAGAATTATGGAACAGTTTCGTGAAGGACATATCAATATTTTGGTTGCAACCGATTTGGCGGCGAGAGGAATCGATGTGAAAGAAATCTCCTATGTAATTAATTATCATTTGCCTGATACTTACGAAAATTATGTTCACCGAAGCGGAAGAACGGCAAGGGCAGGAGCGAAAGGACTTTCCTTGACAGTTTTACAGCAAGAAGAAGTTTTTGAAATTGCTGATTTCGAAAGAGAATTAGGAATTAAATTTTCTGAATTTAAAAAACCTTCGGCAGCAAGTCTTGAAGAAAACAATATGCTTTTGTGGGCAAAGCAAATCTTCAAAACAAAACCAAATCACGAACTTTCTTCTGATTTAAAAACAAAAGTAAAAACTGTTTTTCATCACTTAACGAAAGACGAACTAATCGAAAAATTAATGGCAAGTTATGTACTACAGAACAAAATCGATATAGTTGAAAAACCTGTTAAAAAATTCAAAAAGTAATAAATATGACAATTGTCATTGCATATTAAAGTTGTATATTTATAAGGAATTATTTTATAATCCTACTTAATACAACATATATGAAAATAGTCATTATTGGAGGTGGATTTGCAGGAATCAATCTGGCAAAGGAGCTTGTAAATCAGCCTCAAATACAAGTAACGCTTGTAGACAAGAATAATTATAACTTTTTCCCACCACTTATATATCAAGTTGCCACGGCATTTTTAGAACCATCAAGCATTAGCTATCCGTTTAGAAAATTCTTTGCAGGCAAAAAAAATCTGCAATTTCGTTTAGGCGAATTATTATCTGTTTCTCCTACTGAAAAGAAAATTACTTTAAGCAACGGAGAACTAGAATACGATTACCTTGTTTTTGCAACTGGAGCAGAAACAAGTTATTTTGGAATGGAAAACGTGATGAAAAACGCAATCCCGATGAAAACTTTAAATGACGCCATCGAAATGCGTAATGCGCTTCTTAAAAATCTTGAAAAAGCGGCAATTTGCAAAGATATCCGTAAACGCCGAAAATTATTAACAATCGTGGTTGCTGGCGGTGGACCAACTGGAGTTGAAGTTTCTGGAATGTTTGCCGAAATGAGAAAAAATATTCTACTAAAAGAATATCCGGAATTAGAAACATCTGCAAGTAATGTTTACTTAGTTGATGGAGGAGATGCTCTATTGGCACCAATGAGCAAAGAGTCGCAAAAAGATACTCTTGACGCACTTACAAAACTTGGTGTTGTAGTAAAACTTCATACTCGTGTTGTCGATTATGTTGATGATACGGTACATTTTGAAAACGGAGAAACAATTAAAACCAAAAACTTAATTTGGGCAGCTGGAGTTTCTGCTAAAATTTTCGAAGGAATGCCAAAGGAAAGCTATGGCCGCGGACGTAGAATGGCAACGGACGTTTACAACAAAGTAAATGCTGTAGATCATATTTACGCCATTGGTGATACCGCAATTTTGACTGGTGATGCGAATTTTCCTGACGGACATCCGCAAGTGGCACAAGTTGCAATTCAGCAGGGTTTAAATCTGGCTAAGAATTTTAAAGCGATGGTGGCCAACAAACCGCTAAAACCGTTTGCTTATAAAGACAAAGGTTCTATGGCAATTATCGGAAAAAATAAAGCTGTAGTAGATTTGCCAAGTCCAAAATGGCATTTTAAAGGATTCTTTGCTTGGTTTATCTGGCTATTCGTTCACTTAATATCTTTAATTACATACAGAAACAGGCTAAATACATTCTGGAACTGGATGGTTGCCTATTTTGCAAAAGATCAATCGCTTAGAATGATTATTAGACCTGAAAAAAGACAACAAAGCTAGGTTTAGAAAAAATTTAAATTCTAAAATAAAAAAAGCCAAAATCATTTTGATTTTGGCTTTTTGCTTACTGTAGAGTTTGGAATTCTTTTTGTAATTTAAAACTTTTAATGTCCAATCATGACATCATCATTATCAGATAATTCTACTTTTTGTTTGATAAATCGTTTACCGATATTTAAAATTATAAATGCTGTAATAGTTGTTGTTGTCATAATAGCCACCATTGGTGTTACAGAATTTTTTACAAAAACACCAACCGCAAATGAAGCCAAAGCTCCAATTCCAAGCTGAATAGCACCCATTAATGCAGAAGCGCTTCCAGTATTTTTAGCAAAAGGAGCAAGCGTTAAACCTGCTGTGTTTGGGTTTGAAATTCCTAAACAAGCTAAAAACAAGAATAGCATTCCGATAGTTTCATACAATCCTAAAAGATCATTCAAAGCCAAAATCAAGAATATGATACTTATAATAGATTGAGAAATTAAAGCTCCAAAAATCATCTGTTCGCTAGAAAATCGTTTCAGTAGCATAGAATTTAGCTGACTAGAACCAATAAAACTAACAGACATAAGGGCAAAAATCCATCCGTAAGTTTTAGCATCAACCTTATAAATATCCATAAAAACAAGTGGAGAAGCGGCTACGTAAGAAAACAATCCAGAAAATGCAACTGCACCTGTAAATGCGTAAGTATAAAACTGAGGCTCTTTTATAACAGAAATAAAGTTAGAAATAATTGGTTTTGGTTTTAACGAAATAGAAGTATCTGGCTGATACGTATTTGGAAGTCCTAATTGTGAAGCGGTTAGAATCACGATTCCCATACACATTAAAATAAAGAATACAGCGTGCCAGCCTAAATCCTCAGTAACATAACCGCCAATAGTTGGCGCCAGCATTGGAGAAAGTCCAACAACGAGCATTAGCAGAGAAAATACTTTCGGAATATCTTTTACAGGAAATAAATCACGAACCATTGCTACAGAAGCAACCGTTGCAGCACAGCTTCCGATGGCCTGAACAAAACGAAGCATTATAAAAGCATCAATATCAGCAACATAAATACATCCTAAAGAAGCTAAAATATAGACTAGGAGCCCTATAAATAAAGGTTTTTTACGTCCGAAACGGTCTAACAAAGGTCCATAAAGCAATTGTCCTGCAGAAATTCCGATGAAATAACTGGATAAACTCATAGAGACCTTAGCTACAGAAGTATTTAAATCCTTCGCAATTCCTGAGAAACCAGGCAGATACATATCGATTGAAAAAGGACCAAGCGCAGTTAAAGAACCTAAAATCAGGATCAGCTGAATATATTTTTTTGTTGTCATTATCTTAAAAAGTGGCTTATAATTTTTTGCAAAGGTAAAGATTTCATACCTTGTAGTATAACTTGAGAAAGTTTATAACAATAAATTAAACTAATTGGCAGCATTATTTAGTGTAACTATTTATTAATCTTTAAATTAGAAAATATGAAAAAGTACTTTTTACTAGCAGCAATTTTATTCACAACGATTTCATTTGCGCAAACCATTACATCTAAACAGGAAGAAGCTAGTATTGAACAATACGAACTCTTAAAAAAAGTAAACCAGTATTATCCGGATATTTCATTAAGCAAATCGGTTACGAATTTCTATGCAGACGGAAAAATTATCGATTCGCAGCAGGATTTTGATTTAAGAGGGACAAAATTTTCAAGTTACAAATTGGGCATTGAACCAGGAAACAAAAAAGTAAAATTTGATTATAATTCTAGTGAAGCCGGCCATGTATATGGCGACGTTACTATTTTTAACGGAAATGCTTTACGAACTACGTTTAACGAAAAAACAAATCAAGTTGACGTGTCATTAAATGGAAAATCGGTTTATTTGAAAAAATTATAGATTTAAGAAAATTTTTAAAAAAGCATCACAAACTTGTGATGCTTTTTGATTTATATTTGGTTCAGATTTTAATACAACAAACTACAATGAAAAAATTTCTTTTCCTGGCATTTTTTATTTCTTTACAAACATTCGCACAGCAGAATAAATTCTCAGGAACTTGGGGAAGTCAAAAATGCAAAGACTGCAAGAAAGAATATCTTTTTAGCATTACGATTGCACAATCCAATTATAAGATTTTTGGAACTGCAGAAGTTACAAGCGAACACAAAGATTTAAATTCAGGAATTTTGGAAGTTACCGGACATGTTTATCCACATGGCGATAAAGCGCAAATAAAACTAAAAGATAAAAACGGAATTACAGCTAGCGCAGTTTTATTTGTAAACGACAACGTAATCCAGTTCAATAAAAATGGCGGAGGTGATGTTGTGCCAAAAGAGATGATTTTGAATAAATTATACGAATAAGCTTTATTCTTTATTTATAAGCTTTTCCAATTTTTCAATCATTTCTTTTTGTTGCTCAAGCATACGCTCGTAAAGCTCTACCATTTTATCTAAAGGATTGAAAGTACAGTTGTAATTCATCGCAACAGGAGAAGCAACAGCATTATCTTTAAAGTCACTAAAAGTATTTGTAACTATATTTATTACTGAATCTTCATCAAAATTCTCGATAGCTTGAACAGGTACTTTTAGAATTTTAGCAACTTGATTTAGAATATCATTTTCAATCAATTCTTTTTGCTCTAAAATTGAAATTTTCTTTTGACTCCAATCTTCACCTAATTCAAAGGCAAGGGCTTCTTGTTTAATACCCAACATTTCCCGGAAACGCTTAATATTTCTACCTTGATGTACTTTTTTCTCTGTCATATTGATGTATATCGTAAATGTCAAATATAGGATTTTTACTTAAAATATTGATAACATACTGATAAATGTTATTTCTAAAAATTTAAAAGTTTACTAATCAGAAGCATTTTATTGATTCTTGTTGTGTGTCCATAAATCTCATATTGTTCCACTAATGGAAAACATAACTTTCTATTATAATCCAAAAAGCGTTTTGAAAAAAGAATCCAGGGGGTTTGAGGGGCACGCCCCCAATCGTACTGAAACTAACATTCTGGAATTTCTGAAGCGAAGCAAAGGCGACGGAGCGTAAGCGGAGTTAATCAAAAAGTGCTATTATAGAAACAATTAAAGCTAGAATTGAAATTAAAAGTGGTCCTACTTTCAAAATATTTTCTAGTGATAACTTGTCAAATTGTTTAATCAATAATGCATTTATGCCTTTATCTGTAATTTTCCAAGTTATTACACAACCTTTATATTCGTTAGATCTGACCACATATTGCTCTGATAACAAAGCACCTAAAACAACCTCTAACGTTATTTCATCAAACCCAGTTTTCTCTATAATTTTATCAATAGGGCTTCCATCTTTAAACACCAAGAGGTGACGTAGTACTTTTTTCTTCAGTTTATTACTATTCATAAAAAATTTTATTTAAAACTAATAATTTCAATTGTATTCTAATTACGGTTTTCCGTAATGATTTAATATTTGAAAAATTTATATTAGCGCACAATCAAAAACAATTCAAATTATGATTCAATTAATTTTAGAAGCTGTAAAACCAATAGCTGAAGCAACAGTAAACAACTCAAATGACACTTTAGAGATTTTGAGCAAAGTAAATGAGTTTTATGATTCTTCATGGAATAAATTACTATATGTATTAAGTGGCGCTTTTGCCGTTTTAGCAATTGCTGTTCCTTTCGTAATCCAATATATTCAGAATAAAACTATAAAAGCAAGTGAAAAAGAATTGGAAAATAAGATTATTGATGAAATTAAAAAAGCGAAAAAAAGTATAACACAAGATCTAATTACTGCTTTTGACGCAAAAACAAAAGAATATGATATAAAATTGCGAAAATTAAATGATGAGCTTAGCGGAATGGTTATGGATATTAATGGAATTAATCATCTTGGCAAAACTGAATTTTTTGAGGCATTTCAGAGTTTTGTTTATTCACTAGATTATTATTTGAATGCAGGTGTAAACTATAATACAAAATTATGTTTAGAAAACTTGACAACTTGTTTAAAAGAATTAGAACAAGAAGATATTGAGGAATTACGAGAAAGAAAGTTCTATGATTTAGAACTTTGCTTAAATAAGATTGCAAAGGATGCAGATACAGAAACAATTGAGCTTATTTTATCACTTAGAGAAAAATTAAAAAAACCAAATCCTCTTAATTAAAAGGAGATCTGGTTTTATTTTGTCAAAGTTATAAATGTTATTTCCCTAAAATACAAATACACAATATAGAAAGCCTGATTTTACGAAGCCTTACGCTACAAGTACCACTATCCTATTTTGACCTATAATTTATAGTATGATTTGCAGTATGTCCAAGAAGATGTTAACAACTTTATCAACATCAATTTTTAGCACTATTTTGTAGAAATCTAAAGGTATAAAAAAAATATGGACATAAAAAAACCCCGTTTTATTGGGGTTCATTTATTGATTTCTATCTATGCCTTTGCTTTGAAAAGTAAGGGTCGTTTGTTCCATTTGGCAAAGGTGTAGTAAGATTGTATAAGAAATTCAAATCATCACTATAGATTTCTAATATATCCAAACTTATTTTTTTACCTCTTGAAGAATTTGGAGCATTAACAGACATTTGAGAATTTGGAGGAACATTATTAAAAGTTACATCCTCAGTCTTGAAGCATGTTCCATTATCGATAATATAACAAACAGTAACATAAACCACATCTAACTTATATGGAGTATCATTAGTGCAAGTAATTTTTAAATTTTCAACACCGCCAACTTCGTAATAAGTATAGTCATTAGTCTTAACGCCAATATATTCTGTCCAAGAATTTCTTAACTGTCTATTCTTAACAGTTAAGTCATGAAGATACTTTTGTTTAGCTTCATTTTGAAAAACAGAATCAATTCCTTTTTCAATTTTTAATTGTTCCTCAAAATCACGATGAGAATCAATAAACGATAGTGAAACTAGAACTATAAGAACCGCCACTAATCCAATTAAAATTTTTAATAAAGTATTTTTTTTCATGTGGTTTTATTTGTGAGTTTATAATTACTAAAGATTTTCAAATATAGTGCCAATAATTTTAATTTCACTTTGTCAATTGCTATAAAAGAATAAATAATTATACCTTAAAAAAACTATAGCATATGTCAGATAAATTTTATAGTTTTCAAAATTATTAATTATTAAAGACTAAAAAATGAAATTACTAGAATTCAAAGTAGTAAACGGTGGAACAGGTTTAATTTTAGCAGATCAAATTGCTGGATTTTATGAAAACAAAAAATTAGGCGTAGGATCAGTTTTAATTCTTAAGTCAGGTCTTGAACTTGATGTTAAAGATTCTACAATCGCAATTAAAGGTATGTTGCAAGGCATCTAAAACAGTTTATAAATAAGCCTTTGTAAATTAATACAAAGGCTTATCTATTATATACTCATTGAAATATTGTCGAGAAATGTATTTTCCAGTTTTTCGATTATAAATATTAATGTAATGGTAATCAAATTTGATATTCTTACACCAGTTATGCAAATAAAATATTGATTTACAAAACTCAACTTTTATTGGTCTTATGCTTTTATCTTTATTAAAGATAGTACAGCTATAAGGAGTAGGAGTAGTATTAGCCATAGATTGTGCTGATTTGTATCTCTACATCTTGAAGAAGATTCTTGATTTTGAAACCACCGTTTACACAGACAAATGTTGAAATGTCAAATTCTGCTTTTTTAATTAAACTTGTACCTTGTTCAACATAATTAACAATAATCCAAAATTCATTAGTTCGGATATCAGTAAAAATGTAAATTCTCAAACCATAAGGATAAGAGGTTTTATTTGTTGTCATTTTTACATAAAAATCGCCAAATTGAATGATACTACCGTTATTTTGAACTGGAAAACTATTAACCAAGTTATATCCATTTTGAAGGTAATTAACCGATTGCCCTTGATAATAAACCGTATCTAAATGAGTATGATTTAAATAAGTATCATAACTATTTACATAAAATTTATTATCCGCCTGAATAGTACCAATATTAAGCATCGAATAAACCCTAGTGTCAAATTGATAACCCGAACCCTGAGAAAATCTGCCATCTAATCTAAATTGAGGTAATTTATATTCTTTAAGATACCTTAACGGTTTTGTTTGAAAATCACTAAAATTTGAAATCTCTACACTAGCAGAATCGCCACCAAAAGGAATATTAAAATAAATTTCTGTAAAAGCAGTAGCAAAATAATTTTGAGGAATTACATTTAAATCTATATTACCTAAATCATTAATAACAGACAGCATAGGTAAACTATCATAATTGTTAAACTCCACACCAGTAACACGCTTATTACCAATAAAGACAGATAATATAAAAAATGGTGTTTGAATACCATTTATATAAAAACCTTCTGATGAATTAATCTCTTTTACCTTGACTGCGTAAGAATCATCTATATATTGAATAAAATTCATACTTGATTAATTAAATAACGGAACTTTTTTCAAGTCCGAAGTTGATAAATATTTTTTCAAATCAGCTTTTAAATCACGTCTTGTAATAACATAATAACAGCCAATTACTAAAGGAACAGTTGTAACTTGCTTTACTTTTAATAACTCATTAATTGTCTCTTTTTCATTTTCGAAGTTCGACATTGGTTCAGTTATCCAAGTATACCAAGGAGCGTCTTTTGTTTGCTTATTTGTTCCCAACCAAACAGCTAAAGATTCTGCTATGTTATGAACTTCCTTACGAAGTGTAATTTTGTTCAATTCAATTTCTTTCGTGATTGGGTTAGAAACAGCAATTTTTAAATCTTTTTCCGCATCTTCCAAAGCTTTTTCTTCAGCATCTTGTGTGAATTTAGCATACCATTTTCTCAATAATGGATAACACACAATGATACCAACACATAAAAGCCAATATTTCTGCAGAAAATCAAAGAGCCAAACAGTATTGGCTTGGCTCTTTGTTCTATTAACTATCTCTCTTTGAGCCATAATTATTTTTTCTTAAATAATTTATAAGCTAAGAATCCTGCTAAAGCAACTAATACAACATTTGCAATAGTTTTATTGTTTGCGTAAAAAAGTTTGATTTTATCTAACATCTTGTTTAAATTTTGAATTAATAATTTTTATCGTTTTGGGCGTTTGTTTAGACTGTAACGCTGTAAACAGTATAAAAAAAAAGCAGTACGGGAATAATCAAATAATTAAATTTGAATTTCTTTTTAGCCGTTACCGTAACGTTATTAAGATTAAAAGTTCCGATAACATCAATCGCATCTTGTATGTCCGAATCCAAAACAAGAGAAGCATCTGTTCCAACCTCATGTTTGATTATTGCTCTAGCAATAGTTATTAAAAATAGAGCATCGACATTTGTAATCTTTTCGTCAGGATGCAACCCAAGCGCCTTAGACACACCACTTATATAAGCTTTTGTATCATTTTCGAAAGGAGGTGCATAACGAGTAATTATCTTAGTAACAGTATCATTACCTTTATCTATATTATTAATAACAACACGTAACATTGCACGAATACCATATTTGATTTCTGTAAACTGCTCAAAGGCTTTATCGGAATCCGTATTTTCTACGTAAGGTATTTTTCCAAGCCAATTATTAGACGCAACAAAACGTAAATTGCCCGGATTATTATTGCGGATACCCCTTGATTTATCCTTACGACCTAAAAAACTACTCATTTTCTTCTACAGTTTGAGGTTTAGCAGGTAATTGCGGTTCATCCTTTCCAAAATCAAGCTTACTTAATTCATCAGATACAACCTGAATACCTTTTAAAATTGCAGTTACAACCGCACCATATTTCACGATAATACCAATTATCGAAACAATTCCTTTCAAATTTTTCATGACTTATTTTGTTTTAATTGTTTTCTTTTTTCTAAATGTTCTTTGAGTAAATCAACTCCCTCATGAAGTATAAGAGGGAGGAACTTTAATATAAACCTAAACATTAGTTCGAACGGATAAACGTACCAGCGTAACCACCGTTTTTTGCACGTGGATTAATTACAAACGCCATACTGTCAATTACAACTTTACCGCCGTTTTTCTGCATTGTTCCCCAATGAAAAGACTGAACACCAGTTTTTGTGTTTGTAAAAGTGCATGCTACAGAACCGAACCAACCTTTATCTGAAAGATTTGATTTTGTTGTGGTTACGCACTTAATTGCAATTAATTCGCCTTTTGATAATCTCCAACCAGTTGTTAAGTGTTGTTCTACACCTTGATTAGGCCCCGAAACAGGAGTATAAGTGGTATACTTTGCTCCTGAATGCTTTACGCTTTGTTGTTTATTATTGTTGTAATTCTGATTATTAGAATTCTTTCTATTTTGTGCCATTACTTTATAATGTGTTTAATTAATAATATAATTTCAGTCAGTTTTTTTACTATGATTACTGCCGAATCTATCAGAAATACAATAAGATAGATTCGATAGTAATTTTTCGGCTTGCTATCTTTTTCGAGCAACTCTTCTGCCTGAATTATTGCGGTCACGTCTTAAAAACCAAATCAATGCAATAAGACCAGCGACAGCACCAATAACAATTTTCCAATTTCTTTCAAACCAAACTTTAATAGTTGAACTTACGACAGTAGCACCAATTTGCCCCGAAGCTTGTACAACACCATCTGACAAACCATCATTAACACCCTTTACCACTGATTTTGCAAACATATTTGAACCAGCATTTACTATTGCACCAGTACCATCTGCTAACTGTTGTTCTAATTGTTTTGCTTTAGCACTCCAAGCATCAGCTTCCGCTTGTTTACCTTCAGCTTCAGCACGTTTTTGCTGTTTTCTAGCCTCTACTGAATCAGTAACTTTTTCTATTGCCTGCTGAGCAATCCCACCAAAGCCAGGTACAAAACCAACGGCAGTAGTAGCAACCTTTACCAAATTTTTAAACGAGACATTTTTTTTAATGGATTGACCAATTTTTTTAAAGAATCCCATATTTTACACAGTTTTTAAACATCTTACGACGAAATTAATAATTGAGCCTTGCGACTTATTGATTTCAATACCAACAACAGCTACTAAAGGCAAGGTTAATCTATCAGTTAAACCCTGAACAACTTTTCCGTCTGAAAGTACAGCTTGGATTGGGTCAATGTCACGGCTTAAAGTCTGCAATTCGAATGGCAGATATTTTACAACCTGACCATTTGAGTACTGGTAAGACAAATCACTTACTGAATCGTCAACAGTCATGACTGCCAAATCAAATCCCTGAACATCGATTTTTTTGTTGAACTCCTCAGAAGCAACAGATTTTTGTTCGAAGAAAAATAAATTGTTGGTTTGTTGTGGTTCTTCAATACCGTGCAAATCGTAACGTTTATCTGAAATCAAATCTTCAAGAGTAATTTTAATACTCTCTTTATCTGCAAGATAAATAGAACCTTCGTCTGCCAATTCACATAATGCAATCATAGCATTATCAGCATCGGATTGAGTGTTTTCTGTTCCGTAGGTACTTGCTAAAATGAAATCTTTAAGCAACACTTTGTTTGCTAAAATGACATTCGAACCGTTTCCACGTTCAATGTAAATACTGATTTTTTCAGTAGTTAAGGCTGACAAAGCCACATCACTTGAAAGAATCAAAGCACCGATTGCTTTTGTTACTTGTAATTCTGGCGATTTTGTAACGCCTGTAATAGTTGCAATTTTCATTTGTTATAAATTTTATTTGTTTAAATTTCTTTCACAAAGGTTATTGCAACTATTAATTGACGTTCCCTAAAATTCCCTATAATTCCCTATTTTTCCCTAATTTTCCCTATAATATGCCATAGTTTATTAGGTCTTGAACCGTTAAATAGTTCCTTTTTAAAGCAAGAGAATCAATAATTGTTTGATATTCTTTACAAGCCGTTTTATAGCTTAATTCAAGAATATGCATTAACTGGGTTTTAGTTACTTTTTGGCTTGTATTCTGTGTTTTCATGGCTTATAAAAATAAAAGTTGATGTTCGTGGAATAATTCAAAGTCAAAATCATTTACTAATTTTTCCTTTGTTCTAAACTCATGCATATAGAAATGCAATTTGTTTTTGAACCAATTTATAAGTGGTTTTTCGGTAATCATGTCTAAATCTTCAAGTAAAAGATTTAAAGCAACGATATAAGATATATCCTGATTGTTTGCGTAATATTCTCTAAACAGAGATTTTGCAAGACGTTTTTTGATAGTTGTCGAAGAAAGAACAACCTTTTTCAAGCGTTTGATTATAGGATTAAATTTGGTAATTTGGGCTTGTAAAAAATCAAAATCAAATAAAACTATTTGCTTTTCTTTATTAATTTGACTTTTACCAGTGTTCTCACGAAGTTCAAAAAAACCTTTATTTGCAATTTTCAACAACTCATAAAGATTTGCTTTATCAAAAACACCCCAAGTCATTGCCTGACTGATATTTATATCTCCTTTCGAATGTTCGTTTAATCCTCTAAAAAACGCTGAATTTAACTGATATTCAAAACGCCAAACATTGTCGTTTTTCAAACCATTATTTGCGTAATATTCGTTTATATATGGCTTTTCAGTTAATTGTAAAGACAGCGTTTTGTTATAGCATCGTATTATTTTGTCTGATGTTCTTTTTCCTATTTGGAAACCGTTAAGTATGGATTTTCCTTTGTACGTTTCAAAATAGCTTTGTAAATTTTTCGGACGCCCTGAAATAAGGTAGTTACCTGCAACCACATTACTATATAAATTACGGTAAGAATTGTTGATATCAGACTTGTCAAGGCATATATCCAGTCTATTAACAGACTTAAATAAGTAGTTCGTTTCATCGCAAAAAGCATTTATGACACCTTTTAAAGCGTCGTTAGATAATGTATAAAATAGATTGTTTTCAAATTGAAGCTGTGCAAATTGTTCGCTCATAATTGCAGAACGTGGTTTTGCTGTGTAAATACCGATTTTTAAATCTTCATAATATAGGTCTGCTCTTAGTTCAAAAATCTTAGTTCCGTATTCGTAAGGTTTTAAACGAAACTTTGAATGCTCAGGAAATTCTCCAAACGGTTGACCCTCTAAATTGATAATTAAGTAGTCTATATTTATAAGAGTAGGTTTTAAATTATTGTTTTTGAATTTGGTTTGGGCTTGATGCCTTTCTCTATATGAAATCATTGTTTTTAGTAGGTTTTGAGTGAGTTAGTTGCCGTTATACCCTACGGCAACAATTAAAAAATCGAAAGGGGAGTAGCAAAAAATCAATTTTCCGAATCTTGCCAAAGTGAATAATGATTTTTTGGCAAATCATGGATTGTAAATTCTTTCTTTGATATTGCCTCAGTTATTTTCTTTTCGACTTCAAAAAATTTCTGCTGATAATTTGAAATCTGAGAATTAAAAAAAACATTTATCTGCTGACCAACATTTTTAATTTCTCTCATTGTAAAATCATGCTGATATTTTAAACCAAGTAAATCGACAGTCTCTACAGGATTTTTTGAATACTCATTTAGATCATGATTTAATCCCGACAATTCCAAAAGCAAATTTTCTCGTTTTTGGATTAAAAGTAAAATTGTAGACATATATTAAGGTATTAGAAGATTATGTTTAAGAAGTTTTGAAATAAGCGTTTTCTGAGAATTGCAGTAAAAAATAAATTCATGAACACAAAAAGATTGAGTTACTATAAAGCAATCCGTACAAACTTTAATTGTAATTCCTATATTTGAACCACGGATTCTTAGAAATAATGTTTTGAACTTTAAATGTGAGGTTTTGCAAAATGGACGCATTTTTTTCAAAAATGTTTTTGCATTAAAGTTTGTGTGACGCATCTTGTTTAGTTCTACAAGTAATAGCGTGTAATTCTCTAAAGAGGAACGTTTTAAAGCCATTTGTAATAGTTAATAAGTTATATCACAAATGAACTATAATTTATATTATGTAAAATAGAATATTTTAAAAACCTCCTATATATACGTTGTATGAGTTTATTTAAGAGTTTTATTTGAAAACTGAAAAATTATAAACTCATACTCTCCTTATAAATAAATCTTCTCAAAAAAATATTAAGCTTTAAAAGAGTAAAATTCTAAACTCGCATAAATCTCCTGTATGATTTCAAACTTTATTTTTTTTCAAATATTAAAAATTTAGCTTGCCAATTTATGGGTCATAATTTCGAGATTTGGATATTTCAACTGGAATTCTTATTGCTCATAAATCTGCTGTACGATTTTTTATTTCAAAATTTCTTAAATATTGAAATTTTGGTTTGTTTAATTATGCACGAATTATCATCAAACAAAATATTTTTAAAATTCAAATTGCTTATAAATCCGCTATACACGTTTTAGTTTTATTTTTTTTCAGATATTGAAAATTTAGCTCATGAGATTATTAACGGATTAATTATTAGTTGAGACTTTTTTATATAATTCGAAATGCTCATAAATCGGCTGTATGATTTTTAAATTGAAAAATTTTGAAATATCGAAAAATTCGAGGCCTTACTTGAGAATGGATTATTTTTTTTCAATAAAATAGCTTATATTTAAAGTTAGAAATAATCAAAATTCTAAAAGATTAAAACTTTTTAAAGTCTTATTACCATTATCTTTTAACATTTCTTTAAAATAATTAGTTTCTGCTAAAGATACTTTCATTGTAAGACTTTATTTTACTATTTTTACATTCGATACTTTAAAAATAAATTATCACTTATATGAATACAGTTGCTGAGCATATTGCAGATTTTTTAAAAGAATACAAACCATTTGATAATTTAACTTTTCAGGAATTATCAGATATTGCTACGAATATTCGTGTCATTAATTTAGAAAAGCATGCAGTATTATTTCAAAATAATGATCCGCTTCATGAAAGTTTTTATGTTGTAGCTTCTGGTGTCATTAATCTTACGACTATTGCAGACGCTGAAGAAACCATTATAAACAAATGTCACGAAGGCGATATTTTTGGTTTACGTCCGTTTTTTGCAAAAAACAACTATATGATGACGGCTAAAGCACGTGAAGAAAGTATTATTTACGCTATTCCGATTGCTGTTTTTAGACCTTTTGTTGCCAATAATTCAGATGTTTTAAACTTTCTATTGGAAAGTTTTGCTGTAAATTCACGTCATACAAAAGATAGTATGAGCTCTAATGGCAAGCTAATCTCTGATAGTGATTACATTGACCAGCAGACAGAAATGCAATACATTCAATCACTTAATTATAATAATTCGCCTCTTACAACTCAGGCAAGCTCTATAATTAAAGATGTTGCGATTTTAATGACAGATTCTATGGTAGATAATATCATAATTTGTGGCGAAAAAAATCATCCGATTGGTATTGTAACCAATGCCGATTTATCATCTAAAATTGCAACTGGACGCTATCCTATCACTGAAACCATAGACAAAATTATGTCTTCTCCTGTTGTTACAGTTTTAGAAAATGTGTCTTTGGCAGAAGCGCAATTATTAATGCTGAAACATAATGTTACGCATTTATGCGTTACCAAAGATGGTACTAGCAAATCTGTTGTAAAAGGAATTATTTCTGAACACGATCTTATTGTTGCACAAGCAAGTAACCCAGGTGTATTAATCAAAGAAATTAAGCGTTCACAGCTTCCAAAAGATTTAAAACAAATACGTGATCGTTTATCTGATTTAATTCAGAATTCGATTCAAAAAAATATTCCAATTTCGCATGTTAGCAATATTGCAAGTGAAATTAATTTAGCAATTATAAAAAGAGCAGTCGAATTAGCTATTTTAGATTTAGGCTCCCCTCCTGCACGTTTTGCCTGGTTAAGCATTGGAAGTCAAGGACGTAAGGAGCAATTATTACTTACAGATCAGGATAGTATTTTAATTTTTGAAGATGTTACTCCTGAAAAATATAGAGAAGTAAAAGATTATTTCTTAAGGTTAGCAAAACGCGCCACTTCTATATTAGAAAAAGTAGGATATGATTATTGTCCAAACGGACACATGGCAAGTAATATGCTTTGGTGTAAATCATTGAGTGACTGGACAAAACAATACAATAGTTGGATGAATACTCCAGGTGAAAATAGTAATGATTTAAGTAGTATTTTCTTTGATTATGAAATTGTTTTTGGCGAACCAAAAATAGAAGAAGCAATTGAAAACGTAATTTTCAAAAATGCCGTTAACAACACTTTATTCTTCGACTTTTTAGGGAATGATGCTTTGAAAAGAAATTCTCCATTGAGTTTCTTCAAGAAATTTATTACTGAAGAAGACGGTCCTAACAAAGAAAAATTTGACATTAAGACTAGAGCTTTAATGCCATTAATTGACGGCGCACGTTTATTGATATTAAATGCTAATATAAAAGGAATTCAAAATACTTATTTAAGATTCAAACAATTAGCCATTACAGATTCTAAAAATGCTGAAATTTATTTAAGTTGCGCAGAAGCTTTCTTAACCCTTTCTAAATTTAGAACTGTCGAAGGATTAAAAAATGACGACTCTGGCCAATACATTAATTTAAGAGAAATGTCAAAATCTGACAAAGAGAAATTAAAAAATGCATTATCCCCAATGAAAGACCTGGAGGAACTGATTAAGAGTAAATTTCAATTGACACAATTCTCATAAAATATGCTAGACTGGTTAAAAAACATTAACAAAGACTATCCAGAATTCTGGAAAGACTATTTAACTAAATTCGAGACTAAACCTAATAAGTTTGTAGTAATATCAACTGAAACTTCTGGGCTTAATCCGGATAAAGATGTTATTCTTTCTCTTGGAGCATTTTCTATAATTGATGACAGTATTGTTATTAAAGAAAGTTTTGAGACTGTTTTACTACAATATAAGTATTTACAAGACAATGGACTTTCAAATGAATTTATCATTGAAAGCAAAATGATGAAAATGCCTGAGCCTGATGCTCTTGAAGCTTTGGTTAATTTTATTGGAAATTCAATTTTGGTTGGACATCACATCAATTTTGATGTCGAAATGCTAAATGCCGCTTTGGAGCGTTTAAATTGTGGTCGCCTTAAAAATGAAGCTTTGGATGTTGATGTCATGTACAGAAAATTGACTGATATAAACGATAAGCAATTTTCTCTGGATGATTTGTGCGGAATTTATAAAATTCCAAAAAGCGATAGAAATTCTTCTGCTGAAGATGCGTACAGAATTGGACTTTTATTCTTGAAATTAAAATCAAGATTGGGAATAAAGTAGATTTTTAAAATTCAAAAAAAATCTAAATTTTGATTTAAACTATAAAAAATGCCTCTTAAATTATTAAGAGGCATTTTTTATAGTTTTGTAGATGTTTTTAACAGAAAATTATAAGCTGACTGATTTTTTAAATTGAGCAAAATTGTAATTTTATGATAAAGAATTATTTATAAAATGCAAACCATGAAAAACTCACTATTTCTATTGCTATTTTTATTTTCAGCGTCAGTAGCTTTTGCACAAAATCAAGACCCTTCTTCTAAACGTATCCTAGGAAATTGGCACTCTAAAACCAACCGAAGTATTAAATGGACTTTCACCCCTGACGGAAAAGTATACAATTACAACAACGACAAGATGAGCGTGATGTACAAATATACAATCTCGCACATTTGTCAAAACTTTTCAGATGATACTGCTGAATTTATAACTTTACGAGATAAAGATGGAAATGAGTTTTGTTTTAAAATAAATGGAATTAATGAAAATAAAAATGGAATTCTGTCGCTTACTAACTTAAGTAATATGCAACAACTTACTTTTGCAAACGATGCAAGTTTAAAAAATGCACAATAATTTGCTATAAAAAAAGCCTCTAAATTTAAGAGGCTTTTTTTAGGTTTACATATTTTCGGTTAAGATATTTTACCTTTAATAATTTCGTCTACAATTTCCGGATTTAATAGTGTTGAAGTATCTCCAAAATTAGAATTATCTCCTTCAGCTATTTTACGTAAAATTCTACGCATGATTTTTCCAGAACGAGTTTTTGGCAAACCAGAAACAAATTGAATTTTATCCAATTTTGCGATTGGCCCAATGTGATCAGAAATATATTGGTTAATCTCTTTTGTTAGATTATTTCTATCTCTAACTTCTCCGGTTTCTTTCAAAATAACGTAGCCGTATAATGCATTTCCTTTAATATCATGTGGGAATCCAACAATTGCAGATTCTGCTACAGCTGGGTGTTCGTTAATTGCATCTTCGATTGGTGCAGTTCCTAAATTATGTCCAGAAACAATTACCACATCATCTACTCTACCCGTAATTCTGTAGTATCCAACTTCGTCTCTTAAAGCGCCGTCTCCTGTAAAATATTTTCCTGGGAAAGCAGAGAAATAAGTTTCTTTGTAACGATCATGATTATTCCAAATTGTTCTAGCGATTCCAGGCCATGGGAATTTTATACACAAACTTCCAACTACTTGGTTTCCTTCAATTTCATTACGCTTTTCGTCCATCAAAACTGGCTGAATTCCAGGCAGTGGTAACGTTGCATAAGTTGGTTTTGTTGGTGTCACAAAAGCAATTGGCGAAATCATGATTCCTCCTGTTTCTGTCTGCCACCAAGTATCTACAACCGGACATCTCTTGTCTCCTACGTGGTCATTAAACCAGTGCCAAGCTTCTTCGTTGATTGGCTCTCCAACAGACCCAATAACTTTAAGTGATTTAAGAGGATATTTTTGAATATAATCTAAACTTTCTTTTGCTAACGAACGGATTGCTGTAGGCGCAGTATAGAATTGTGTAATTTTATGTTTTTCGATGATATCCCAAAAACGGCTAAAATCTGGATAGGAAGGAACTCCTTCAAAAATTACAGTTGTAGCTCCATTTAATAATGGTCCATACAATATATAAGAGTGACCTGTAATCCATCCTATATCTGCTGTACACCAGAAAATATCATTGTCTTCGTAATTGAAAACATTTTTAAAAGTATACGCCGTGTAAACCATGTAACCAGCTGTGGTATGAACCATTCCTTTTGGTTTTCCTGTTGACCCTGAAGTATATAAAATAAACAACGGATCTTCAGCATCCATAATTTCAGCAACACTATTATCTAAAGCTGCGTCTAATAATGGCTGTAACCAAATATCGCGACCATCTTTCATTTTAACATTAGTATTAGTTCTTTTTGCAACTAAAACTTTTGTTACAGAAGGACAAGTTTCTAGAGCTTCGTCTACAATCCCTTTAAGGTCAATTGTTTTATTTCCTCTATAACCTCCGTCCGATGTAATTACCATTTTACATTCACAATCGTTGATTCTTGCAGAAACTGCAGATGCAGAAAATCCAGCAAAAACAACAGAGTGAATAGCTCCAATTCTAGCACAAGCTAAAACAGAAACAGCCAATTCTGGAATCATTGGTAAATAAATGCAAACTCTATCTCCTTTACGAACACCTTGCTCGCGAAGAACGTTTGCCATTTTTGAAACTCTCTCGTATAATTCATTATACGATATATGTAAAGCCTCTTCAGAAGGATCATTAGGCTCAAAAATAATTGCCGTTTTCTCTCCTCTTTTGCTTAAATGTCTATCAATACAGTTTTTGGTAATGTTAACTTTAGCATCTGTAAACCATTTTACTTCTGCTTCAGCCATATTAAAATCAACAACCTTTTCCCATTGTTGGTACCATGTAAAATTTTCCTCAGCTATTTTTCCCCAAAATTTTCTTGGCTCTCTTATTGACTTATTGTAATGTTTAAAATATTGTTCTAAATTTTCAATTTTGTAATAGCTCATCGTTTGTTGAATTTTTTTATAAATGTATTAAATCTGAACGTATCCGTGAAATAATTTAATTCATAAATTTTATCAAAAAAAAACATTTCTTTAATAAAATATGATAATTATTTGCGTTTGATTTAAAATTTTGCTTTTTAAATCAAAAATAGAAAGGCAAAAAAGGCATAATAAATAGATATTATGCCTTTTTTAATTTAACAAATTTCAATAACAATTAATTTTGTAACCGCACTGCGAGACTTTTCTCTATTTTGAAAATAGCAGCATCTTTATTAATTAAAACAGAAATTTCAACAAGTATATTCTTTTTTACAAAATATACCCCATTTTAGGGATCCGCTTCACTTAACTTACTCACTCTCTGAAGTTAAGTGAATGCAATATGCATCTATATCTTTTTTCTTAATAAGTGCTTACTAATTCAAAATATTACAAATCATTGATACAGTGCAAATTCCGCAGAATCCGATTCTGCGGAAATTCCCAATTTTTTATTATCCAATTTTTTTCATTGCTGTCATAGACTCTCTCAACCAAGCCCCTACCTCTTCAATAGGATGTTGACGAATTTCTTTGTTAACAGCGATTAACACAGCATTGTCTACTCCGTTTGAAGTTGAAAATGGTTTACCAATAATATTAGTCTCAACTTTTTTCATGAATTCAGTCAATAATGGCTTACATGCATGATCAAACAAGTAACATCCGTATTCTGCTGTATCAGAAATTACACGGTTCATTTCAAATAATTTCTTTCTTGCAATTGTGTTCGCAATTAATGGCAATTCGTGCAATGACTCATAGTAAGCAGATTCTTCGATAATACCAGCTTCTGTCATTGTTTCAAAAGCTAATTCAACACCAGCTTTTACCATTGCAATCATTAATACTCCATTATCAAAATATTCTTGCTCTGAGATTGGAGCTTCTTGTGGAGCTGTTTTTTCGAAATTAGTTTCTCCTGTTGCAGCTCTCCACTTCAATAAGTTAACATCGTCATTAGCCCAGTCAATCATCATAGTTCTTGAGAATTCTCCAGAAATGATATCGTCTTGGTGTTTTTGGAATAATGGACGCATGATATCCTTTAATTCTTCAGCCAATTCGTAAGCTTCAATTTTAGAAGGATTGTTTAAACGATCCATCATATTAGTAATACCACCGTGTTTTAAAGCTTCAGTGATAGTTTCCCATCCGTATTGGATTAATTTTGAAGCGTATGCAGCATCGATTCCTTTTTCAACCATTTTATCGAAACATAAAATAGAACCAGTTTGCAATAATCCGCAAAGAATTGTCTGCTCACCCATTAAATCTGATTTTACTTCAGCTACGAAAGATGATCTTAAAACTCCCGCTCTGTGTCCTCCAGTTGCTACAGCGTAAGCTTTTGCTTGATCTAAACCAAATCCGTTTGGATCGTTTTCTGGGTGAACTGCAATAAGAGTTGGAACTCCAAATCCTCTTTTGTATTCTTCACGTACCTCAGAACCCGGACATTTAGGAGCACACATAATAACAGTGATGTCTTTACGAATCTGCATTCCTTCTTCTACAATGTTGAATCCGTGAGAATAAGACAAAGTAGAACCTTGTTTCATTAATGGCATAATAGCAGTTACCACAGCAGTGTGCTGTTTGTCTGGTGTAAGGTTACAAACTAAATCTGCAGTTGGAATCAATTCTTCGTAAGTTCCTACTTTGAAACCGTTTTCAGTTGCATTTTTATAAGAAGCTCTTTTTTCTGCAATTGCATCTGCACGCAATGCATAAGAAATGTCTAAACCAGAATCTCTCATGTTTAAACCTTGATTCAAACCTTGTGCACCACAACCAACAATTACAACTTTTTTTCCAGCCAATGCTGCAATTCCGTCTGCAAATTCTGATTGCTCCATAAATTCGCAAACTCCTAATTGTTCTAATTGTAATCTAAGTGGTAATGTATTGAAATAATTTGCCATTTTTGTTTTAATATTTAATGAAATGAAATTTAATATTGATTATATATAACTAAGATTTTATTATTTAAAGGATTCTAATAAAGTAGAAATCTCCATTTTTTGTTTAGAAACTGATATTCTTCCCGAACGTACAAACTGCATAATTCCGTATGGTTTGAACTTTTGGTATAATTCTTCAATTTCAGAACGTCTTCCTGATTTTGAAATCACAAAGAAATCACGAGAAACCGTTACAATTGTAGACTGGCTTTCTTTGATGATATTCTGAATTTGTTTCTCGTCAAACAACAAACTTGAAGCGATTTTAAACAAAGCATTTTCTAAGAAAATAGTCTCCTCATCTGTATGATAAAATGCTTTTATAACTTCAATTTGTTTCTCGATTTGTCCAACAATATTCTGAACCCATTTTTCTGTCGTATTAACTACGATTATAAATCTTGAAACATTCTCTATTTCTGATTCTGAAACATTTAGACTTAATATATTAATGTGACGCTTTAAGAATATTCCAGAAATTCTATTCAACAATCCTACATTATTTTCTGAATATACCGATATGGTAAATGTTTTATCTTCCATGATGTTTTTTTAGTTTATTTTGTTTCAAGTTTCAGGTTTCAAGTTCTGTTGAGAACGTGAAACTTGGAACTTGAAACCTGAAACTTTTTTCTTAACTTAATCTAATTTCTGACACACAAGCTCCTGTTGGAATCATTGGGAAAACATTGTTTTCTTTTTCGACTACAACTTCTAAGAAGTATGAATCTTTTGAAGCTAGCATCTCAGCGACAGCTGCATCTAAATCTTCGCGTTGTGTAACTTTTTTAGATTTGATATGATATCCTTCAGCAATTGCAATGAAATTTGGATTAATCATTCTTGTTGAAGCATATCGGTTATCAAAGAATAATTCTTGCCATTGGCGAACCATTCCTAAGAATTCATTGTTTAAAACCACAATTTTTACTGGAACTTCTGTTTGGAAAATAGTTCCAAGCTCCTGAATTGTCATCTGGAAACCACCATCACCAATAATTGCCACTACTTCACGTTCTGGTTTACCCATTTTTGCACCAATCGCCGCTGGCAATGCAAATCCCATAGTACCTAAACCTCCAGAAGTAATATTACTTTTTGTTGAATTGAATTTAGCATAACGGCATGCAAACATTTGGTGCTGACCAACATCTGAAACGATGATAGCATCTCCGTTTGAGTGTTTGTTAATCATTTCGATAGTTTCTCCCATCGAAATTCCTTTACCATTTGTTGGATTTAATTCTTCTTTTATAACTGTATCAAATTCAACTTTACTTAATTCTTTAAATTCGTTGTGCCAAGCATCGTGAGATTTAGCATCTAAAAGCGGTAATAAAGCCGCTAAAGATTCTTTTACATCTCCTAAAACAGCAATTTCTGTTTTAACGTTTTTATCAATCTCAGCAGGATCAATTTCGAAGTGAACTACTTTTGCCTGTTTTGCATAAGTGCTTAATTTACCTGTAACACGGTCGTCAAAACGCATTCCGAAAGCAATTAAAACATCACATTCGTTTGTTAGCAAATTTGGCGCATAATTTCCATGCATTCCAAGCATACCAACATTTAGAGGATGATCTGTTGGAAGAGCTGATAAACCTAAGATTGTCCATGCAGCTGGAATTCCAGCTTTTTCAACTACCGCTTTAAATTCTGCTTCGGCTTGACCAAGAATAATTCCTTGACCAAAAACAATAAGCGGTTTTTTTGCACTATTGATTAAAGCTGCAGCTTCAGCAACTTTGTCTAAATTTAATTTTGGAACAGGAACATAACTTCTGATTCCTGTACATTTTTCATAGCTAAAATCAAACTCATCAAACTGAGCGTTTTTAGTAATATCAACCAATACAGGCCCTGGACGCCCAGAACGAGCAATATAAAATGCTTTTGCAATAATTTCAGGAATTTGAGAAGCTTCAGTTACCTGAAAATTCCATTTTGTAACCGGAGTTGAAATTCCGATAATATCCGTTTCCTGAAATGCATCAGATCCTAATAAATGTCGTCCAACTTGTCCTGTAATACATACTAAAGGCGTTGAATCGATTTGAGCATCTGCAATACCAGTTACCAAATTTGTAGCTCCTGGTCCAGAAGTAGCAATTGCCACCCCTACTTTTCCTGTAGCTCTTGCATAACCTTGAGCTGCATGTGTTGCACCTTGTTCGTGACGTACTAAAACGTGATGCAATTGATCTTGAAATTTATATAATTCGTCGTAAACTGGCATTATAGCTCCACCTGGGTAACCATAAATTAAATCTACTCCTTCTGCTAATAAACATCTTATAACGGCTTCTGCCCCTGATATTTTCATAGTATATTGTTTTTATCAATTTCAATTTTGCTGAAATTGATTTTTGATTTTTTATAATTAATTATCGGTAACACATCCTGTAGATGCACTTGAAACCGACTTAGCGTATTTAAGTAAAACCCCTCTGTCAACTTTTAAAGCTGGCTTAACCCAAGCTGCTTTTCTTGCTGCAAATTCTTCGTCAGATATCTTCAGGTCGATTGTATTTTTCACAGCGTCAATAGCGATCAAATCTCCATCTTTTACTAGTGCAATACCACCACCATCATATGCTTCTGGTGTAACGTGTCCTACCACGAAACCGTGCGAACCGCCCGAGAATCTACCGTCTGTGATTAGTGCACAACTGCTTCCTAATCCAGCTCCAATAATCGCAGATGTAGGCTTCAGCATTTCAGGCATTCCCGGACCACCTTTTGGCCCACAACCCCTGATGACGACTACATTACCTGGTTTAATTTTTCCGGCTTGAAGACCTGGAATTACTTCAAATTCACCTTCAAATACAACAGCTGGCCCTTCGAAATATTCTCCTTCTTTACCGCTGATTTTTGCTACAGCACCTTCAGAAGCAAGATTTCCGTATAAAACCTGAATATTTCCTGTTGGTTTTAATGCTTTTTGAATTTCATGAATTACTTCTTGTCCGTCTTGTAAATCTGGAGTTGAAGCTAAGTTTTCAGCCACTGTTTTTCCTGTTACAGTTAAACAATCTCCGTGAATAAGTCCAACTTTAAGCAAGTATTTCATTACTGCAGGAATACCTCCTACTTCATGAATATCTTCCATCATATACTTACCACTTGGCTTCATGTCTGCCAATACTGGAGTTCTGTCGTTAATAGCTTGGAAATCATCTAAAGTAATTGTGATTCCAACTGAGTGAGCCATTGCGATTAAGTGCATAACAGCATTTGTAGAACCACCTAAAACAGCTACAATTGTAATAGCATTTTCGAAAGCCTTACGAGTCATGATATCTCTTGGCTTAATATCTTTTTCTAATAATATTTTGATTGCTTTTCCAGCTTCAAGACATTCGTCTCTTTTTTCCTGACTTAAAGCAGGGTTTGAAGAACTATAAGGTAAGCTCATTCCTAATGCTTCAATTGCAGAAGACATTGTATTTGCAGTATACATACCACCGCAAGCACCAGCTCCAGGACAAGCATTCTGAATAACACCTTTAAAATCTTCTGGAGTAATTTCTCCTTTTACTTTTTTTCCTAAAGCTTCAAAAGCAGAAACAATGTTTAAAGATTCTCCTTTCCATTTTCCAGAGTGAATAGAACCACCATAAATCATCATTGACGGACGGTTCAATCTTCCCATTGCAATTAATGCTCCAGGCATATTTTTATCGCAACCAGGAATAGCAATAATACTATCGTACCATTGTGCTCCAGCAACTGTTTCAATAGAATCTGCAATTACATCTCTAGAAACCAGCGAGTAACGCATTCCTTCAGTTCCGTTAGAAATACCGTCACTGACACCAATGGTATTAAAAATAAGTCCGACAAGATCTGCATCCCAGACACCTTTTTTAACATCTTGTGCTAAATCATTAAGGTGCATGTTACAAGTGTTACCATCGTAACCCATGCTCACAATACCAACTTGTGCTTTTTTTAAATCTTCTTCAGTTAAACCAATTCCGTACAACATAGCTTGTGCCGCAGGCTGTGTTTGATCTTGTGTGATGGTCTTGCTGTACTTATTTAATTCCATTATAGTTTTATTTTTTTTTTTAATTTTTTATTCAAAAAAAAACCTTCCAGTATTTGGAAGGTTTGTAATATAGTCTTTCAATTATATTTATAACATTCCCGATGCAGATGTGTGAATCACATTGACAACAACGACAGAAGTAATAATAATTGAGATTTGCATCATTTATTTTTTAGTGTTACAAAAGTAAATAAACTTCTGGAAGTAAAAAAATAAAATCTCAACATTCACAACACTTCTTGTGATTATCTTCACATTTTAACAAAAAATATTAAACAATTGTAGATTGCCCAATACTTACATTGTCATTATTAAAATACAGCAAATCATCTTTGCTGAAAATAAAATTAGAAACGAACTCTCCTACTTCGTTTGTTCCGAATTTTGAGTCTGGTTTTAAATCAACTGTAACTACTTTGTATTCAATTGCTTTTTCTACCGCTTTATAGATTACATGAGCTTCTTTAGTTAATCCAAAATGCTCTAATAAAAGCGCAGCTGCTAAAATAGAAGCAATCGGATTGGCAATGTTTTTTCCTTTTGCCTGCGGATATGACCCGTGAATTGGCTCAAACAAGGCACTTTTTTCTCCTAAAGATACTGATGGCAATAAACCTATCGATCCTGTAATTACGCTAGCTTCATCAGATAAGATATCTCCAAACAAGTTTTCAGTCAAAATCACATCAAACTGCTTTGGATTTAAGATTAACTGCATTGCTGCATTATCCACAAATAAGAAATCAAGTTTAACATCTGAATACTCTTCGCTCACTTTCTGAACTACTTTTCTCCACAATCTAGAAGTTTCCAAAACATTAGCTTTATCCACCAATGTTAGTTTTTTGCGTCTTTTTTGTGCCGATTTAAAAGCTAAATGTGCTATTCTAGTGATTTCTTCTTCTGAATATTCACATAAATCTGAAGCATGTGTTCCTTCTTCATTAAGTGTTTTGGTTCCAAAATAAGCCCCACCAGTTAATTCTCTAAAAATGGTAAAATCAGCTCCTTCAATGATTTCTCTTTTTAAAGGAGAAGCTTCAATTAATGCTTTATAAGGTTTTATAGGACGAATATTAGCAAATAATCCTAATTCTTTTCGCAGTTTCAGCAATCCTTGTTCTGGACGAACTTTTGCACTTGGGTTATTATCGTATTTAGGATCTCCAATTGCACCAAGCAAAACTGCATCAGTATTCAAACACAGGTTTAAAGTCTGCTCCGGTAAAGGATTTCCTGTTTTATCAATAGCAACCGCTCCCATCAGCGCTTCTTCAAAAACAAATTCATGATTATACACTTCGCCAATGGCGTACAAAGCTTTCTTAGCTTGTAAAATTACTTCAGGCCCAATTCCATCTCCTGGTAAAACTGCAATTTTTAAATTCATAATCTCTCGCTCTTTATGTCTTTAAATCCTTATTGTTCCTAGTTTCTTTTTTTAAATATTAACTTCTATTTTAGAAGCTTCAATAATTTGGTGAATATCTGCGTCTACAACTTCTTTTTTAATATCAGCGAATTTCAAGAATTCGATGTAAACGATATCCAACTGTACTTTTGTTAATTCGTAACCTACTTTTTTAGCACGGTAAGCCAAAGCAGCTCTTCCGCTTCTTGCTGTTAAAATGATTGAAGATTCATTCACCCCAACATCTAACGGATCCATGATCTCGTAAGTTGCTCTGTTTTTGATAACACCGTCTTGGTGAATTCCAGAACTGTGTGCAAATGCATTTGCTCCAACAATCGCTTTGTTTGGCTGAACGATCATTCCCATACTTTCAGAAACCAAACGACTCATTTCGTTCAATTCTCTTGTATTGATGTTTGTATCTAAGTTTAGGTAAGGATGTTGTTTGAAAATCATTACCACTTCTTCAAGGGCAGTATTTCCAGCTCTTTCACCAATACCATTAATAGTACATTCAATTTGTCTTGCTCCATTTATAGCTCCTGCGATTGAGTTTGCAGTTGCCATTCCTAAATCATTATGACAGTGGCATGAAAGGATTACGTTTTCGATTCCTTTTACGTTCTCTTTTAAGTATTTGATTTTTGCTCCATATTCTTCAGGAAGGCAGTATCCTGTAGTATCAGGAATGTTCAATACAGTTGCTCCAGATTTAATAACCTCTTCACAAACTTTTGCAAGGAAAGCATTGTCTGTTCTACCAGCGTCCTCAGCGTAGAATTCAACATCTTCTACATAAGATTTAGCGTGTGATACAGCAAATTTTGCTCTTGCAATAATATCTTCAGGCGTAGTTTGTAATTTGTGGAGTATATGAGATTCCGAAGTTCCGATTCCAGTATGGATTCTAGGTTTCTTAGCATGCTTTAAAGCAGCTGCAGCAACATCAATGTCGTTTTTTACGGCTCTTGTTAGTCCGCAGACGGTTGCATTTTCTACAATTTTACAAATCTCAGAGACCGATAAAAAATCGCCTGGACTTGACACTGGAAAGCCTGCTTCGATAATGTCAACTCCCATTTTGTCTAGTCGTTCTGCGATAACTAATTTTTGTTTAGTATCTAACTTGCATCCTGGAACTTGTTCACCATCTCGCAAAGTGGTGTCAAAAATTTGAACTTTCTCTCTATTCATATTCATTAATTTAATGTAATTTCACATCTTGATAACAAATATATATTGTACTATTACAGTATGAAATTCATTTTAATGAAATTATACTGTTTATAAAACGTTTTATCCCATATTAACTAACTTATAACCAATAAGTTATATTATTATTTTTTACAATGGCTAACCATCAAAAAGATTTCTTATTTGTTCTAATCAAATCACTTTCGAAATCAGAAAAGAGGCAATTTAAAATTTTTGCAAGCCGATTAGAAACCAGTTCAAATACAAAATTTATCGAATTATTCAATATTCTAGATAAATCTGAAGTTTACGATGAAAAACTTATTCTGAAAAGCGGTGTTATCCAAAAAGTACAGTTATCTAACTTAAAATCATACTTATACAAGCAAATTCTAGTTAGTATAAGATTAAATATTCCTAGCCAGAACATTCGCTATCAGCTTCGCGAACAAATGGACTTTGCTGTTATTCTTTATAATAAAGGATTATATAAGCAGAGTTTGAAAATATTAGACAAAACAAAACAGCAGGCTTTAGAGAATGACGAAAAATATATGGCCTATGAAATTGTGGAGTTTGAAAAATTAATAGAATCGCAATATATCACCCGAAGTATTCAAGGACGCGCCGACGAATTGGTTATTCAGGCCAAAGAATTGAATTACAGAAATACAATTTCAAGCAAATTATCTAATTTATCGCTTCAACTGTACGGAATCATGTTGAAAACTGGTTATGTTAAAAGCGATGAAGAGTATAAATATATAGATGACTATTTTAACAGACATATTGCGAAGCTAGACGAAAGTAAATTTGGTTTCCGAGAAAAGTATTGGTTTTATAATGCCAACTTATGGCGAAGCTTTTTGGTTCAAGACTTCTTAGCCAGTTATAAATTTGCCTATAAATGGGTTCAGCTCTTTTATGACAACCCAAATATGATTTATCTGAATCCTGTATTTTTCTTAAAAGGGAATCATTATTTCTTGGAGTCCTTATATATGCTGAAATATACATCGAATTTCAAAAAATACCTGAATCTTTTAGAAGAAACAATCCAAGATCCAAAATTTCCTGTAAATGACAATATCGCATCGTTATCGTTTCTTTACATATATAATAACAAACTGAATTTACATATTCTCGAAGGAACTTTTGCCGAAAGCGAATATTTGATTCCGGAGATTTTAAACAAGCTTAAATTACATAGCGAACATCTTGATGAACATCACGAAATGTTGTTTTTCTACAAAATTGCTTCTATTTATTTTGGTAACGAAAAATACAATGAGTGCATTAATTATTTAGACAAAATCATCAACAACAAAAACTTGACCATGCGTGAAGATTTAATGTGTTTTGCCAGATTATTGTCTCTAATCGCGCATTATGAGCTTGGAAAAGATTATTACTTAGAGAATCATTTAAAGAGCACGTATAAGTTTTTATTGAAAATGAATGATTTGCACGAAGTTCAAAAGGAAATCATCAAGTTTTTAAGAAACTTAAATAATTTCTATCCTGCCGATATTAAAAAGGAATTCAAGAAAATGCATACCCGTTTCGTAGAACTTGAAAAGAATACTTACGAAAAAAGAGCTTTCTTGTACTTAGATATTATTTCGTGGCTGGAAAGTAAAATTGAAAACAGAAAAATTGCTGACATAATTAAAGAGAAAGCGAAATTGAATAATCGTTAGATAAATTCCAATTTTTCGAAATTCCAAATTCCAAACCTTTTGCGCAAAAAAAACCGACAGATCTGTAAAACCTGACGGATTTAAATAAAACAAAAAATCCCAAACTCCGTTTAAAATTGGAATTTGGGATTTTTTTATTGGAATTTATAAATCGTTATTCTACAATATTCGAAGTCGTTACATAGAAGTTTTTATCTACTTCTAATTTTCTGTCTTCATTTTCCGTTTTTACAGATTGCCATTCTGTTGTTGGTTTTAACCAAGTTTCTACACCATTAATTTTGACTTTAACCGGCATATCAAATTTAGAAACACAGTTTGTCCAGTGATAGCCTAAAGTTCCATTTTTAAACATGTACTCAAAAACTGGAATTTGTGTAGTTGTTAAATATTGAGCAAAAACTCTGTTGAAATTAATTCCAGATTGTTCATTGATGTAATCTTGAATTTGTTTTGAAGTAACGGTTTGATGATAGAAAGTCTTATTTAAACCTCTTAATATAGATTTCCATTTAGTATCATCATTGATTATCTGACGCATTGTGTGCAACATATTCGCACCTTTTGGATACATATCTCCAGATCCTTCATTGTTTACGTCGTAATGCCCAATAATCGGAGTATCATTATGAATGTTTTTTCTGCAGCCAATAACATATTCAGCACCAGCTTCTTTTCCGTAGTAATATTCCACAAAAAGGCTTTCAGAATAGTTTGTAAAACTTTCGTGAATCCACATATCTGCAATATCTTTATACGTGATATTATTTGCAAACCATTCGTGGCCAGATTCATGAATGATAATAAAATCAAACTTTAATCCCCAGCCAGTACCGCTTAAATCACGTCCTAAATAACCGTTTTTGTATTGATTTCCGTAAGTTACAGAACTCTGGTGTTCCATTCCTAAATACGGAACTTCAACCAATTTATAACTGTCTTCGTAGAACGGATAAGGCCCAAACCAGTTTTCAAAAGCTTTTAACATTTTTGGAGCATCTTTAAACTGCACTTTAGCTAAAGCCAAATTATCTTTTAATACATAATAATTACAGTCTAAATTTCCTTTTTCGCCTTTAAAAACCTCTGAAAAATTCACATAATCCCCAATATTGATGTTTACACCGTAGTTATTAATCGGATTTGAAACGTACCAATTGAAAGTTTTTGTTCCGTCTTTTTCTTTTTTAACACTTTGCAATCTTCCGTTAGAAACCTCTGTTAAATCTCCAGGAACATTCACGCTAATCAGCATATTTTCTACTTCATCGTACATATGGTCTTTACATGGCCACCAAACGCTTGCACCTAAACCTTGACAAGATGTAGCAATAAAATCTTTTCCATTTTTGTCTTTTTTCCAAGAAAAACCTCCATCCCATGGCGCTCTAACTGCTTCTTTAGGCTTTCCGCTAAAAGAAACTACAATCTCTTTCGTATCACCAACTTTTTGTTTTTCATTCAAAGTAATAAAAAAAGCATTTCCGTCTCTCTCAAACTTTAATTCTTTTCCGTTCTGCGTTACTTTGGTAATGTTCATTGGTTGTTGTAAATCGATCTGCATACGATTGTTTTCTGTTAAAACAGTATAACGAACTGTATTAGAACCTGAAATTGATTTTTCAGAAGGATTTACTTTTACATTCAAATGATAGTATTTTAAATCCCACCAAGCTCTTTCTTTTGTAATGCTTCCGCGTAAAGTATCTTGATGTGTAAAAACGGTTTCAGACTTATTTAAAAGTCCCTGAGCATTGGCAGTAAAACCAACTAAAAAGGCAATAAATGCCCCACCAAAGTATTTTTTCATTATTTATAAATTTGAAATAATTAGGTAATTAAACCAGCTTAATCTTCAACAAATGTAAACATTCGAATCAAGTTTTTTTAAAAATTATCATTTCAATACAAATAAACAATATTCAAATTCATTATTCTTCTCTATTTTAGTACTTTCAAAATTTTAGATTTCATAATATGAGATTAACTACACTTGTTTTCTATCTAATTATAGTGTTTTCGACAGTTGCCAATGCACAAACCATTCCTGTTCATAAAACAAATAAGCAAATAATAATTGACGGAAACTTATCTGATTGGGATCATCCATTTCTGGGGCCATTTGTAATTCATAATTCTGGAGAAAAAGCATTACAAAACACTTTTGTTTCACTGTCGTGGAATGATGAAAACTTATTCTTAGCCTATAAATGCAATGATTCTCAAATTATTGGAACATCACAAAAAAGAGACTCTCAGATATACAATACCGATGATTTGGTTGAAGTTTTTATAGATCCAGATGGTGATAGTGAAAATTATATCGAAATTGGCGTAAATGCATTTTCTACAAATTACGATTTACTTTTAAAATGCATTTCACCAGAATGCGGAGGATGGAATACGGCAATGTACTTTGATATTAAAGGCTTAGAAGCTGCGAGTAAAATAACTCCTGAAGGATATATTGTAGAAATTAAAATTCCTTTTTCTAGCCTCAAAAAAATTGAAAATGGCGGATTTAAAAAGCCAAAAATTGGAACAAAATGGAGAGGAAACACTTTTAGAATTGATTACGGTAACACAACCGAATACCTTGCTTTACAGCCTTATAAAAGTTCAATTTTTGGATTTCATCAGCCGCAAGAATTTGCTGTTTTTGAGTTTGTGGAGTAATAACTTTGTTTCAAGTTTCAAGTTTCAAGTTTCAAGTTTCAAGTTTCAAGTTGCTCACAGAACATGAAACTTGAAACTTGAAACTTGAAACAAAAAAATCTATTTCTGGCGTTTCTTTAAAACTTCAACAACATCATTTAGCTGATATCCTTTTGCTTGAAGCAGAATTAAATAGTGAAATAGCAAATCAGCGCTTTCGCTAAGAAATAAGTCATCGTTATCATCTTTTGCTTCAATAACCACTTCTACTGCTTCTTCTCCAACTTTCTGAGCTATTTTATTTATTCCTTTTTCGAATAAAGAAGCGACATAACTTTTTTCAGAATCAGCATTTTCTTTGCGCGTTTTGATTGTATTTTCTAATTGCGAAATAAAACCATAATTAGCATCATTTGGTTCTTGCCAACAAGTATCTGCACCTGTATGACAAGTTGGTCCGACAGGTTTTGCCTGAATTAAAAGTGTATCTCCGTCACAGTCATTTTTAATACTTACTAAATTCAAAAAATTACCACTCTCCTCGCCTTTTGTCCAAAGTCTTTGTTTTGAACGGCTAAAAAATGTTACTTTTTGCGTTTCTATTGTTTTTTGAAGCGATTCTTCGTTCATATAACCCAACATCAAAACATTTTTTGTTTCTGAATCCTGAATTATAGCCGGAATTAATCCGTGTGCGCTTTTGATATCGATGTCCATGTCTATTTTAGATTTTAGATTTCAGATTTTAGATTTTAGACTCTAAAAACTGAAAATTTATTTTTTTGATTTTTTGATATTGCTATTGATTGGAATTTGGCACTTCAAAAATTGGAATTTTATAACCTTACTTCTATATTATTATTTCTTAATTCTTGTTTCAACGCTTTGATTTCGATTTCTTTAAAGTGAAAAACACTCGCTGCCAACGCTGCATCTGCTTTTCCTTTTTGAAAAGAATCAACAAAATGCTGAATATTTCCAGCTCCTCCAGAAGCAATAATCGGAATATTTACTAATTCTGAAAGTTTAGCCAAAGCCTCATTTGCAAATCCATTTTTGGTTCCATCATTATCCATGGAAGTGAATAGAATTTCTCCTGCACCGCGTTCTGCGACTTCTACAGCCCAATCGAAAAGATTTAGTTCTGTCGGTACTTTTCCGCCAACTAAATGCACAATCCATTTTCCGTCGATTTGCTTCGCATCTATTGCAACAACAACACATTGGCTTCCAAATTTCTGAGCCAAATCATTAATTAATTGCGGATTTTTAACTGCTGATGAATTGATCGAAACTTTATCTGCTCCGTTATTCAACAGAATATCAACATCTTCAACAGATGAAATTCCGCCGCCAACTGTGAATGGAATATTAATTTTTTCCGCAACGCTTCGCACCATATTTACAAGTGTTTTACGTCTTTCTTCTGTTGCTGAAATATCCAAGAAAACTAATTCGTCTGCACCTTCAGCAGAATATATTTCTGCCAATTCTACAGGATCACCTGCATCGCGCAGGTCAACGAAATTAACACCTTTTACGGTTCTTCCGTTTTTTATATCTAAGCAAGGTATGATTCTTTTTGCTAACATGTTTTTAATGTGTCAATTTGAGAATTAGTCAATTAGATAATTTTCTGCATTTCTAAACCATTATCTAATTTTCTAATTAACTCATTATCTAATTATGTAGTTCTCAAGTTGTTTCAAAGTAATTCTTCCCTCGTAAATTGCTTTTCCGATAATAGTTCCTTCACAGCCTAATTCTGCTAGTTTTGGCAATTCGTCGAAAGTTGAAATTCCACCTGAAGCAATTAGTTTTACTCCTTTTGCTTCCGCTAAAATTTTGCTATATAAATCAAAACTTGGGCCTTGGAGCATTCCATCTTTCGCAATATCTGTACAAATAACGTACTGAATTCCTTTTGACTGATAATCTTGGATAAACGGAACTAAATCTTCATTTGATTCTTCTAACCAACCAGAAACTGCAATTTTTTCATCTTTTGCATCAGCTCCAAGAATAATTTTATCAGAACCGTATTGCGAAATCCATTTTTCAAAAATTGCTCTGTTTTTTACTGCAATACTTCCGCCAGTGATTTGATTTGCACCACTTTCAAAAGCAATTCTCAAATCATCATCCGATTTTAATCCGCCTCCAAAATCAATTTTTAGACTTGTTTGCGTTGCGATTTGTTCTAATATCTTATAATTCACAATTTTACTTGATTTTGCACCGTCTAAATCCACTAAATGCAAATATTCAATTCCGTGCGCTTCAAATGATTTCGCTACTTCAAGCGGATTTTCATTGTAAATTATTTTGGTATCATAATCACCTTTGGACAAACGAACACATTTTCCTTCAATGATATCTATGGCTGGTATTATTCTCATTTGATTTTAGATTGTAGATTAACGATTTTAGATTTTAGTCCCGATAGTTATCGAGATGATATTTTGATTGTTATTGATTTTTGATATTTCAAATTGGAATTTGGGATTTAAGAAATTGGAATTTTTAAAAAATTACCTAGAATCTTTTCTCCAACATCACCGCTTTTTTCTGGGTGAAATTGTGTTCCGTAGAAATTATCTTTTTGTAATGCCGATGCGTATTCAACATCGTAATTTGTTGTGGCGATAGATTCTGCACAATTTAGAGCGTAAAAACTATGAACCAAATACATAAATTCATTTTCTGAAATACCCTTGAACAAATCTGATTTTAGATGATAAATCTGATTCCATCCCATTTGTGGCACTTTTACGTTGTTTGAGAATTTCAAAACATCAACATTAAAGATTCCTAAACCGTCAGTATTTCCTTCTTCTGTTTTATTGCACATTAACTGCATTCCTAGGCAAATTCCTAAAACAGGCTGTTTCAATTGAGGAATTAAGCTGTCTAAACCACTTTCGCGAAGTTTGCTCATAGCCGAACTCGCCTCTCCCACACCAGGGAAAATCACTTTATCTGCCGATTTTATTTCTTCTGGATTATTACTCAGAACAGCTTTAAAACCTAATCTTTCAATAGCAAACATAATGCTCTGAATATTACCTGCTCCGTAATTTATAATTACTATTTTCATTTGTTTTTTGTTTGTTTTGTTTCAGGTTTCATGTTTCAAGTTGCTCAACAAAACGTGAAACCTGAAACTTTAAACTTGAAACAACTTTTAAAGCATTCCTTTAGTACTTGGCAGAATCATTTTTTCGGTATCTCTTTTTACGGCTACTTTTATCGCTTTCGCGAAAGCTTTAAAGATGGCTTCGATTTTATGATGTTCGTTAATTCCTTCTGCTTTGATATTTAAGTTTGCTTTTGCTCCATCTGTGAATGATTTGAAGAAATGATAAAACATTTCAGTCGGCATTTTACCAACCATTTCACGTTTGAATTCAGTTTCCCAGATTAGCCAGTTTCTTCCGCCAAAATCAATTGCTGCTTGAGCTAAACAATCGTCCATTGGAAGGCAGAATCCGTAACGCTCGATTCCTAATTTATTTCCTAACGCTTTCGCGAAAACTTCTCCCAAAGCAATTGCTGTATCTTCGATAGTATGGTGTTCATCAACTTCTAAATCGCCTTTAACAGTTATTTCTAAGTCCATTTGCCCATGACGAGAGATTTGATCTAACATGTGGTCGAAAAATGCAATTCCGGTGTCGATTTTGCTTTTTCCTGTTCCATCAAGATTTAGATTGATGTAAATATCCGTTTCGTTGGTTTTTCTTGTGATTGATGCCGAACGCGCTTCTAGTTTCAAAAACTCATAGATTTTCTTCCAATCCATTGTCTGTAAAACGATTGTTTCGTTTAATTCTTCACGTTTTGATGAAATTTCATTGCTTCCAATTCCGTCTGTATCGTTCATGAAAATGGCTTTTGCGCCAAGGTTTTTAGCCAGTTCTACATCTGTCAAGCGATCCCCTAAAACAAAAGAATTTTCAAGATCATATTCCGAATTGTTCAAATATTTGGTCAACATTCCAGTTCTTGGTTTACGCGTTGGCGCATTTTCTTCTGGAAAAGTTCTGTCTACGAAGATTTCATCAAAAACAACTCCTTCGTTTTCAAATGCTTTTAAAATGAAATTCTGTGTTGGCCAAAACGTATCTTCAGGAAAACTATCCGTTCCAAGTCCGTCCTGATTGGTTACCATTGCTAACTCGTAATCCAATTCATTAGCAATTTTAGCTAAATATTGAAATGCTTTTGGATAAAATTCTAGTTTATCTAAGCTGTCTAATTGATAATTTTCAGGTTCTAAAACAATCGTTCCGTCACGATCGATAAAAAGTACTTTTTTCATATTTTTTGGTTTTGCCACAGATTTCACAGATTAAATAGATTTTCTTTTGCCACGAATTTGCTTCGCCTATTCGCTTTCGCTTGGGTCACTAATTTTCACTAATTCAATTCGTGTAAATTCGTGGCAAAAAATTAAACGCAAACAGAATAAAAAATCTTTTTAATCTGTATAATCTGTGGCTATATATTTTTTTAGCTTAATAGTTTTAATTCTCTAATTACAACCGCATTTTCTTCTTTTGTTCCAATTGTAAAACGAAGACAATTTTCGCATAAAGGTTGTGTGGTTCTATTTCGAATTACAATTCCTTTTTCAATTAATTGATCGTATCTTTTGTTAGCGTCATCTACTTTTGCTAATATAAAATTAGCCTCTGTTGGATACACTTTCTCTACAAAACTTACTTCAAGTAACACTTTAAGCAATTCTTCTCTTTGCTCAATTATAGAAGCTATTTCTTGTTTTATTTTATCAGAATCTTTTAAACGTTCTTTAGCTCTTTGCTGCGTAAGTTCGTTTACATTATAAGGCGGTTTGATTTTATTTAAGACCGAAATTACTTCTTCTGAAGCATAGCAAATTCCTAAACGAATTCCGGCCAAACCATACGCTTTTGAAAGTGTCTGCGTAATAACTAAATTCGGATATTCATCGATTTCTGTTAACCAGCTTTCTTTATCCGAGAAATCAATATACGCTTCATCAATCACAACCAAACCTTTAAAGTTTTGAAGCAATTTCACCACGCTTTCGTCAGAAAATGAATTTCCTGTTGGGTTGTTTGGCGAACATAAAAAGATGATTTTCGTGTTTTCGTCAACAGCTTCTAAAATCTTTTCAACTTGTGGCTGAAAATCTGTAGTTAGAAGCACTTCTCTATTTTCAACGGCATTGATATTCGCCAAAACACCATACATTCCGTATGTGGGAGGAAGCGAAATAATATTGTCTTTATTAGGTTCGCAGAAAGCTCTGAAAAGCAAGTCTAAAACTTCGTCACTTCCGTTTCCTAATAAAATCTGACTTTGTTTTACTAAATTATTCTTAGCTAAAATGGCTTTTACAGAATTCTGCTGTGGGTCTGGGTAACGATTTACACCGTTTTGATACGGATTTTCATTGGCATCCAAAAAAATCATTTCGGCCGTATCAAAATCTTCAAACTCATCTCTCGCTGAAGAATAGGGCTTTAAGACTTTTACGTTTTCTCTTGTTACTGTATTTATATCAAATTTCATTATCTTAATTTTTAGAATATAGAGGATAGAATAAAGAGAATAGACTTCTCATCAGATCCGTAAAATTTCTATATTCTTTGTTCTATATTCTGTTCTCTTTAATTTATTGCAAACTCTTTAATCTCAGCGTTACAGCATTCTTATGCGCCTGTAATCCTTCGGCTTCAGCCATCAATTCTATAGCTTTTCCAATGTTTTGAATTCCTTTTTCTGAGATTTTTTGAAACGTCATTGATTTCATAAAACTATCCAGATTTACACCGCTATAATTTTTAGCGTAACCGTTTGTTGGCAAAGTATGATTGGTTCCTGAAGCATAATCTCCAGCGCTTTCTGGAGTATAATTTCCAATAAAGACAGAACCTGCATTTACAATTCCGTTGCAATAGAAATCATCATATTCTGAACAAATTATAAAGTGTTCAGGACCATATTCATTGATTAAGTCCAAAGCAATCTGATCATTTTCGACATAAATCAATTTTGAATTTTCAATTGCTTTTTCTGCTATCACTTTTCTAGGAAGCACTTCTAACTGCGATTGAATTTCTTTTTCTACTTCATCAATAAGCTTTCTTGAAGTCGAAACTAAAATTACCTGACTGTCTGTTCCATGTTCTGCCTGAGATAATAAATCTGAAGCTACAAACGCTGGAACTGCAGTATCATCAGCTACAATTAATAATTCTGAAGGCCCAGCAGGCATATCGATTGCAACGCCAAACTGAGTTGCCAATTGTTTTGCTACTGTTACAAACTGGTTTCCTGGTCCAAAAATCTTATATACTTTCGGAATTGATTGTGTTCCAAATGTCATTCCCGCAATCGCTTGGATTCCGCCAACTTTTAGAATTTTAGTTACACCGCATAAATTTGCTGCATATAAAATCGCTGGATTAATTTTTCCTTTTTTGTCTGGTGGCGAACACAGTACAATTTCTTTACAACCCGCAATCTCAGCCGGAACAGCCAGCATCAAAACAGTCGAAAACAAAGGTGCTGTTCCGCCTGGAATGTATAAACCGATTTTCTGAATCGGTCTTTTCTCCTGCCAACAATTTACCCCTTCAATAGTCTCAACAGAAACGCGATCTGTTTTTTGAGCGTTGTGAAATTTATAAATATTGTCTTTAGCCAATTCAACAGCTTCTTTCAGTTCGTTTGGAATCAAACCAATTGCTTCTTCAATTTCCGCTTTAGAAACTTCATAGTTGTCTTGAGAAATTCCGTCAAAAATCGAAGTATATTTAGCAACAGCTTCATCTCCTTTTCTTTGAACTTCTTTAAAAATTTCTTTTACCGTAACTTCAATATCGTCAACCGTTTTGGTTGGTCTTTTTAATATTTCTGACCAGATTTCTGGTTTTGGACTATCTATTTTATTCATTCTTTTTTTTAGCTTTAAGCTTTAAGCTGTAGGCTTTAGGCTTTATTAACGTTGTGTTTATTTTTTGCATAAGGAGCAAGCTTTTCAAAAGCCTAAAGCTTAAAGCTTACTGCCTAAAGCAGGCTCAGCCCTATAGAACCATTTTCTCAATTGGGCAAACTAAAATTCCTTCTGCTCCTACTTCTTTTAGCTGGTCTATTACATCCCAAAAAGTATCTTTATCGATTACTGAGTGAACACTACTCCAACCTTCTTGAGCTAACGGAAGAACTGTTAAACTTCTTAAAACTGGAAGAATTTTTCCAACTGCTTCAATTTTGTCATTTGGAACGTTCATTAGGATATATTTTGAATTTCTAGCTCTTAAAACAGCTTGAATTCTGAATTTTAAAGTATCAATGTGTTTTTGAATTTCTGGAGAAACTTTTGGAGAAACTGCTAAAACTGCCTCACTTTTCAAAATAACTTCAACTTCTTTTAAGTTGTTTTTGAATAAAGTGCTTCCGCTTGAAACAATATCAACAATTGCGTCAGCAAGACCAATATTTGGCGCAATTTCCACAGAACCAGAGATTTGGTGAATATCTACAGTTAGACCAAATTTATTAAAATATTCTGTCACTGTATTTGGATAAGAGGTAGCAATTCGAAGATTCGCTAGATCTTGTACTGAATTGTACTCGAATGTTTTAGGAACAGCAACAGAAACTTTGCATTTTGAAAAACCTAATTTTTGAACTACTTCGATTCCTTTTCCTTTTTCCACTAAAAGATTATCGCCAACGATAGCTAAGTCTACCACTCCATCGATTAGATATTGTGGAATATCTGAATTTCTTAGGTATAAAACTTCAAGAGGAAAATTTGAAGCTTCGGCTTTTAACTGATCGATTCCGTTGTTGATTGAAATACCGCAGTCTTTTAGAATTTGAATGCTGTCTTCGTTTAAACGTCCAGATTTTTGAATTGCAATTTTTAAAGTACTCATTTTTTTTAGTTGTTTGTTGGATTAATAGTTTGAGTACAAAGAGAGCTTGAAATAAAAAACCCGTTTGATGTACTCAAACGGGTTTTAAAATATGATGATTTACACGCATACCATTAACACATCGCTTGAGAGCAATAATGTAAATGATGATGATGTAATTGAGTTGAAATCATGATTTGTTTTGTTTTTTACTTCTTTGATTCGGTTGCAAATATACTAGATAAAATAATTAAAAAGCAATTTTTATTTTAACTTAACGACAGTTTATTGTTAAAAAACGTTGTAGACCGCAATATGACTAATAATTTTAAAATTACTTTAACGAATTGTCATATTCATCAAAAACCAATAAAACTTTGGTGCCTACCCCAATTTCACTTTCAATTTTAAACTTAATTTTAAGCAGATCTGTCATTCGTTTTACAATAAACAATCCAAGACCAGTTCCTTTAATTTCTGAATGATTGAGTGAATCTGATCTGAAAAAAGGATTCAAAATTGACTCAAGATCTTTTTTGGCAATTCCTATTCCGTGATCTAAAATATTGCAAATGATTTTCTGATTTTCTCTTGATAATGAAATTCTAACTTCACTGTCCGGTTTTGAATATTTCACTGCATTTGAAATGATATTTCGAAGAATTGTTACTGTTAAATAATTATCTGAATAAATATAAAATTCTTCTGGTGCATCTAAAATTACATTTATTTTGCCTGATTTAATTTTCTCTGTATTCAATTTCAGTACATCTAAAATTACAGCATTTAAGTAGACATTTTCTTTAAGAATGTTCTGTTTTTGATTCTCAAAACGAGCCATCATAAGCAACTGATCTACTAGAGAATTTAAGTGGTCGACTTCGTTAATGCAATAGTTTATTTTTTCTTCGTACTCCTTGTTATCTCTAGGTTTACGTATAAGCACTTCAAGTGTCCCTTTAATAACTGTAAGAGGCGTTCTTAGCTCATGTGAAGCATCAGATGTAAACTGTTTTTCACGCTCTATTGCATCTTCAATTCGATTCAATAAATTATTAATAGTTTTAGAAAGCGTAAACAATTCGTCTCTTGTTTTTGGCAACGGAATTCGCGCTTTAAGATTATCTTTAGTAATAACTTTCGAGGTCTGAATGATATTATTTATTGGCTTGATACTTCTTCCTGCATAAAATCTAGCTAGGAAAAACAGAATCAGCAAAATGATGGGGAAAGTTATCAATAGAGTATCCATCAGATTATCTAAAACTTTTGAAGAATCAGAAAGTGACATTGCAATAATCAGATAGCCAACTTTCTTAGATTCTACATGAAGCGGAACCTGAATCTGACGAATCTTATTTCCTAATAATTTAGTATCAAAAGGATGAAAGTGCTCTTTACTTTGATGAAAGACAAGTTTTTCATTCTTCAAATTAGGAGATTTTTCGATTATTTGTTTGTTTAAATCTAAAAACTGTACAAAAATAGGATTCACGTCGACAGAGTTATGTTCTCTTTCCTCCCATTCTTCGGCATCCATAAAGATTACAACACCTTTTTCTGTTTTTAACTCTTTTAAATGATCCTGAATTTCTATATTCAAGTTCTCATCAATATGGTTATAAACCGTGAGCTTTACAATAAAATAAATAGCAGAAAAGACCGCTAAAACCAACAGTCCTGTTCCTACAATATAATTTAATGCTATTCTGTTTTTAAAAGATAATAATGTCATTTGTTAATCATTGGCAATATATCCAATGCCTCGGATGGTTTTGATATAATCTTCTTCAATTTTAAGGTTGAGTTTTTTTCGAATTGCATTCATAAAAACATCTATAACGCCTGTATCATATTCAAAATTAATTTCCCAAACGTCTCTTAAAATCTGATTTCTTGTGCAGACTTTTCCTTTATGCTGAATTAAATAAGCCAATAATTCAAATTCTCGTTGAGTTAGCGAAATTTCTTCGTCTCCTTTCAATACGATATGTCTGGACAAGTCCATCGTAATATTACCAAGAGTCAAGCTTTCGGTTTGTTTTTTATTTCTAAAGTGGACTTTAATTCGCTCCACCAATTCTTCAAAACTAAAAGGCTTTTTGATATAATCGTTTGCTCCGGCTTTCAGCCCTTCAATAGTTTCCTGAACCGTATCTTTTGCCGTCAAAAAAATGATCGGAGTCTCGTGATCTTTAATTCGAATAGCTTTACACAAATCAAGACCATTAATCTTTGGCAACATCCAATCTAAAAGAATTAAGTCAAATTTTTGCTCCTGAACCAGTTCAAAACCTTTGGAACCGTCGGCTGCAGTTGTAATTTGATAGCCTTCTTCTTGCAAACCTTGTTTTAGAAATTGAACAATTCCTACTTCGTCTTCAACTATTAAAATATGCATTTATCGTATCTGATTAAATTTGAATTTCATTTTTTCAATTCAAAGATAGATAATTTACCTCTCAGAAATAGTCCAACACGCCAAGAAATAAAGAAAATCAGTATCTTAAGCAAACTTTAAGTTAACGTTAAGTAAGGTAAAAGTTGAACTTAATCTGGCATTAATCATTCGAAATTAATTTTGTAAAAAAATAAGACTGATGAATTTTTACAAAAAACTTTCGACTTTTTACAATCTTGCTTTACTGTATTTTATTGTGAGTTTTACACTTAGAATAGTATTGCTTTTCCATCCCATTACTCAAAGTTCGTTTACTTTTACAGAGAGCTTAAAAATATTCTCACTTGGCTTATTGTCAGACACTTTCGTATTTGCATTAGCTTCGGGCTTTTTGTTGCTTTACCTTATTTTTATTTCCAATTCAAAATACAACAAGCCTTACGGGTATATTATTCTAGCAGGTTTTGTAGCGCTTTTGCTTTATATCGCATCAGGAAAAAGCATTTTTGACGAATACGGCGGTGCTTTACCCAGAATCGTTTTGATTTTTGTTTCCTTAAAAACACTTTTGTTTGCGCTTTTCCTTTTCCTTCCAAAACATAGAGATAAAATCAGGTTTTGGCTTTTTGCTTTTGTGATCTTTTTGTACGTTTTATTGATTCTTCAAAATGCGATAAGCGAATTCTTCTTCTGGAATGAATTTGGAGTAAAATATAATTTCATCGCAGTTAATTATCTGATATACACTAATGAAGTCATAGGAAATATTATGCAGTCTTATCCAGTAATTCCTATATTTTCTGCTTTATTTATCGTTACAGGAACCATTACTTATTTCATTATTAAAAATTCTAGAAATTATATTGATGAAATTCCAAGTTTTAATGAAAAATTGAAAATTACAGCTCTTTATGCAGTTTTATTTGTTGCGTCATTGTTGGCTGTTCCAGGATTAGCCAAAACAGAAAATTCTAAAAACGTCTTTGTTAACGAACTGCAATCGAACGGAATCTATAAATTCTATCTGGCTTTCCAGAATAATAAATTGGATTATTTCAAGTTCTACAAAACAATTCCAAACGAAAAAGCATTTGCTTTGCTAAAACAAGATTTGCCTTCTATTTCAGGTAAAAACACATTGCGCGAAATAAAAGAAGATTCTCTGGAACAGCGCAAAAACGTGGTGTTAATTACAATTGAAAGTTTAAGTGCCGACTTCATGAAAATGTATGGCAACGAACAGAATATTACGCCGTTCCTAGATAGTCTTGCACAAAAAAGCTTGCTCTTTACGAATGTTTACGCGGCAGGAAACCGCACAGTTCGCGGACTTGAAGCCGTAACTTTATGTCTTCCTCCAACAGCAGGTGAAAGTGTTGTAAAGAGAGAAGACAATAAAAACAAATTCTCTACAGGATCGGTTTTTCTTAAAAAAGGTTATAATGTGAAATTTATGTATGGCGGAGATGCTTTTTTTGACAACATGCAGGACTTTTATTCAGGAAACGGTTATCAGATTATTGATAAATCGAGTTTTGCTGAAAATGAAGTTACTTTTTCTAACGTTTGGGGAGTTTGTGATGAAGACATGTATAAAAAAGCAATCAAAGTTATGAATGCTGAGGCTAAACAAAACAAGCCTTTCTTTAATCATATTATGACGGTGAGCAATCATAGACCTTTTACGTATCCTAACAATAAAATTGATATCCCTGGAAACATCAAATCTCGTGATGGTGGTGTAAAATATACCGATTATGCGCTTAGACAGTTCTTTAATCAAGCATCGAAACAACCTTGGTTTAAGAATACAGTATTTGTAATTGTAGCTGATCATTGTGCTTCGAGTGCAGGAAAAACAGAACTTCCGTTAGATAAATATAGAATTCCAGCTTTGATTTATACGCCAGAAATGAAGCCTGAAAAATACAACAAGTTAATGTCACAGATAGATATTATGCCAACATTATTTGGACTTTTAAATTTTGACTACGAAAGTAAATTCTTTGGACAAGATGTATTTAAACCAGATTATCAGCCCCGAGCTTTTATAGCCACTTATCAGGATTTAGGTTTAATAAAAGACAATGTTTTGACAATTTTGTCTCCAAAACAACAGATAAAACAGTTTCAGCTAAAACTTAATGAAAAAACAGGAATCTCTCCAGAATTTCAAATTCATTATGATGAAATTCCATTGAAATCTGAGAATAAAAACTTAGTTGATGAAACAATTTCGTATTATCAATCAGCGTCTTATGTTTTGAAAGAGAAAGAATATCAGTTTAAAGATCTGGCTGATAAGAATAAAAAATTATACGCCAACGTTCGTTAATATTATCAATTAAAAAAGCCTCAAATTCTTTAATTTGAGGCTTTTTAGATTTTACTTCAAGTTGAAACAAAAATTAATCATTTTGATTTTTCATTCCGAATAAATTTCCTTTCTGGTATAATTTTAAATCATCTTGCAAGAACTGGTAGTTTCTTTGAGTAACAGCTGGCGCATCTAAATCGCTTAAATCAGGTTTTCCGGCATTTACCCAAGCAGTATACCAAAAACTTGCCGTAGCAGTAATTGCTTTTCTCATTTGGCTTTCAACCATTCCGTTTAATTCTGCATGCAATTTTGTAGCATATTCATCAGAAAACTTAGAAGTATTGTATTTCGTTTTTGCAATTTTACCTTCTGCGTCCATTTCAAAAACTTTATTCTCTGGAGTTGCTACTCTTAACTTTTTGTCAATATCTAATAAAGGTTGTGCTAGCGTGTGAGTATCATTAATCATATCCCAAATTGCTTTGTGAACATCTGCATAATACTGTGCTTCAGGAACATTTAATTTATAATTTTTAACAAATAACTCTGGCAATCTGCTTTCCCATAAAGAGTGAATACCTTTTTGGTCAGTTAATTGTCCGTCATGATTTTTTGAAGTATGCAAAGGCATGTGTGCATCACCAATATAATGACCTAAGTCTGCGGCAAGAAATAAGATTTCAGCTCTATTTTTTTCTTTAAAAGCTTTAGTCAATTTTGCCATCATATCTTCGATATACCAAGGCAAAATTCCATTATCGCTTAAAAATTTAGCATCATATTTTTGTTTTGCCTCTTCTAATGTTTGTGGATAAGTGTCAGCGGCTCCAAAGTTTTCCATGTCAAAATAATGCCTTGGGCCTTCTTCCTTATAATTTAAAGCATACTTACGGATATCTGGAACCGATGCTTCTTGTGTAATAAAATCAATGTGATTGTAAAAAAAGATCTGTAATTGTTTTGGTAAAGCCATTACAGCTGCTTTGTTAATGCGCTCATGGCCTACATTTCCCCATGACAGCATAATAAACCCAATAACTAAAGCCCCGAAAGCGATTAGTTTTGGTCTCATTTGGATTTTCTTCATTTGTTTTTTTATTAGAGGGAGCAAATTTAGTTTTAATTAAAGAATACGCAAAAAATACTGTAATTAAGATTTACTAAATTTAGATTTTTGAGATTTTACGCTCTAAAAGCAACAGAAGTTTATATTAACAATATTTTTCTTTGTAAGTTTGTTTCAGTATTAAATCTTACATATGCGCCATACTTTTCTTATTGCTGCTAGTTTATTATCTAGCATTTGCTTTGCTCAAGAAATTGAATTAAGACCAGGGAATATAAAAGACACCGTTCTAAATCCGAAGAGAACTTTAAAAATAGCCGAACCTTTTAAAGCAAAAAAGGTAATGTGGGCGCTTTTTCCTGGCACAGAATATGGCAAACGCGACGGAAGCGGTTTCATTAGTTGGATCTGTAAAACTTGTACACCTTCACCTTATACCGATGTAAACGGCGTTGAAGGAGATCAGTTATTTCCATATACAGAAGGTGTTGCAACGAGACTTCTAGCAAACATTGACTATTCAGATTCAAAAGGAAATCAATTCAAAATACTAGCTTTTAATCATTCCGTTCATGATGAAGACGGATTACAGACAGGACGTTTTTCTGGAGGATTGCTTGGTTTGGCAAAATTTGCAAAGAATGGCAATTCTTGGGATATGCGATCTTTCCAGCCTGCAGTTGCTGCTTTCGGTTCTTTTGCACAATGCCCAACTCCAAAATTGGTCGAAATTGGAGAAGATCAGTTTGCATTTACATTATTGCATGTTAACGGCGGCGCAGGCGGTCCTTTTGAGGGATGGCTGTATTTAGTTGCTGGTTTTGATGGAAAATATCAGCCTATAATGGAAGTGAACGATTATCAGCTTACCAATGTTCAAAGCATAGAATGGTCTGGAACTTACACCGTTGTAAATGATAATACAAAAAAGCATTTTAGAGATATTATCATCAAAACAAAGGGGGTTTTCAATAAAGCATTAAAAGCTCAAGATGAATTTGAAACTAATGTTCCTGAAGAAATTGCGGCAATGGCCAAAACAAAAAAGTCATTCAATTTTGAAATTGAACGACGTTTTGCTTTCAAAGGAAAGTTTTACAAAATGATTGACAAACCAATTGTAAAATTCTCTAATGTAAAGTAATAGTTAAAAAACTTTGAGTATAGTTTTACCGCAAAGAGCGCAAAGTTTTTTTACCTTAAATTTTGAATAAAACGCAAAGTTCGCAAAGCTTTGTACAAAAACTTTGCGAACTTTGCGTAATTCTTTGCGCTCTTTGCGGTTAAAAAAAACTAGCCCAAATAAAGAATTGACACTAAAGCTAAAACGGCAATAAAAATCCAAAGAAAAACACCTTGTAATAAAGGCTTTACTCCTACTGTTTTTAAAGTTGCAAAATTTAAAGTTGCTCCAATCAAAAACAAAGTTATGGTTAAACCGATTTTTGCAATACCAACAAGATGTCCGGTAAAAATGGCTGTAGAAGGTACATAGGTATTTACCAACATTGCTAAAACAAATAAACCAATAAAGTAAGGAATTTTGATTTTTGAGTTCTTGCTTTTAAAAAGAAAAGCAGTTAAGATTGAAATTGGAATAATCCATAATGCTCTCGCCAGTTTTACTGTTGTAGCAACTTGCAATGCTTCTGCACCATATTTATTTGCCGCACCAACTACAGAACTGGTATCATGAATTGCAATAGCACACCATAAACCAAAATCTTTTTGGGATAAATCTAATTGATGCCCGATAAACGGAAATACAAATAAAGCTATCGAATTAAGTATAAAAATAACTCCTAAAGCGATTGAAGTCTGATTTTCATTTGATTTGATTACGGGAGAAATGGCCGCAATGGCGCTTCCTCCACAAATTGCTGTTCCGCAAGAAATTAAATGAGAAGTTTTTCTTTCAGTTTTAAGCCATTTCCCTAACAATAATCCAAAAAGTAAAGTGCTAAAGATTGAGAAAACAGTCAAAACAAATCCTTCTTTTCCTGCTGAAACTGCGCTGTTGGCGTTCATTCCAAATCCCAAACCAACAACCGAAAACTGCAATAAAAATGTAATGGCTTTATGATTGAATTCTACAAATGGATTTCCGAAAAGATTCACAATTAAAACGCCCAATAAAAGTGCAATTGGAGGTGAAATGATCGAAAATAAACATAAAAGGATTACAGCAAGAAAGAGTACTTGCTGTAAGGATTGATTAATTTCAAATAATTGTGCTGTGCTTTGTTCTTTTGTTTTCAAAATAAATGGGTATTGATATTATGTTGCAAAGTTCCGCCGTTTATATTGAAAACACCAATCGTAAATTGCGATTGGCTATAACTTCAAGTTATAATGAAATGCTAAATTTTGAATGAATAGTTCTGATAAAGAATCTGATTTTCCCTGTAAAGTGGCAATATAAAAATATCGCTCAATTGACAATTTCTCCACATCTAAAACAATCAATTCTTTATTTTTCAGCTCTTTACTTACGGCATGAATAGACATAAATGCAAAACAATCTGAATTCAATAAATATGATTTTATACTTTCTGTACTTCCCAACTGCATTTCGATTTGTAAATCTGAGAATTTTAAACCAGCTTTTTTCAAGGCAAATTCTATAACTTCAAGTGTTCCAGATCCGCGTTCTCGGGTTATAAATTTCATTGATTTTAAATCGCTTACCGAAATTTCATTTTGTTTAACAAAAGGATTATTGCTATTGCAAACCAAAACCAATTCGTCTTTTAAAAACGGAATATATTTTATGGATTGATTTTTAGAATGCCCTTCTACAATTCCGATCTCGATTTCTTTATTGATTAAGGCATTTTCGATCTGTTCTGTATTTCCATTCAGCAAATTGACTTTTATGTCTTTTTGTTTCTGATGAAAACTAGCCAAAACTGGAGAAATAATATATTGTGAAATAGTTGTACTTGCTCCTAATCTCAACAAACCTTGACGTTCTGCATTAAACGAACTCATTTCAAAGTCTATTTCACGGTATATATCAAAAATACTTTTAGTATATTTTAGAAGAATTTTTCCTGCCGGAGTTAAAGCAATTTTAGAACCGTTTCGTTCAAAAAGTTTGGTTTTATAAGTTTCTTCTAATTCCTGAATATGTTTAGAAACTGCCGGCTGCGTAATATACAATTCTGTTGCCGCTTTAGTAAAATTAAGGCGGAGTGCAACAGTGTAGAAAACTTTTAGCCTGAAGTCCATAACTATTATTTGTTTTGTTTCGTGTTTAAAGTTTCAAGTTATGCAAAAACTTTGAACCTTTGCCCCTCTGAACCTTTGTGCCTTTTAAAGTAATCCATTATACTTCCTAACAAACCATTCTGTAGTCAGTAAAGCAACAATTAAAATCAACAACCAAACCCAATCAATAATTGGAGTTTTACTTGAAATATTTTTCTCAATTGATTTGTATTCTTTGTTCTCCAAAAGTGTGTTAATCAATTGATCGGCTTGATCTTCAAAAAATGCTCTGCCTCCTGTTTGCTGCGCTAACTGCTGTAATTTTGTGACATCTGGATTTACGAATTGCTTTTCGATATCGAAATCTAAAATTTCAAAATGGCTTGCGTATGACGTATTTGAATTTAATTCTTTTACTGTAAAGTTATATTTTCCAGCAGGAAGTCCTTCCAAATTAGCCGAGAAAGAATTACTTCCTTTTAGTAAATCGTAATTTTTGGTTTGCTTAGTTGCTGCATTTGCAACACTGATTGTAAGTCTAGCTTTTTCATCAAACTCATAATTTTTGTTGAAATATTGCGCATTGATGATAATTTCTTCTCCAGAATTATAGAAGCTTTCGTGAGTTACTACCAAAGATTTTTTTGAGGCTGATGTTGCTAAATATTGAACTATTTTATCAACAAAAACGTCATACTTTTCAAAAGACTGATTGTCGACATGACTTTGCAAACGCCATTTCCAACTGTTTTCTCCAAGAAGAAAAGCGGTTCTTTTTCCTTGATTTTCGGCGAAAGCCAATAATGGAGCGTTTGTAGAAACGTTCCTAATTTTTGACGAAAGTAAAATAGAAACATTTCCGTTTGTGCTGATATTTCCGAACGGATTTTGCAAAGGCGGGAAATTTTCAAAACCGATATCATCAATAGCAAAAAGATTAAAATCGGAATGGAATTCGTTAAGGAAATCTTCTCGCTGATTGCTCATTTTAAAAATCAGATTGTTTTGCTGCTGATTTAAAAAATTGAAATCGGTATTGTTTCCTGTTATAATAAAGGTATTTGTTCCTTTTAATTTATTGTTGTCAAATATTGGTTTGAAAGCTGTTGTTGGCTGATATAAAACTAAAACAGAAACATCTTGTAAGTCGTTAATTTGATTTGGCTTAGCCAATATCACTTTACGCTGTGCATTAACTTCTATCGAACGTTTTAAAGAAGCAATATCTGGATGATTTATTGCAGAAACAATAGCAATTGTCGACTTCTGGTCAATAATTTCAACTGCGAAATTTTTGATGTTATTATAGCTGTTTTTTTCTTTGGCCGAAGATTGGATGCTAGCTTTATAAATCTGCAATCCTACTTTATCTGCAGGAAGAAGCAAATTCAAAGAAGCTGTTTTTTTAGAAGGCGAAAACGAAAGTTTTTCTTTTGCTACGACTGTATTTCCTTCCGAAATGGTAAATTCTGCATTGGCAGTTTTGGTACCAGCATATTGCAGAAAAACTTCGACAGGGAATTTATTTTTATGAAAAGCGTATTTGTTTACGTTGAGCTGATTGATTTTTAAATCGAAAAAAGTGGTTGTATCTCCCACAACCAAAGGATAAACTTTATTGACAGGATCGAATCTATAGACATAGTCGTTTCCTGTAGTTTGATTTCCGTCTGTAATAATTACGGTTGGGAAAATCAGATTTTTGTTGATGCTTTTTAAATTCTTTGCCGCTTCATCCAAATTAGTTTGATTCCCTTTAAAATCAAATTTATCTGAAATTTTAAAATCGTTGTCAAACTGATAAGACTGAATTTCAAACTTTTCCTTTAAAGCTGGGTTTGAAACTAGTTTTTGATATAATTCAATTGCTTTTTTATCTGATTTTAAAGCTACAATAGAACTTGAATTATCGACTACAATTGCCAAAGGCGTTTTGGTAATCTCCAAAGAATTTTTAGAAATTATCGGATTAATCAATAAAACCAACAATCCGAAAATGGCCAAAAAACGTAAAAAAGCCAAAAGTACAATCACATTGGATTTACTTTTGGCTTTGAAAAAATATTGAAAGTACGATAAACCACCAGCGATTACTAAAGAAAGCAATAATAAAAGAATCGTGTTTGTCGTCATAATTTATTTCGTAATTGGAAGATTAATAATTCAAAGATTTCAAAACCTTTGAACCTTTGCAACTTAGCACCTCAGTACCTTATGTTAGCATTCCTCCGCAAACATTAAGAACTTGTCCTGTAATGTAGCCGCTCATATCTGAAGCAAGGAAAAGACAAGCATTTGCAACGTCTTCTGGAGTTCCTCCGCGTTTCAACGGAATACCTTCTCTCCATCCTTTTACTACATCTTCTGATAATTTTGCAGTCATTTCAGTTTCGATGAAACCTGGAGCGATTGCATTGCAACGAATGTTACGAGAACCTAATTCAAGCGCTACAGATTTAGTAAATCCGATAGCTCCAGCTTTAGAAGCTGCGTAGTTTGTCTGACCTGCGTTTCCAGAAACTCCAACAACAGAGCTAATGTTGATGATAGATCCTGCTCTTTGTTTCAAGAAAGTTTTCTGAATCGCTTTTGTCATATTGAAAACCGATTTCAAGTTTACATCAATTACTTGGTCAAAATCTGCTTCAGACATACGCATTAATAGGTTGTCTTTTGTAATTCCAGCATTATTGATTAAGATATCTACAGTTCCAAAATCTGCTAAAACAGCGTCAACAAAGGTTTGAGCTTCGTTAAAATCTGCTGCGTTAGATTGGTATCCTTTCGCTTTTACTCCTAAACTATTTAATTCTGCTTCTAAAGCTTCTGCAGATGCTGCAGATGAGCTGTATGTAAAAGCAACGTTTGCTCCATGTTTAGCAAAAACTTCAGCAATTCCTTTTCCAATTCCACGGCTTGCACCAGTAATAATTGCAACTTTTCCTTCTAGTAATTTCATATTAAGGTATTCGTTTTATTTTTTGAATTACAAATATAGATTATTTGAGCATTTAATGAAATTTGTAATCCAAAAATTGCCTTAAGAATTTTGAATGCTGTTAAAACAAAAAAAACAGCTCATTAAATGAGCTGTTTTCCCCCAAAATAAAAAAACAAAACTAAAAAAGTTTAAATATGATTTTGTTTCGTTAATAAGAATGCTCACTTGACATTCTTAAAAATGCATTTCTTTGGACTATTCTTCTTTATCTTCCTTAATCTTATCTAAGACTATAGATCCAATCGCAATTATTATAGACAGATATAGATAAGGTCTTAAATATTCATAATAGCATTCGTTAATTATCAAAAGCCCTATACCCCAAAAGAAAATTGCAATAAAAGCTGGTGTTAAGACTTTTTTTATCATAAAACTATATATTAAGGAGTTATTAATTTTGACTCAGAAATTATGTTTCATAAAAGGCAGCTCAAAAATTGAGCTGCTTTTTTTATACTATTGAAGCTTCCAAGTTGTCATTCTAAACGGACTTGTGGCACTTGTAAAGGTGTAAACCGGATCAGAATAGAATAATCTAAAACTTTCTGCTTTTACATAAATTCCTTGAGGATCCATGAAATATTTATCAATACTTGCCAAGAAAGGAGGTGTTGCAACCGTAGTATTTCCATTCCATGACTTGTGTTTTAAGATTGCTTTTTTACCTACTGCGTCTTCTTCAACTGTCACGTAATGGAATAAAGCACCTCTTCCTGCAAAAGTGTAATAAATAAAAGTTCCAAGAGAATGATTTGCATATATCTCTATTGAGGCAATACGTTGTCCTGACGGTAACGCTGCATTAACTTTTTCTAACTCGGCATAAAACAATGAAGAGTTTGCAGGAGAATCTATAGTATAATCATCTACAAAGAATCCAAACCACGACAATGGTTTTCCAGGAAGCAAAAATTTATAATCATCTGTAAGAACCAAAGGCTTAGTTGTATATTTGATTACAGCAGAAACACCGCCTGTTCCCGTTGCTGTAAAACTTCCGTCCGTATCGTTATATGTGAAATTTGATAATTTTTGTCCACCTACTTCAACTGCTGGACTTACAATGATTCCCGTTGGAGTGTAACCAACTCCCATATCATAGCTAACTGAGTATCCGCTTTCAATAGAATTTGAGTTAGCAAAACGGGTAGCAGGCGTAAATGAAAAATCAAATTTATGAGTGGTTGTACCATCATTAGTTTCTAGCAATCTAAAAAGTGGTCTTTCTTCTCCTCCAATAACATTTTGCTCCATTTCTAGATTTTTTGGCAAGTCTATCCAATCGTCTGCAGTTGCTTTTACAAAACGTAGTTCTTGATTATTTCTATTGGTTTTAAAAATAATCTCTCCGTTTTCTTGTCCGTAGTACAAAAATTGAAAATCTCCTAAATATCCTTTTGCTCTTAAAGCTGGAATTGGATAATTATTTGAATCTGACAAAAGGTGAATTCTGTTCTTTGTTGTAAAAGTTAAACTTACTGTACTTCCTACTTGAATTGCATATTCACTTTTATAGGTCTTTGTATCAGCGTCAAAATCTGAAGCCATTTGTACAGTTCCATCATCTGCGAATTTAAATAAGTGCGTGTATCCTCCTAAAACTGTATTATCTGTAAAATAAACTGCTTTCCATCCGTACTGTGACGAAAGTAGCACATCGTTTAACTCAGATTTTTGTTTATTTAAACGTGCTGTTGGCGTATCTTCAAAAAGTTGTTCCGCATCTGTATTGTTATTACAGGCGATTAATTGCAGTATTAAAACAGCTGCAAATAAATACTTATATAGTTGTTTCATTTTCATAATGCTAATTTTAATTTAGTACAGATGTTGTATTTTTTTCTGCTTCATCTCTTAAAGCATAAAAATCCATGTTAAATGCTTCTTTGAAATATTTTACCACAATCGCTTCTTTTGCTTTTAAAGCCTGAAGAGCAAATGGGCTTTGAATACCTGCTAAAAACGCCGCATATTCATCTTTTGAATAAATTAGGATCATTGAAGCTGTTTCGGCAAAATCTTCATTAATATTTGATCTTGCATAACTTGTAATAAACCCAAGTTCATTCGATTCTGGAATTTCATAATTATACCAATCTGCAGTATAACCTCCTGGCGTTAATGTTTTCCAAGTTTTTTCGTCAAAAGGTTTATTCTGATTTAGAATATGGATGTACTCGTGCTGAATTGTATGTATAAACTCTGATACATTTGCACGATCTGTTTTATCAATATAATCTGTTTCAAACAAAGTAACTCTCTGTCCGCCTTCGGCCAAACCTAAAGTCCTTGTTCCTACACTATTTAAATTAACTCCTCCAACCAAAACAATCTCTCTTGGGGCAATTTTCTTTACAAAGTCAGGGCCTCCAATTGCTGCATAACTTTTTAGCCATATTGTTTCTACAATTTCAAGTGCCGGTTTTACTTTATCGACTGCTGGCGGAAATAAAAAACGGCTATTATCTACAGTGTTTTGATTCCATTTATATTGTACATTAATATTGTATGGATTTAGATACGTACCATCAATCCAGGTGTCTAAGCTTGTTTTTTCAGGCTGTGTAAAATCTAACTGGCTTTCTCCAGGAAGATCATCACTGCCACATGAAAATAGAGTTATCGAAACGAGTGCTAAAACCGCAATTTTATTATATTTTAATAATTTCATAATTTTCATTTTTAAGATTATCTAGGATTTAATTCTAAACCTGTACTTGAAGCGTGCAACGGAATCTGTAAAGCTCTTCTGTTGTCGTCTTTTTCTAGTATATTGGCTGGCTTGTTTGATGTTTCGTGTTTTACTACAATATTGAAACGTTTAATATCAAACCATCTAAGTCCTTCATGTATAAAATCTCTTCTTCTTGTTTCTGCAATCGCTTTTATATAAGACGTCTGTACAGGTGTCATGCTGTAGAATGGAGTATATTCATCTGCAATTACAGGGAATTTAGCTACTACTCTTGCTTCTGTCAATTTATCTGTTGTCGGATTATATGTTGGAGTTCTTGTTGCCAAGAAATATTCTAATTCCTCAGTAGCTGTATCTATTTCTCCTTTCATAACGTGAGCCTCGATTCTGTTTAAGAAAAATTCATCGTTACTTAGTAAAACTTCAGCAACATAAGGATCTCCAATTCCAGCTGTTACGTTAGAATATTTAAAGTATTCATAAAACTTAGGAAGAAACAATGTAATACTACCGTTTGAAGAATAGAAGTTATAATAGTAAGCTTTGTTAAAAAGATTTGTTGTACCTCCAAAAATTTCTGGACGGCGTAAACCTGATAAATTAAATCGGTTTAAAGAATATAATCTTCCTACAATAGTGTTTGCTGAAACGATTAATAAATTGGTCTCAACATCACTTGCTCCGTATTTTAATTGTTGGTCTTCTACACCAATAGATTCGTAAGTAGAAAAATCTCTTAATTTTCCTATTGGTCTTGATCCTAAATCATTAGACAGCTCAATTACTTTATCCCAGTTTCCTTTTACTAAATAAAATCTGCTAGCAAAAGCTTTTGAAGCCGATACATTAAAGTGGAATCTTGGTTCTTTATAATCGTTTGTTACATATTTCAAACCTTCTACAATGTCTTTTTCGATAAAATCGAAAACTTCAGCAACTGTATTTCTTTTATATTTTGTTATTAGTTCGGTTTCTGGTTTTGTCACGTACGGAACTCCTAAATCAGTAGCAGCAGTTGCTGGATTATAACGCTTTGACCACAATGAAACTAACATATAGTGAGAATAAGCTCTAGCAATCAATGCTTCTCCTCTTTGCGGATTTAAACTCGCAGGACTACCTAACTCTTCAATTGCTTCTAGTGCTTTGTTTGCGTGCGCGATTGCTTTATAACAAGCATCCCAATAATAAGCTTGAGTATCAATATCAGTTGCTTCTGTATTAATTTCCCAATTGTAGTTTTGTTCGTTTCTAACTAATGTTGTAGCCAATCCACTATCAAAAACATTATCAGACATAGTTTCTGCAATCTCGAAATAACTCATTTGAGGATATGCTTCAACTAATAATTCTTTTATTTTTTCTGGGGTATCAATTTCTGTTCTATTATCTGGTTTCTCCGATAAGAAATCATCACAGCTAGTAATACAAATAAGTATTAATAGGGACAATGCTATTTTTAAGTTTTTCATGATCTAGACTATTATAATGAAAGGTTTAAAGTAAAAGTGTATTGAGATGTTACCGGTAAAGCAACTCCTCCAGAATTACGAAACTCAGGATCTTGTCCGTTTAATCTTTTATCAGAATAAATTAGCCAAGGATTTACTGCTGAACCTTTTAATGTAAAAGTGCTCACTCCTATTTTTTTCTTGAAATCACTAGGAAATTCCCAGCTCAATGATATATTTTTCAATCTGATAAAATCTCCATCAGCAATACGAACATCTGAATAGTTATATGTATTGTAAGCTCTTGCCAAAGTACGCTCGCCGCCATAGTTAGCATTCATACGTTTATCTGCAATCACAGGTACATTTGTATAGTTTTCATCTCCTGGATTAATCCAACGGTTTGTAAAATCTTTTGTAAATACTGTTAAGTCGTCGTAAGTACTGTCATAAACAGGGTTTAAACGAACCTTATTTCCTCCTGAACCCACAAAGAATACATATAAAGACCAATTTTTGTATGTAAATGTATTGGCCAAACCAATTGATTTATTTGGTTCAATTGATCCTTCATACTTCAAATATTTTGTAACATTTAAATTATCCTGAAAATTGGCATCAGTAATGTTATTTTCAGCTCCATCCTGCAAGAGGAATGTTGGAAGACCTTGATTATTTAAACCTGTGAACTGGTAAGAATACAATGAGTTTCTAGGATGTCCCACTGCATTACCTCCGTTTGCATCAATTAAATCAAATGCTGTTGGCGTATTTTGTAGTTTTGTAATTTCTTGATTATAAATAGAAAAATTAAGATTCGTAGACCATTTAAAATCTTTAGAATTAATATTTTTAGTTGTTATTGCAACCTCCAAACCTTTAGTCTCCATATCAGCATTGTTACCCTGTCTGATTCTTTGACCTCCAATTCCAGATGTAATTACATAATCCACCAAATCAAAAGCTTTACGACGGTAAACATCTGTTGTAAATTGAACTCTATTATTAAACATTCCTAAATCAAGTCCAATGTTAGTTTCAAACTGTTTTTCCCAAGTTAGGTTTCCGTTTTGAAGTTCTTCAATTCTAATAGCAGACTCTCTGTCATCAAGTCCAAAACGGTCTGTAATAGCACTTTTGTAAATTGCCAAAGAGTTTGTAGCTGGACCCGCAGTAGCTGTTAAACCGTACGATGCTCTTAATGCCAAAGTGTTAATTGACTGTACATCTTTCATGAAGCTTTCCTCAGCCACATTCCATTTTCCACTAAAAGTGTAAGTTGGCAACCATCGAGAAGAATCACTGTCTCCTTGTCTGTTAGACCCGTCATAACGTCCTGTAACAGAAGCTGTATAACGACGATCATAAGTATAACCTACTTTACCAAAGAAACCTACCGTTCTTTCTTTTTCTTCATTAAAGCCATAATATGAGTCACCCGCATTAATTATTTTTTCAATAATTCTTGGATCTGTAAAAGCAGTTAAACCTCTGTCGTATTGTAGACCAGCTGCAGTAAATTGATCACTAGTTCTGTCTACAACTCTCATTTCAGTTCCAAATAAACCTTCTACTTCGTGTTTATCGCTGAAAATATTTCTATAGCTAACACTATTTCTTAAATTGTAAGATGTCATGTCGTTTGTAAACTTTCTCAAAAATCCTCCGTTTGGCAATACAGATTCTTTTGGAGCAGTTAAATCATTAGGATCTTGATATAAAAAGATGTTTTGATCTCTTACAAGAGTATTTACTCCATCTTCACCAATTGCTGTTCCTGCTCTATAAGCACCAACAACATTTGAACCTTCTAAGATTTTATGCTCACGACTTGTGTTTGCATAACGAGCAGAACCCGTTAAATTATAAGTCAAATGTGGGTTAATTTTATAATCTAAATCCAATTGAAAACGAATATCTTTCACCTCAATTTCCATGAAATTGTTAGCCAATTCGTTTACAATATTCATTTTAGCCCAGTTATTTCTGTAGTATTCTAAATTGCCATTTTCATCATAAGGACGTAAAGTTCTACTTGTATTTAATACATAATTAAACGGATTGATATCAAAATCACGTGTTACTTTACCAAAAACAACATCTTTTTCGCTTTCATAACTTCCTGGTGCACCTTGATCCCTGATAGATGCCAATGTAGATAATGTAATATTTAATTTATCATTTACATAAAAAGTCCCTTTTATGTTACTAGAAATCTGTTTTACATCGTCAGCAATAGTCCATCCTGGATCTGTATAATAACCTAATGAAGCATAAAACGTATTATTTTTTCCTCCTCCAGAAAAACTTAAAGAGTGATTTTGTGTAATTGAAGGCCTAAACAATACATTAAACCAATCTGTATTTGCCTGCTCGTACTTTTTCAAGAAATTGTTACGGCTTACTGGGTCATTATTAACTAAATAAGTTCCTGTTTCAGGATTATATGTATTTATTGCTCTTCCTAAAATATTGTATGCTCCACCGTATCTGCCATTTACTGTAGAAGGTAAATCTAAATAACCTTTAGCTTCCATTTCTTTAAAAATACTCATAGATTCTTGAGAATTCAAGATGTCGTATTGGCTATAATTTGGAACCGTTCTAACAGTTTGCTCTAATCCGTAACTAATTTTTAATGGCGAATCTCTACGTCCTTGTTTGGTTGTTACAACCACAACTCCGTTTAATGATCTTGAACCATAAATTGAAGTAGCAGATGCATCTTTAAGAATTTCAATGCTTTGAATATCGTTAGCGTTTAAACCAGCTACAGATGAACTTAATAAAGTCTCAGAATTTCCAGACGCTAAATCTGCAAATGACATATTAATTATATCCTCCTGAACAACACCATCAATAACCCATAATGGCTTTGTGTCTCCAAAAATTGAAGAAGAACCACGAACTGTGATTTTAGGTGCTGTACCAAAAGTTCCTGTAACGTTTTGCACTGTAACCCCTGCTGCTTTTCCTTCAATCATTCGGCTTACGTCAACTACTCCATCAACTTTTAATTCAGTACCAGAAATTTTACTAATTGCCCCAGTAAATGTTCTTTTTGAAGTTTTTTCGTAACCCGTTGTAACTACAACTTCTTTAAGATTCTGACCTGCTTCTGTTAAAACAATAGTGGGAGAAGTGTTTTCAATACCAATTTCTTTTGTTTCCATACCAACATAAGAAATAACCAAACGGTTGACATTAGCAGGCATTTCAATCGAAAAGTTTCCATCGAAATCTGTGAGTACAGCAGTTTTTGTTCCTTTTGCCATTACAGTAGCACCAGGAAGAGGAGATCCGCTTTGATCTGTAACCTTTCCTTTAATAATTGGTCCAAAAGTTAAAATTTCAAATAAAGAATCATGATTATTTGCATAAGAAAACGAATTTGCAGAATTCTTTTGCAGTATAATTTGATTGCTAACTTCTGAAAAAGTAATATTAAAAGGAACCAATATTCTGCTTAAAATACTAGACAGCGTTTCTTGATTTGCTTCTATACTAACTTTCTCTCCAAGCTGAGGAAGTCTTGAGTTATAGGAAAATTTTACATGAGCAGACTTCTCGATTTTCGATAAAGCATTATCTAAAGTTAGGTTATCAACTGTAATAGTTACTTTAGTATCTAATTTTTTCTGCCCATTTACATTATTTGCGAGAGTAACGCTTGAAAACACAAGCGCTAACACAAACTGAAACAGCGTTATTTTCATGATTTGGTGAAGTAATCGTTGCTTGACAACAGGTTTTTTCATAATTTTGGTTTGTTTTGATTAATACTATTCGAGTGTATTTTAAGAAACATCATAAATTACCCTTTACAGAGAGTGATTTATTCAGATTTAAGTGTCGTTAATGTTACAGCATTCTCGGCACTTTTTTTATGTATTCATTTTTACATAGGCAGTTATAAATTATTTTTTCAGTTTATTAATTAGTTTAATTTCGGATTTTTCTTCGGTTATTTTAATTGAATTAAGAATTCTAGTTACAGCCAGAAGTCGTAATTACAATCTGATTTCCATTCATTTCGTAATTCGTATCATTCCCAATACTTTTACAAATTATTTTCAGCTTTTCCGCCAGCGGCTGATCGCTTAATGAAGTAGTTAATCTGCAATCTTTTAATTTGTCGTGAGGAAAATCTATATCTACCAAATAAGCCTGTTCGATAGTTTCAAGAATTTGTGCTACAGGTATATCTGTAAATTCAAAGCTTAGTTGCTCAATATTCCTAACACTGCTTACTAAAATAGGGTCTTGAGTAATATTAGTTATTTTATTAAAAACTAATTCCTTACGAGCAAAACGCAACGCTTGATTAGGAAGCAAAACAATTTCCTCTTTTTCTGCGATGCGAACCAAATCATTAGATTTTACCTTAACTTTACCGGTGCGAACAAGAACTTCAACATTCTGCTGATCTGGATAAGCCTTTATTCTAAAGCTTGTACCTACAACGCGAGTGACAATTTCGTTAGCGTAAACAAAAAAAGGCTTTTTAGGATTTTTACTAATTTCAAAGAAACCTTCGCCGGATAAATACACCTTTCTTTCGTTCCCGGTAAAGATTTTAGGGTAACTTAATTTACTATTGGGCTGTAATAAGACCGAACTTCCATCAGATAAAGTAATGATCTGTGATTTTTCAGAATTGTTGGTTTGTTCTACCAAACCTTCATCATTATCCTGAACCAGTTCGTTATAAGTAACTACACTATCATTTGCAGTTAATTCGTTTCTAAATAACCATACAGAAAAAATACTAACTAGAATAGCTGCAGCAATACCGCTAATCCAATATCTCTGTATTTTTAATTTTTGAAGTTTTGAAGTTTCTTGAGAAAGTTCTTCTCTATGTTCAATTTTACGCCAAGTTTGCTGTAAGGCTTCATGAATTTCGTTAGAAGATAAATTAGATTTTGGAACTCTCATTGCCAGTAACACAAGTCTAGCATCTTCGACAAGTTTGGCTCTTTGAAGATTTTCTAAAGTCCATTCTTCCCAGCCTTGTTCATCAATTTTAGATAAAATCCATAATTGAAAAGATTCATCAGCCAAAAAGTCTTCTATTTCGGTATAATTGTTACGTTTTTGCATCTTACTATAAAGGTTACAAAAACATAGAGGACAGTTTTTTTATTATATACTCACCGATTTAAGATTTTTTTTTGATTTTTTCTTAAATATTTAAAAAACCCCTGAAGATATAAGGACTAAAAGCGGAATACTCCCCTTCCATTCCTTACGAAGACTCAACAAACCTCGATGAAGAAGATTACTCGCAGACTGATAATTTACATCTAACAAATCTGCTATTTGATCTACACTTAAACCTTGGTGATAGCGTAAATACAATGCCTCTTTCTGGCGTTCAGGCAAATCATTTAATAATTTATTCAAAAGCAGAACTCGTTCGGCAGTAACTTCATCTTCTACTAAATCATTTTCTATGGAAAAGTCAAAAAGGAATTCTAAAACATCTGTTGTAGTTGTTTTTCTAAAGACATGATCTCTTTCATGCAGTCGGGCAATTCTTTTTCTGACACTAGAAAGCAAATACGCTTTTACTATAACATTATCTTGCAAAGAGTCTCGATAAAGCCAAATATCTGCAAAAACATCTTGAATACAATCTTGCACTTTTTCAGCATACGGACAAAGTGAATTGCCATAACTAATTAAGTCTCCATAATACTTTTCAAAAAGCAAAGAGAAGGATTTCTCATTACCATTTTTCAAATTGTTCCATAGAATAAAATCGTCTAAAACCTTGTTCTTTAAAATTTGGCTCATACAAAAATACTTTGGGGCGCAAAAAATCGAATCAATCTAAATCAATCGTAAAAGGAGGATTAATTGCAAAGGGTTAATATTGCTTTTAAAATTTGATTCTTTTTTTAAGATTATATTTGATCTGCAATAAACTATAATTTAACAAAAATTAAACAAGTATTTTACATTTTACAGAACTCTTTTTATCTTTAAAAAAACTCAAATTTTAACATTATTTTTTGTTTTTGTGTGATAAATATATAAAAGCAAAAGATTAAAACCCAATAATTCGCTAAAATTTACTTTTTTTTTCAAATTTATCAGTATTTATACCGTTTTTTTGATTAAACCTAAAATTTACTATAATTTAAATTTTAATTAACAGAATTAGACTAAACTATTTCATTTCTCAAATATTAAGAAGTTATTTTTTTTCTTAAACAAAATCAAAGCTTTTTTTGATGATGTTTTTCATTATCTAAAAACAAAAAAGCCTCACTGTTTTATCAGTAAGGCTTTTATATTTTAGATTTTTTTTACTTAAAAAGCAACATTCCATCTTGGCAATTTACCATTTTCATCTAAGAAATTTTGTAAAACCTGCCCTTCAACAGCTGTCGGAATTGCTTTTATATCTCCAGCAAAAGTTTCGTACCAAACTACTTCTAATGCTTCAATGTTCTCAAGTTTCATTTGTGCTGGCCAAGAATATTTTCTTCCTGTTTTAGCAAATTGATGCCCGTTTACAATTTTGTCGTAAAGCCCACCATTTTTACTTTTTAAAGTTCCGTCATTTTGAACAGTTCCTGTAGAACCAACCATAATTAGTTCTTTTGCATCATCTTCAACAGCATACACAACAAAGATTCCAGCGCTTCCTTCTGGCGCGTTGCAAGCTTCTTCTAAACTATCATTTACAGTAAAAGTAAAACTGTTTGTTGCTTTAAATTTTTCTAATTCTTTATACATATTTTCTTTTTAAGCTTCTAAGATACTGAGGTTCTGAGATGCTAAGTTTTTTTCATTTACGCCTCAGCCTTTAAAATGTAAAAAAGTCTCAACAGGATAATTGAGACTTTTTTGGAATTTATTATTTTGAGACTTGAAGATTATCCAAGTACTTCTTTTACTTTTTTACCAATTTCAGCTGGTGAATCAACAACGTGAATTCCGTTATCTCTCATGATTTGTTTTTTAGCAGCAGCTGTATCATCAGAACCACCAACAATTGCACCTGCGTGACCCATTGTTCTACCAGCAGGAGCAGTTTCTCCAGCGATAAATCCAATAACTGGTTTACGGTTTCCATCAGCTTTTACCCATCTTGCAGCGTCTGCTTCAAGTTGACCACCGATTTCACCAATCATGATGATAGCTTCAGTTTCTGGATCGTTCATTAATAATTCAACAGCTTCTTTAGTTGTAGTTCCAATAATTGGATCTCCACCAATACCAATTGCAGTTGTGATGCCTAAACCTTGTTTTACAACTTGATCAGCAGCTTCGTAAGTTAAAGTTCCAGATTTAGAAACGATACCAACTGTTCCTTTTTTGAAAACGAAACCTGGCATAATACCAACTTTAGCTTCACCTGGAGTAATTACACCTGGACAGTTTGGTCCAATTAATCTAGAATTTCTTTCTTTAACATAATTATTTGCTTTAATCATATCTGCTACAGGAATTCCTTCTGTAATAGCAATAATTACTTTAATTCCAGCATCAGCAGCTTCCATAATTGCATCAGCAGCAAAAGCTGGCGGAACAAAAATGATAGAAGTATCAGCACCAGCTTGATCAACAGCGTCTTTTACTGTGTTAAAAACTGGACGATCTAAATGGCTAGTACCACCTTTTCCTGGAGTAACACCTCCAACAACATTAGTACCGTACTCAATCATTTGAGAAGCATGGAAAGTACCTTCGCTTCCTGTAAATCCCTGAACAATTATTTTGGAATCTTTATTAACTAAAACACTCATGATATATATTTTATGTAGTTTTTAAATTTGTGTTGCAAAAATAAGGTTTTGTAATGTATTTTGCCTCTTTTATTGTCAAAAAAATATTAAGAAAATTGACTCATTTGATAACCTCTATAAAGTTTATCATCTTTTATCTGCCAAATGGTTGCAAAATGTGCTAAAAGCATTTCTTCTCTCGGATTTTCTATTGTTTTTACAAAATGAGAATAACGCACTGATACTAAATCATCTTCGCTAATAATATGGCTAATTCTAACCTTAGAGCGCACATAGGCACGGCTAAGGTCATTGGCCATTTCAATTATCGAATCATAATCCATTTGAATAAAACCTTTGCTACTGTTCCATTCAAGCATAACATCTGGATGCAGATATGTTTTTAGAATTTCGCTATCAATTAATGCATCTGACTTATAAAATTTCTGAACAAATTCTTTAATAGACATATTACTTCAATTTACTTAAAATTTCAGGAATCTTCTTGATATTGGCTAATTGTTTCAATTTTTCTCTAGATTCTTCAATTGGAGTACCAAAATATGATTTTCCTCCCTCAACTGATTTAGTAACGCCTGTTTGTCCCATTACAACTGCTTTTGCCCCAATTGTAATGCCACTTGTAGTTCCTACTTGACCCCACATCGTAACTTCATCTTCGATAATCACACAACCTGCAATACCAGTTTGAGAAGCAATTAAACATTTCTTACCTATTACGGTATCATGCCCTACATGCACTTGATTATCCAGTTTTGTTCCCGCTCCAATTGTAGTATCTCCAGTAACACCTTTGTCTATCGTGCACAAAGCACCAATACCAACATTATCTTCAATAACTACTCTTCCTCCAGAAACCAATTGATCAAAACCTTCAGGACGTTTTTTATAGTAAAAAGCATCGGCTCCTAAAATAGTTCCTGCATGAATAATTACGTTATCTCCAATTATGGTATGATCGTAAATAGAAACATTTGAATGAATTAGGCAGTTTTTACCAATTTTAACATGATTACCTACAAAAGTATTTGGCTGAATAACAGTTCCCTCTCCTATCTCTGCAGATGGTGCGATAGCAACATTTGCCAATTGAAACGGTTTAAAATGTTTGGTAAGAATATTAAAATCTCTAAAAGGGTCGTCTGAGATTAAAAGCGCTTTACCCTCTGGGCATTCTACTTCTTTGTTTATCAAAACAATGGTCGCCGCCGATTGTAAAGCTTTATCATAGTATTTTGGGTGGTCAACAAAAACAATATCTCCAGGCTCCACAACGTGTATCTCGTTCATACCTAAGACTTGAAAGTCTTTGTCTCCAATAAATTTGCAGTTAAGCAAATTGGCAATTTCTTGTAAAGAATGACTCTTTGGAAATTTCATATAGTATAATTAGAAAATCTGTCAATTAGAAAATGAGTCAATTAGAATGTGAATATACAAAATTATGTCGACTCACTTAGCATCTAATTGACTCATTGTCAAATTATCTTAATTAAAAAAACTACTCTTTTACACGCTCCATGTAAGATCCTGAAGCTGTATCAATTTTAATTTTATCGCCTTCGTTGATAAACAAAGGAACGTTGATATTTGCACCAGTTTCTACTGTTGCATTTTTAGTAGCGTTTGTAGCTGTATTTCCTTTTACACCTGGTTCAGCGTAAGTAACTTCAAGAATTACAGATGCTGGCATATCTACTGATAATGGCAAATCTGTTTCTGTATTGATCTGTACCATTACGTTCGTTCCTTCTTTTAACAAATCTGGAGCGTCCAAAATGTTTTTATTCAAAGAAATTTGCTCAAACGTTTCAGCATTCATAAAGTGAAACTCATCACCTTCTGGATATAAATATTGAAATGTATGTGTTTCAACACGAATAACGTCAATCTTGTGACCTGCTGAAAAAGTATTGTCTAATACTTTACCAGAAGTTAAACTTTTCAATTTTGTTCTCACGAAAGCTGGGCCTTTTCCAGGTTTTACGTGAAGAAATTCGATGATTTTATAGATATCGTGATTAAATTTAATACACAATCCGTTTCTAATATCTGATGTAGATGCCATTTGTATTTGTTTTATTTTTTGTTTAACCGTTTAATCGTTTAACTGTTTTTTTCGACTAACGATTAAACAAATAAACAATTAAACTTTATTTTTTAATAATTTCCTGAGTAACCTTTCATAATTCCTCGAGAAGAATTTCTAATAAAATCTAGAATTTCATCCCTTTCTGGAGTCGCTTCCATTTCAGCCTCAATAATACTTAAGGCTTGAGTTGTGTTATAATTCTTTTGGTATAAAATCCTATAAATTTCCTGAATTTCTCTAATTTTTTCAGTTGTAAATCCTCTTCTTCTTAAACCTACAGAATTAATTCCAACATAAGACAAAGGTTCTTTTGCCGCTTTTGTAAATGGAGGAACGTCTTTTCTAACCAAAGAACCTCCAGAAATCATAGCATGATCTCCAATATGGATAAATTGGTGAATCGCAGCTAAGCCTCCAATAACAGCATGATTACCAACTACTACGTGACCTGCTAAAGCAACGCCGTTTACAATAATTGCATTGTTTCCGATCTCACAGTCGTGTGCAATATGTGCATAAGCCATTACTAAACAATTGTTACCAATTACAGTCTGACCAGAAGCAATTGTTCCTCTATTTATAGTTACACATTCTCTAATTGTACAATTATCACCAATAATCGCAAGAGAATCTTCACCTCCAAATTTTAAATCTTGTGGCACTGCAGAAATTACAGCTCCCGGAAAAATATTACAATTTTTTCCAATTCGAGCACCTTCCATAATGGTCACGTTTGAACCAATCCAAGTACCATCACCAATAACAACATTATTGTGAATTGTTGTAAATGGCTCTATTACAACGTTTTTAGCGATTTTCGCGCCTGGATGAACATATGCTAATGGTTGATTCATCTGTATGTTTTATATTTTTAATTAAAATATTCTAATTTGAAGCAACAAACCTAAACAATAAATTTGATAATTTATTATTGTTTTCTTGCTATTTGTGCCATCAATTCTGCTTCAGTTACTAATTTACCATTTGCATAAGCGTTTGCCTGCATATGACAAATTCCTCTTCTGATAGGAGATATTAACTCACATTTAAAGATTAAAGTATCACCCGGCAATACTTTGTGTTTAAATTTAACATTATCAATTTTCATGAAATATGTCAAATAATTTTCAGGATCTGGAACAGTGCTTAATACTAAAATCCCTCCTGTTTGTGCCATTGCCTCTACAATTAATACACCTGGCATAACTGGAGCCTCTGGGAAGTGACCAACAAAGAAATTCTCATTCATAGTAACATTTTTCAATCCTACTACATGACGATCAGACATTTCAATAATTCTGTCAATCAACAAGAATGGTGGTCTGTGAGGCAGCATAGACATGATCTTATGAATATCCATCAATGGTTCTTGATGTAAATCATATGTAGGAACATGATTTCTTTGCTCTATTTTGATGATTTTTGCCAATTTCTTTGCAAATTGAGTATTTACAAAGTGTCCTGGTTTATTAGCAATAATTTTTCCTTGAATACGAACTCCAATTAAAGATAAATCTCCAATTACATCAAGCAGTTTGTGTCTTGCTGCTTCGTTTGGATAATGTAAAGTAAGGTTATCTAAAACTCCGTTTGGTTTTACAGAAATCTCGTCTTTACCAAATGCTTTCTTTAAATTCTCCATTGTAGATTCAGAGATTTCTTTATCCACATAAACAATTGCATTGTTTAAATCCCCACCTTTAATAAGTCCGTGCTCTAACAATGACTCTAATTCGTGTAAGAAACTAAAAGTTCTAGAACTTGCAATTTCAGATTTAAAATCTGCTAAACTTTTAAGAGTAGCATTTTGAGTACCTAAAACTTTAGTACCAAAATCTACCATTGTTGTGACCTGATACTCATCGCTTGGCATAACAAGAATTTCGCTTCCTGTTGCTTCATCTGTAAAAGAAATTACTTCTTTTACTACGTAAACATTACGTTGCGCGTCTTGCTCTTCGATGCCAGCTTTTTCAATAGCTTCAACAAAATATTTTGATGAACCATCCATAATTGGAAGTTCAGAGGCATTCAATTCAATAATAATATTATCCAAATCGCATCCAACTACTGCAGCCAATACGTGCTCTGGTGTCTGAATTTTAACACCAAGTTTCTCAAGATTTGTTCCTCTTTGAGTATTAACAACATAATTAGCATCAGCCTCAATGACTGGTTGACCTTGCAAATCTACTCTTACAAAAGTGAAACCATTATTAACGGGTGCAGGTTTAAAAGTCATTGTAACTTCTTTTCCAGTGTGTAAACCAACTCCTGTTAGCGAAATTTCATTTTTGATGGTCTTCTGTTTAACCATTATTTCCATTTTTTGGGTTTATTATTTGTTTCTTTAATTCTTCAACTTCGGCCACAATTTTGGGTAGATTCTTAAAATGAACATATGATTTATTAAAATCCGTATATCCAAGTGATGGTGTCCCTTGCAAAACTTCATCATCTTTAATGTTTCTGGCTACACCCGATTGAGCTTGAAGCCTAACATTATTTCCTATTATTAAATGACCTGCAATACCTACCTGTCCACCAATCATACAGTTTTCGCCAATTTTTGTAGAACCCGCAACACCGCTTTGAGCCGCTATTACTGTATTTTTTCCTATTTCTACATTATGGGCAATCTGAATTTGATTGTCTAATTTAACTCCTTTTCTAATTATCGTAGAACCTAGAGTTGCTCTGTCAATTGTAGTATTAGCACCAATATCTACATTATCTTCAATAATAACATTTCCGATCTGAGGAACTTTACTATATTCTCCATTTTCATTTGGAGCAAAACCAAAACCATCTGCACCTATAATCACGCCAGAATGAACCGTGCAATTATTACCAATTATAGTTTCAGAATAAATTTTAGCACCAGCAAAAATGAACACGTTATCGCCAATAACAACATTATCGCCAATAAAACTATTCGGATAAATTTTTACATTATTACCTAAAACTACATTTTGGCCAACATAACTAAAACTGCCTAAATATAGATTCTCTCCATGTTTAGTTCCTTCAGACATAAATGACTGAGGCTCGATACCGTTTTTGTTTAATTTTACCTGATTATAAAAATGTAAAAGTTTAGAAAATGCCGCATAAGCATCTTCCACCTTTATAAGTGTAGTACTAATTTCCTGTTCTGGAACAAAGCTATCATTAACAATTGTTACTGTCGCTTTTGTGGTATATATATAATTGATATACTTTGGGTTAGCCAAAAAAGTAAGAGATCCTTCCTCTCCTTCTTCGATTTTAGAAAGCTTAGAAACTTCTGCATTGGGATTCCCAACAACTTCTCCTTCTAAAATTCCTGCTATTTGTTCTGCTGTAAATTTCATCGCGACAAAAATATAAAAAATAGATTTTAAATGTTAATTTTATATAAGTTGTTTTGGAAAACAGATATAATATTTTGTTACCAATTTAGATAACGATTTCAAATTCAGCTGGTCAGAAGCCTCAACAACATCTTCAATTGTCTTATCTTTTTTCAAAATACGAATAGGTTCTGCTTCCTTACTATATGCCTGATTTTTTATTTTACCTCTAAAAATAAAGTATCCAGCATCTACAGCCGAAATTTGATGTGCTTCAGCAAACTCTTCTTTTAAAGACTGAGATTCTTCCATCGGAATTTTTTCTGCACTAAGCTTAATTTTCAACAAATCTCTGTTGATGATCATTTTGCTTAAAGTAGAAAGTATAAAATCATTATGTTTCTGCCAAGCTTTTAGAGCACTTATAATATCAAAATCGTCTAACTGAGAGAATAAATCCAATTTCTCCGCGTCAAAATCTTCCAGCGTAATCTTATTTTGCATGAAATACATCAGAGGTTCACTGCAAGGCAATTTAACTCCTTTTAAAGTCAATTCTTTTGCTCTCTTCAGCACCTTCATTAAAATTAATTCGGCTACTAAACTTGTTTTATGCAAATAGGCTTGCCAGTACATCAATCTTCTAGAAAGCAGAAATTTTTCTACTGAATAAATTCCTTTTTCTTCAATTACCAAAACATCGTTTTCTACGTTCATCATCTGAATCAATCGTTCAGAATTTACGTTTCCTTCTGCAACACCCGTATAAAAACTATCTCGTTTTAAATAATCCATTCGATCCATATCCAACTGACTAGATATCAATTGTAGCATGAATTTTCTATGATATTCTCCTTTAAAAACCTGAATTGCCAAACTTAATCTTCCATCAAATTCTTCATTCAACTGATTCATAAACAGTAACGAAATAGCTTCGTGATGCACATCTTCAACAATACTTTTTTCCATTGCATGCGAAAACGGCCCGTGTCCTATATCATGAAGTAAAATTGCTATCAATAGCGCATTTTCTTCTTCTTCAGAAATAACAACATCTTTAAAACGAAGCGTATCAATAGCCTTCTTCATCAAATGCATACATCCTAATGCATGATGAAAACGCGTATGATTGGCTCCTGGATATACCAAATATGACAGCCCCATCTGTGAAATACGGCGTAAACGCTGAAAATAAGGATGCTGAATTAAGTCGTAAACTAGCTCATTCGGAATCGTAATGAAGCCATATATAGGATCGTTGAATATTTTTAATTTATTGATCTGAGTCACAGTGTGGTCATTTTTTAGGTCAACAAATATAAGTAAATAAGTATAAAGAGCTTGGTGTTTTTTATTTAAAAATCACAATTGAAATTGTAATGATTATCAATAAAATACATTAAAAAATGTTAAATTTAAAAATAAAATCACGCTTCATCTTTGGTAATTTTATACTATTTTTAATACTTTTTAAGTTCTATAACTTTAAATTGCAGTAAAATTAAATTGATTTATGGATAAGATAAAAATACTTTGGGTCGATGATGAAATCGATCTTCTAAAGCCTCACATATTATTTCTAGAAAAAAAGAATTATGAAGTTACAACTTGTAATAACGGACTCGATGCAATCGCGTTATTTGAAGAAGATAATTTTGATATTGTTTTTTTAGACGAAAACATGCCAGGAATGAGCGGATTAGAAACACTTTCTGAAATGAAAGAGAAAAAATCTGCCATCCCAATGATTATGATCACAAAAAGCGAAGAAGAATATATTATGGAAGAAGCCATTGGTTCTAAAATCGCTGATTATTTGATTAAACCTGTAAATCCGAATCAGATTCTGTTGAGTTTGAAGAAAAATCTGGATGATTCGAGATTAATCACAGAAAAAACAACTTTAGATTATCAAAAAGAATTCAGAAAAATTTCGATGGAATTAGCAATGGTTAATTCGTACGAAGATTGGATTGAATTGTATAAAAAGTTGCTTTTTTGGGAACTAAAACTGGAAGACATCAACGACACAGCGATGATTGAAATTCTAGAATCTCAAAAAGTGGAAGCCAACTCACAATTCGGAAAATTTATCGAAAGAAATTACGAAGACTGGTTTGCTCCAAAAGCAGATAAACCTATACAATCTAATACTTTATTTAAGGAATTAGTTGTCCCAGAAATAAAAAAGAAAGACAAACCGATTCTTTTTGTTGTAATTGATAATCTTCGTTACGACCAATGGAAATCTTTTGAAAGCGTCATATCAAATTATTATAAACTTGAAAAAGAAGTTCCTTACTACTCTATTCTTCCAACTGCTACACAATATGCTAGAAATTCGATTTTCTCTGGTTTAATGCCTTTAGAAATGGAAAAGCAATTTCCCGAATATTGGAAAAATGATGTAGAAGACGGGGGAAAAAACCTTTATGAAGCAGAATTTTTATCGGCTCAACTAAAACGTTTAGGCTTGAATATTAAAGAAGATTATTTTAAAATCACCAACTACTCAGGCGGAAAAAAGTTAGCAGAAAACTTTAAAGCTTTAAAAGGAAATGATTTAGTAACTGTGGTTTATAACTTTGTTGATATGCTTTCCCACGCAAAAACAGAAATGGAAGTGGTAAAAGAATTGGCTTCAGACGATAAAGCATACCGTTCTTTAACGCTAAGCTGGTTTAAAAATTCTCCCTTATTAGAAATTATTCAGCAAGCCCAACTTTTAGGTTTCAAATTGATTTTAACTACAGACCACGGAACAATTAATGTGAAAAATCCGTCGAAAGTTGTGGGAGATAAAAACACAAGCCTAAATTTGCGCTACAAAACTGGCCGTAGTTTAACATACGAACAAAAAGACGTTTATGTAGTTAAAGAGCCCAAAACAATTGGTTTGCCAGCTATAAATATGAGTAGTTCGTTTATTTTTGCCAAAAATGATTTCTTTTTGGCTTATGTAAACAATTATAATCATTATGTAAGTTATTACAAAAACACGTATCAGCACGGGGGAATTTCATTAGAAGAAATGATTATTCCGTTCTTGGTATTTAACCCGAAGTAAAAAAGTTTTCAGTCGCGGTTTTCAGTTTTCAGCAGTGAATACAATTAAATAAAAATAATTTTTGCCACAGATTTCACAGATTATCACTGATTAAAAAATCCTTTTTAATCTTTTAATCTGTGGCATTAAAAAATAATTCGCGAAAATTTGCGAAATTCGTGGCAAAAATTAAATAACAATGAACATCGTTTTTTCATTAGATCAAATTCAAGAAGTTGCAGAGCAGATTATAGCTTCAAATCCTAATAAAATTATCCTTTTTAATGGAGAAATGGGAGTTGGAAAAACTACTTTTATCAAACAACTATGCAAAAGTCTTGGAATTACTGATGCAACTAGTAGCCCTACTTTTTCTTTAGTAAACGAATATCAAATTCCAAACGGAAAAAAAGTCTATCATTTTGACTTTTACAGAATAAAACAAGAAACCGAAGCGCTAGATATGGGAGTTGACGATTATCTATACTCTGGAAACTGGTGTTTTATTGAATGGTCTGAAAAAATTGCAAGTTTAATTCCTGAAGAACATTCTACAATAAACATCAAATTACTTTCAGACGGAAAAAGAGAATTAGAATTGGTTTAAAACATTCAATCAATACTTATTATTGAGAGTTATTATATTTCTTAACTTTTCGCTTTGAGTATTAGCAGAATTTTTACACTAATTTTAAAACTTTTTACGTAATTTGTACTCTTAATTTTTTGCACTATCCATGTCAATCACGTTAACTCCATTTACAAAACAACAATTAATACCGCAGGAAGAAAAACTTGAGGTTGGTCGTTTTAAAAGAGAACTTTTTATAGGAATCCCTAAAGAAACAAGTTATCAAGAACGTCGTATCTGTCTTACGCCTGATGCAGTCGCTTCCTTAACTTATGAAGGGCATCGCGTTATGATAGAATCTGGCGCTGGAGAAAGTTCGAGTTATACAGACAAGGAATACGCCGATGCTGGTGCAGAAATTACAAAAGATACTAAGAGAGTTTTTGGCTGTCCGTTTCTATTAAAAGTAGAACCGCCAACTTTAACTGAAATAGAAATGATTAATCCTGAAACGGTTATCATTTCGGCTATTCAGCTTAAAACTAAAAAGAAAGAATACTTCGAAGCCTTAGCAAAAAAGAAAATCACTGCCTTAGCTTTTGAATACATAAAAGATGAAGACGGTTCGTATCCAGCAGTAAAATCTTTAAGCGAAATTGCAGGAACTGCTTCAATCTTAATTGCAGCGGAATTAATGATTACTAACGAATTCGGAAAAGGACTTTTGTTTGGAAACATAACAGGCGTTCCTCCTACTGAAGTTGTAATTCTGGGCGCTGGAACTGTGGGCGAATTTGCCGCAAAAACAGCAATTGGATTAGGAGCAAACGTAAAAGTTTTCGATAATTCTATTACTAAACTACGTCGTTTACAGAACAATTTAAATCAAAGAATTTTCACTTCAACCATACAGCAAAAAGGTTTATTAAAAGCTTTAAGACGTTGTGATGTTGCAATTGGTGCGATGCGCGGTAAAGAACGTTGCCCGATTGTAGTTAACGAAACAATGGTTGAACATATGAAAAAAGGCGCTGTAATTGTTGACGTTAGTATTGATACTGGAGGTTGTTTTGAAACATCTGAAGTAACAACTCACGAAAAGCCAACATTCATAAAAAATAACGTTTTACACTATTGCGTACCTAATATCCCATCACGTTATTCCAAAACTGCCTCATTATCAATCAGTAACATCTTAACACCTTACCTACATCAGATAGCCGAAGATGGTGGTATTGAAAGCGCAATTCGGTGCAACAAAGGCCTTAAAAATGGCATTTATCTTTATCACGGAATTCTAACCAATAAAGCTATTGGCGACTGGTTTGATCTTCCAGATAACGACATTAATTTACTTGTATTTTAAGGGAACTTTAGTGTACCTTTGCAAAAAAAATTATTTCATGAAGTTCGCATACCGCTTTGCATATTATTTGATTGGTCTCGTAATGGGATGTTTTATTGTATCAGGATTTTTTATTGGAAAAGACACTCGTTGCAATTATTTTCCAAATGCTCGAGTTTTAAACAATCTTAGAACAAAGCCATTCCAATATTCTCCAAAAGCAGTTCAGACTTTAAGTGAAAAATGGGTTGACACTGCAGATGTCAAAAACACCTTAACTTACGGAGATGTAGATTTTGACCAAAGCAATGTCCCTTTTAATAAAGGAAAACTTTATATTATTGAAGGGAAAACAGTAAAGAATCAGGAAATTATTCTAAAAGTGGTTAATTACGAAAACAAAGCTGTTTTAGAAGAAATCATAAAAAAATAACACAAAAAAACCTTTGTTTCTAACAGATTCAAAGGTTTTTTTGTTATTTCGAGGAACGAGCAATATTTCTCACATTTTATTCTTTGTCTCTTTGTAACTTTGTAACTTAAAAAAATCACCATTCGATTTCTTTCAATCCTTTAGACTTCAAGAATTTATTTGTTTGACTAAAATGTTTATTTCCAAACCAAAATCCTCTATTTGCACTCAAGGGCGAAGGATGTCCTGATTTTAAAATATGATGTTTTGACGCATCAATCAAAGCCGCTTTCTTTTGAGCAAATCCTCCCCAAAGTAAAAAAACAACATTCTCTTTTTCAGCAGAAATCTGTTTTATAACTGCATCCGTAAACTTTTCCCAACCTTTTCCCTGATGGCTTCCAGCTTCGGATTGTCTTACAGTTAAAGTAGCATTTAAAAGAAAAACACCTTGATCTGCCCAACGTTCTAAATTACCTGTATTTGGAATCGGAATATTAAAATCATCTTGAATTTCTTTAAATATATTTTGAAGTGATGGCGGAAATGTAATTCCGTCATTTACAGAAAAACACAAACCATTTGCCTGATTAGGTCCATGATAAGGATCTTGTCCAATTATAACAACTTTTACTTCATCAAAATGACAATGATCAAATGCAGAAAAAATCTGATTTCCTTTTGGATAACAAACTTTTGTCGCGTATTCAGTTTTTACAAATTCTATTAAATCGTTGAAATATGGTTTTTCGAATTCTTCATTCAAAACAGGCTTCCAAGAAGAATGCATTTTTACGTCCATAATTTTTTTTATGCGAATTTCAGAAATTAATACTACAAATCATATTTATGCGAATATAAATTTCGATTTCAATCATAATGTTTTCGTACTTTTGTCTTTGCTTTCATAAAGAAATTAAATGATCAGTATTACCGAAAAAACATTACAAGACTTACAATTTCCAACCGTACTCGAAACCATTTCTGATGGTTGCAATACTGATATTGGAAAAGAAAAGGCTTTACAAATAAAACCCTTTAGAGATAAAGAAGAATTAATGCAAGCTTTGATGCAGACATCAGAGTATGTATCTTCTTTCCAAAATAACAACGCCATTCCGAATCACGGATTTGACGCCATAACGCATGAAATTAAGTTTCTAGCCATTGAAGACAGTTTTCTTGAAGTAGGGAGTTTTAGAAAAATCGCGAATCTTTCTGCTACAACAAATGTCTTATTGAATTTCCTTAAAAAGTTTGACGACTATTATCCAAACTTAAATGCTAGGGCTTCAAGAGTAGAATTAACTAAAGATATTATCTCGGCAATTGATGCTATCGTAGATAAATATGGAGAAATTAAGGACAATGCCTCTCCTGCTTTAGCCGGAATCAGACAAAATATGAACCTGGTTCGCGGAAAAGTAAACCAAAGTTTTGGTGTAGCTTTGACTCAGTATAACAGTCTAGGTTATTTGGACGATATTAAAGAAAGTTTCGTACAAAACCGTAGAGTTTTAGCGGTTTTAGCAATGTATCGTCGTAAAGTAAAAGGTTCTATTTTAGGAAGTTCTAAAACTGGAAGCATTGCTTACATCGAACCTGAAGCTACTTTGAAATATTCACGAGAATTAGCCAATTTAGAATATGAAGAAAAAGAAGAAATTACAAGAATTTTAAAAAATTTATCGAATGTAATTCGTCCATATCTTCCTTTATTAATTGAATACCAAGACTTTTTAAGTGATATTGATGTTGTTGCGGGTAAAGCTAAATACGCAAATCGAATTAACGGAATTCTTCCCACAATTACAGAAGAAAGAAGATTATTCTTTAGAGAAGCGTATCATCCAATTTTGTATTTAAACAATAAACAGAAAAAAGAAGTCACGCATCCGCAAACAATTGAGCTAAAACAAGAAAATCGTATTATTGTAATTTCGGGACCAAATGCTGGAGGAAAAACGATTTCCTTAAAAACGGTTGGATTATTACAGCTAATGTTACAATCTGGAATTTTGATTCCGGTTCACGAAAGGAGTGAAACTTTCTTGTTTGATAGAATTCTAACTGACATAGGAGATAATCAATCTATTGAAAATCACTTAAGTACCTATTCATATCGTTTAAAAAACATGAATTACTTTTTAAAGAAATGTAATAGAAAAACTATGTTTTTAATTGACGAATTTGGTACAGGTTCTGATCCTGAATTAGGAGGAGCTTTGGCTGAAATTTTCTTGGAAGAATTTTATCATCGTGAAGCTTTCGGAATTATCACAACACATTATTCCAATTTAAAAATTTTGGCAAACGAATTACCATATGCCACAAATGCGAATATGATGTTCGACGAAAAATCTCTTGAACCAATGTACAAATTAGCTTTGGGACAAGCAGGAAGTTCGTTTACTTTTGAAGTAGCTCAGAAAAATGGAATTCCGTTTGGATTGATCAATCGTGCGAAAAAGAAAATTGAAGTTGGAAAAGTTCGTTTTGACAAAACAATTGCTACTCTTCAAAAAGAGCGTTCGAAGTTGGAAAAGACTTCTTTGAATTTAAAAGAAGAAGAAACTCGTGCCCGTGAAGAAAGTAAAAAGATGGAAAACATCAATACCAGAATTCAGCAAAAATTAGAAAGTTATCAGGAATTATATGATAGTAATCAAAAGATAATTTACATAGGACAAAAAATTGATGATATTGCAGAGAAGTATTTTAACAACAAAAACAAAAAAGAACTGATTGGTGAATTTTTGAAAATTGTTGAGATTGAAAATTCTAAACGAAAAAAAGCAACTCCAAAAGAAGTAAAAGCAAAAGTTGAAAAACAAAAAGAAATTATTGCCGAAGTTCAGGTAAAAGTTGAAGAAATTCGTCAAGAGAAAAAAGAGAAAAAACTTAAACCAGTTGTTGAAAAACCAAAACCAATTTTAAAAGTTGGTGATCGAGTAAGAATGCTTGATGGAAGATCTGTTGGAAGTATAGACTTAATCGAAAAAAATAAAGCGACAGTAAATTATGGTATTTTTACTTCGAAAGTAAGTTTAGATGAATTGGAATTGGTAGAAGCTGTAAAAAAATAAGTTTTTAGTATTGAAACATCACTAAAAACTTACAAAATAAAAATAAAGCGATTTAAACGACGATTTTTAATTTTAGACAAAAGTAGATTTATAATTTAAAAAAATCCATTTAAAACAATTTATGAAGGTCATTTTTAATTTGTAAAATTTATTAATTTCATTTTTTTAATAGATAAAATAAATAATAGTAAAATCCACGTTTTATACGATTTATATATAAAACTTGAAACAAACATAAAGAATGGAAAGTCTTCCAGAAAATAAAAAAATAGTTCTTTTTGATGGAGTTTGTAATCTCTGCAGTTCTGCTGTCCAGTTTATTATAAAACATGACCGAAAAGACATTTTTAGATTTGTTGCATTACAATCTGATCTAGGAATTTCGATTTGTAAACATTTAGGAATCAGTTTTTCTAAAATGGATAGCATTATTTTATACGATCCAAAAACGGCTTATTTTTATAAATCTTCAGCGATTATTGAAATTGCTAAAAATTTTGGAGGCATTTGGAAGCTAACTCCTGTTTTTAGAATTGTACCTATTTTCATAAGTGACAAAATTTATGATTATGTTGCAAAAAACAGATACAATTGGTATGGTAAGAAAGAAAGCTGTATGATTCCAACTCCGGAATTGAAAGCGAAGTTTCTTTAAACTCTAATTTCCAATTTTCCACAATATTGTCATTTCGAGGAACGAGAAATCTTCGCAAGTAACTATACTCCAATTGGAAAAACTTTGTCGAGCTTCACGCGAAGATTTCTCGTTCCTCGAAATGACAAAACTAAGCGGAATAGCCCAAATAAAAGCAAAAATCCCAAATTCACAATAATTGGAATTTGGGATTTTTTTATAGAAATTTTCAGATTCTTATCTGATCAATTTTCTGTATTTCAAACGTTTCGGAGTTAAGTCACCACCAAGACGTTTCTTTTTGTTTTCTTCATAATCAGAGAAACTTCCTTCGAAGAAATAAACTTCAGAATCTCCTTCAAAAGCTAGAATGTGAGTACAAATTCTATCTAAGAACCATCTGTCGTGAGAAATAATTACAGCACAACCAGCAAAATTCTCCAAACCTTCTTCAAGTGCTCGAAGTGTATTTACGTCAAGGTCGTTTGTCGGCTCATCTAGTAAAAGTACATTTCCTTCTTCTTTCAAAGTCATAGCCAAGTGTAGACGGTTACGTTCTCCACCAGAAAGCATTGAGACTTTCTTGTTCTGCTCGCCACCACCAAAGTTAAAACGAGATAAATATGCTCTTGAGTTAACTTGCTTTCCTCCCATCATAATCAATTCCTGACCATCAGCAAAGTTTTCCCAGATTGATTTGTTCGGATCGATATTAGAGTGCGACTGATCTACATAAGCAATTTTCACTGTGTCTCCAACAGAAAATTCTCCACTATCAGTAGCTTGCTCTCCCATAATCATTTTGAAAATAGTCGATTTACCAGCACCATTCGGTCCGATAATTCCAACAATACCAGCTTGTGGCAAAGTAAAATTCAAATTATCATACAATAATTTATCACCAAATGCTTTTGCAACATTTTTAGCTTCAATAACATTTGTTCCTAAACGAGGACCATTCGGAATATAGATTTCTAGTTTTTCGTCTAGTTGTTTTTGATCTTCATTCAATAATTTGTCGTAGTTCTGTAAACGCGCTTTCTGTTTTGTTTGACGACCTTTTGCACCTTGACGAACCCACTCCAACTCACGCTCTAAAGTTTTTCTACGTTTAGAAGCCACTTTTTCTTCTTGAGCCAAACGGTTTGATTTTTGATCTAACCAAGAAGAATAGTTCCCTTTCCATGGAATACCTTCTCCTCTATCCAACTCTAAAATCCATCCAGCCACATTATCAAGAAAATAACGGTCGTGCGTTACAGCAATTACAGTTCCAGAATATTGTGCTAAGTGCTGTTCCAACCATAAAACTGACTCGGCATCAAGGTGGTTGGTAGGCTCATCTAATAACAATACATCTGGCTGTTGTAATAACAAACGACATAAAGCTACACGACGACGCTCTCCTCCTGAAAGGTTTTTAATAGGTGTGTCTCCTTCTGGAGTACGCAATGCATCCATTGCAATTTCTAATTTTGTATCAATTTCCCAAGCACCAAGCGCATCAATTTTATCTTGCAATGCTGCCTGACGGTCCATCAATTTATCCATTTTGTCCTGATCTTCATAGTATTCTGGAAGACCAAACAAATCATTGATTTGATTGTACTCTTCTAAAACCGCCATAGTCTCAGCTGCTCCTTCACGAACAATTTCGATAACTGTTTTAGAATCATCAAGAATTGGTTCTTGCTCCAAGTATCCCACTGTATAACCTGGCTGAAAAACTACATCTCCCTGATAATTTTTATCAACCCCTGCAATAATTTTTAAAAGTGAAGATTTTCCAGAACCGTTAAGTCCTAAAATACCAATTTTTGCTCCGTAAAAGAAACTCAAATAAATATTTTTAAGTACTGGTTTGTCTGCTCCTTGATAGGTCTTACTCAATTTCTGCATTGAGAAAATTACTTTCTTATCGTCTGACATTTTTTATATTTTATTTTAATTATTTAATTAGATTTGAGATTGATATTTCACTTTACAATGAAATATTAAACCCTGCCTTTCAACGCATTGAACACCCAGGCATTTGCAAAAAAACCAACTCCAACAGCAGCAAATCCCCAGCCTGAAACATCACTGTACCTAAAGATTCCAAGACCTATAAGTAACAATCCCATAAGTACCATTATTAAAGTAGCCCATCCTAAAATGGTATTTTTATTCATTCCCATAGTTTTATAAATATTTAATGCAAAATTTTAGAAAGGCAAATATCGTGAATTTTAACGGCTTAATTAAAAATTTTATACAGCATTTCTTTTAGCAGGTCAGATTGCGGTAAAGCATTAGCCCCCACACCTTTACTCTTAATATCAATATCTCGTAAAGCTCCAACAATCTGACTTACTTTTCGCATTGGATAATTTTTTACTGCCAAATCATATTCTTTTAAGAAATATGGGTTAACACCAAGCGCTGTTGCCACATTTTTAGCGCTTTTGTCTTTTAATCCATGATATTTTAGAAGCTGAACAAAAAATCCGAATACTAAACCAGTAGTCATTACTAGAGGATATTCCTTAGGATTATGAGCAAAATTCTCTGCAATCTTATATGCTTTCAACTGATTACGTTCTCCAATTGCTTTCCTTAGTTCAAAAACATTATAATCTTTACTAAAACCAATATTCTCTTCAATATGCTCTGCTGTGATCATGGTTCCTTTTGGCAAAATAATCTGCAGTTTTTCAAGTTCATTATTGATTTTACTCAAATCTGTACCCAAAAATTCTACAAGCATAGCATTGGCTTTAGGGTCAATAGTATATTTTTTGCCGGCCAAAACACGCTTAATCCAATCTCCAACCTGATTTTCATAAAGCTTTTTACTTTCATAAACTAGACCATTTTGCGCCAATACTTTAGTAACTTTTTTACGTTTGTCTAAAGTTTTGTATTTGTAGCAAAAAACCAAAACTGTCGTTTCCATTGGATTATTGGCATACGCTTCTAATTTATCAATATTTCTAGACAAATCTTGAGCCTCTTTAACTATAACAACTTGACGTTCAGCCATCATAGGATAGCGCTTGGCCGTTGCAACAATATCTTCGACTGATACATCTCTTCCGTACAAAACTGTCTGATTAAAGCCTTTTTCTTCTTCAGCCAAAACATTTTCTTCGATATATTCCGATAACTTATCTATATAATAAGGTTCTTCACCCATTAAAAAATAAATCGGTTTAATATCTCCAGCTTTTATATCGTTAACAATTTTTACTACTTCGTCCATTCAATCTTTTGTTTCAAGTTTCAAGTTTAAAGTTTCAAGCTCTGTTTCAAAACTTGAAACTTTAAACTTGAAACCTGAAACTATTTTATATTTTTGCTTTATGCTTAAACTTAATTTCCCAGCTTACACTTTCCGATTCAAAAATAGCGAAAATAAAGTGTCTATTTTTGATGAAATCAGGAAAAAATTTATAATTCTCACACCAGAAGAATGGGTTCGCCAGCACGTTGTTCATTTTCTGATGCATGAAAAAAAATACCCCAAATCACTTATCAATGTAGAGAAAGTTTTAACTGTCAACGGATTACGAAAACGATACGATATTGTTGTATTTAATCCAGATGGTTCTATACATATATTAGTAGAGTGTAAAGCACCAGAAGTTAAAATATCTCAAGCAACTTTTGATCAAATTGCTCGTTACAATATGACAATGCAGGCACGGTTTTTGAACGTCACAAACGGACTAAACCACTTTTATTGTCAAATGGATTTTGAAAACGAGAAATATGAATTTTTAAGAAATCTGCCTGATTATAAAGAAAACCATTAAACAAATAAATAACTAGAATACTTTTGGATAAGATAGCAGTTGTCATTTTAAATTGGAACGGTGTAAAATTGCTAGAGCAATTTTTACCATCTGTCATTCAGTTTTCAGAAGGCGCAACAATATATATAGCTGACAATGACTCTACAGACAATTCTGTTGCATTTGTTACAGAGAACTTCCCTACTGTAAAAATTGTAAAAAACTCAGGCAATCATGGTTTTGCAAAAGGCTATAATGATGCCTTACAGCATATTGATGCAGAAATTTATGCCTTAGTAAATTCAGATATAGAAGTTTCAGAAAACTGGCTCAGACCAATTCTTGACACTTTCGATAAAGAAAAACATACCGCTATTATTCAACCTAAAATTCTTGATTTTAAGAATAAGGAATATTTTGAATATGCTGGTGCAGCTGGTGGTTTTATTGACAAATACGGTTTTCCTTTCTGTCGAGGAAGAATATTTGATACCATTGAAAAAGATAATGGACAATATGATGATAACATTGAATTGTTTTGGGCTTCGGGCGCTTGCTTCTTTATAAGAAAAAATGTTTATCACGAGTTAAACGGATTTGACGAAAGCTTCTTTGCACATCAAGAAGAAATTGATTTATGCTGGAGAGCTGCGAACGAAGGACATATTATAAAATACAATTCCCAATCCGTTGTTTACCATGTTGGCGGCGCAACATTACAGCAAGGAAACCCTAAGAAAACCTATTTGAATTTTAGAAATTCACTATTAATGATGATCAAAAATCTACCAAAAAGAGGATTGTTTTTTGTGATTTTCTTCCGCATGGTTCTAGATGGTGTTGCCGGTATCCGTTTTCTTACACAAGGTAAAATTGAACACACTTTTGCCATTATAAAGGCACATTTTTCATTTTATTGCTTATCTTTAAAATATCTCAGAAAACGAAAAGATTTCCAGATTCAGCAATACTATATGGTGAAAAGCGTCGTTTTCCTTTACTATATACGAAAATTGACCTTATTTAAAGAAATCTTTAACAGTATTCAAAATATTAAAAACTAAATTTGTAATCAAGTCTAATTAAAATTAAATTTATGAGAAAAATAGTTATCGCACTATCAGTATTAATGGCCCTAACATCATGTGTTTCTAAAAAGAAATATGCTGAGTTGGAAGCTAAAAACAAAGAGACTCAAGATTTGTTAAACTCATGTACTGTAAAATTAAATACGTGCTTAGAAGAAAAAGCTGGATTAGCTGCTACAGCTGAAAGCTACAAACAACATAATCAAGATTTAATCAATAGTTCTAAGGATTTAACTATCTTAACAACTAAAGGTGCTGAAAACCTTGAAAAATCTCTTGAAAGTTTAAAAGAAAAAGATTTGAAAATTTCTAGACTTCAAGACGCTTTAACTAAAAAAGACAGTGTAACTTTAGCGTTAGTTACAAGCTTGAAAGGCGCTGTTGGAATCAACGATCCAGACATCGAAATCAATGTTGAAAAAGGAGTTGTATTTATCTCTATCGCTGATAAATTATTATTCAAAAGCGGTAGCTATGACGTAAGTGATAAAGCTAAATCTGTTTTAGCTAAAGTTGCTAAAGTTGTAAATGATAAACCTGATTTTGAGTGTATGGTTGAAGGACACACAGATGACGTTCCTTACAAAAGCAACGGAATTATCTTAGACAACTGGGATTTAAGTGTTAAACGTTCTACTTCTATCGTACGTGTATTAACAAACGATCTTGGAGTTAACCCAGCTAAATTAATTGCTGCCGGTAGAAGCTCTTACGTACCATTAGTTGCTAACGATTCTGCTGAGAACAAAGCTCGCAACAGAAGAACTCGTATCGTAGTTATGCCAAAAATCGATCAATTCTATGATATGATTGAAAAAGAAATGAAAAAACAAGCAAAATAATCCTTGTTTTCACATACTATAAAAACAGAAAAAGCAGGTCAATCGACCTGCTTTTATGTATCCTTAATCTTTTTTTAATAACCAATTAAATATAATTAAGAATAGCATTATTTTTAAGTAACTAACTAAATTTTAACATAATAAAGTTACTCATATTTTTTATACTTTTAAACTTTTAGTGTATTTTTTTACAAAATATCAATATCACCCTTACCTTCTCTGACTATAACTGGCTCATGCTCAGAAAGATCTATAATTGTCGACCCAACATTATCTCCGTAGCCACCATCGATTACCATATCAACAAGATGCTGCCATTTTTCAAAAATCAATTCTGGATCTGTGGTATATTCTATTACATCGTCTTCATCACGAATAGAAGTTGAAACAACAGGATTTCCTAACTGGCGAACAATCTCCAAAATAATATTATTATCTGGCACACGAATACCAACAGTTGTTTTCTTTTTAAACTCTTTTGGTAAATTATTATTTCCTGGTAAAATAAATGTATAAGGTCCAGGAAGCGCTCTTTTTAATATTTTAAAAGTTGAAGTATCTATCTGACGTACATAATCTGATAAATTACTCAAGTCGTGACAAATAAATGAAAATTTAGCTTTATCTAATTTTACTCCTTTTATTTTAGCAATCTTTTCTAAAGCTCTAGAATTGGTAATATCACAACCTAAACCATAAACAGTATCAGTCGGATAAATTACCAAACCTCCATTCTGAAGCACTTTTACAACTTTAGCAATTGCAGCTTCACTAGGTTTGTCTGGGTATATTTTTATAAATTCTGCCATTATGTTTTTGTTTAAAGTTTTGTTTGTTTCAGGTTTCAATTTTGTCAGGCTGAGCGGAGTCGAAGCCGTCATAAGTTGAAAAGCTCTTCGCCTCCGCTCAGAGTGACAAATGTTTCGAAACTTGAAACACTTTCTATCCTACAACATCTAATTTAGCAAATCTTAGCAACAATTTCTTAATTCCGCCTACTTCAAATTTAATTTCTGCTTTTCGATCTGCTCCAACACCTTCAAGATTAATCACTTCACCTTTTCCGAAACGCTCGTGCATGACCACATTTCCAACCGTAAGTTTACTGTCAAACAAATTCGAATTTCCACCGCTTGGGGCATTTCCAGAAACCGGCTTTAATTTTCTAATATTTAAATCAGGCTTAGGACTGTTGTCTGTAATATGCTTTGGAGGAGTTCCGCCTATTGGTTTTGCTAATCTTAACTTAGACTTATCAACGTCTCCAAAAATATCACCATCAATTGGAGATTTATAGCGATAATTGGTTTCTGCAGGTGTTAAATAATCTAGATATTGATCCTCAATTTCTTCAATAAAACGGGATGGTTCACTGTCTGTCAATTTTCCCCAACGGTAACGAGACTGAGCATATGTCAAATACGCTTGATGTTCTGCACGAGTCAATGCTACATAGAACAATCGACGTTCTTCTTCTAGTTCACTTCTAGTACTCATACTCATGGCGCTCGGAAACAGATCTTCTTCCATACCTACCACAAATACATGAGGAAATTCTAATCCTTTTGCTAAGTGAATAGTCATCAAAGCAACACGATCTTCATCGTTAGTATCTTTATCCAAATCGGTTGCCAAAGCCACATCTTCCATAAATTCAGAAAGTGCTCCTCTTGCTCCGTCAATTTCTCGCTGTCCTTCAGTAAAATCTTTAATACCGTTTAAAAGTTCTTCGATATTCTGAATTTTCGCCATTCCTTCAGGAGTAGCATCTTTTTTCAATTCCTGAACTAATCCTGTTTTTTTTGCAACGTGATCGGTTAAATAAAAAGCATCTTGATTCTGATCTATGACCTGAAAACTTTGAATCATCGTTACAAAATCTTTCAGTTTATTTTTAGTACCAGCATTCAGTTTCAAATCGATTTTATCAATATTCACCATTACTTCCCAAATCGAACGTTTGTAATGATTTGCCGCAATAGTTAATTTTTCAACGGTTGTATCACCAATTCCACGAGCCGGATAATTGATTACACGAATCAAAGCTTCCTCATCTTTTGGATTCAGAACCAAACGCAAATAACATAAAACGTCTTTAATTTCTTTACGCTGATAGAATGACAATCCGCCATAAATCCTATACGGAATATCACGTTTTCTCAACGCATCCTCCATCGCACGCGATTGCGCATTGGTCCTATATAAAATCGCAAAAGATCCATTATGAAGCTGATTTTGCATTTTCTGTTCAAAAATTGTACTCGCTACAAAACGGCCTTCTTCGGCATCTGTCAAACTCCGGTGCACTTTTATTCTCGGACCAAAGTCATTGGCCGTCCAAACCACTTTATCCAGTTTGGTTTTATTATGCTCCATAACCGTATTTGCCGCTTCTACAATATTACGCGTCGAACGGTAATTCTGCTCTAAACGATACATCACAACTCCTTCATAATCCTTCTGGAAATTCAAGATATTATTGATATTCGCCCCACGGAAAGCATAAATACTCTGCGCATCATCTCCAACCACACAAATATTCTGAAATTTATCAGACAAAGCCCTAACAATCAAATACTGAGAATGGTTCGTATCTTGGTACTCATCAACCAGAATGTAGCGGAAACGATTTTGGTATTTTGCCAAAACCTCTGGGAAACGCGTCAATAATTCGTTGGTTTTCAACAACAAATCATCAAAATCCATTGCTCCGGCTTTAAAACAGCGCTCCACATATTGCTGATAGATTTCACCTAATCTAGGCTTTTTAGCCATCGCATCGGCTTCCTGCAATTCAGGATTGTTAAAATACGCTTTTACCGTAATCAAACTGTTCTTATAACTAGATATACGTCCTAAAACCTGTTTTGGTTTATAAATATCACGATCCAGCTGCATTTCTTTAATAATCGAAGAAATTAAACGCGCCGAATCCTGAGAATCGTAAATAGTAAAATTGGAAGGATATCCTAAAAGTTCAGATTCCGCACGAAGAATACGTGCAAATATCGAGTGAAAAGTTCCCATCCAAAGATTTTTAGCTTCAGATGCTCCCACAATATCCGAAATCCTGTGTTTCATTTCTCTTGCCGCTTTATTGGTAAAAGTCAACGACAAAATATTAAACGCATCAATTCCCTGATGCATCAAATAAGCAATTCTAATTGTTAAAACACGGGTTTTTCCCGAACCTGCACCAGCAATAATAATCATTGGCCCGTCTTTTTGTAAAACAGGCGCTCTCTGCGCTTCGTTGAGCTGGTCAATATATTTCTGCATGTAATTTTCTCCTTTTAGGCAAAAATAAGAATTAAAAAAGAAAGTTCCTAAGATGCTGAGGCGCTAAGGTTCTAAGTTTTTTCTGAAGCCAAACAATTGGCTTTTTTTCAGGCATGGTTTCCCGCTTTCGGCTATATCTCTCCGCTCCGCTTCGAGGATACCGCCTCAATCGGGGCTAGAAAACAAACAGTTTTTTTGAGATGCTAAGCTACTAAGGTTGTGAGATACTAAGTTTTTCCTCAGACAAAAGAGAGAAAACTTAGAACCTTAGAATCTTAGCAACTCAGAACCTTACTTAAAAAACACATCATAAGCAAATCGGATTAAAGTTCCGACAACAACGATTAAAAAGAAAATTCTAATAAATCCGTTGCCTTTGTTTATGGCTAATTTTGCGCCAAGCCATCCGCCCAATCCGTTGCTGATTGCCATCGGAATTGCAATTGCCCAAATGATTTTTCCTTTTATCATAAATAAACAAATCGAACCGAAATTGGTTGCCAGATTTACCATTTTAGCATTCGCGGAAGCGTGAAGAAAATCAAAGCCGAGCAGCGCAATAAAAGCAACAACAAAGAAACTTCCGGTTCCTGGGCCTATAAATCCATCATAAAACCCTACAATCACACTAATAACTACTGCATACATAATTTGTGTCGCTGCCGAATGATCTTTGGCAACATGCTGTCCGAAATTTTTCTTGGCATAAGTATATACAAACAGCAGAGATAAAACCACTAACAAAAGCGGTTTCATAAAATCATTGCTTACCAGAGTCAAAATTGTAGATCCCAAAAATGCAGAAGGAACAGCCAGACACATCATTATAATTAACAATTTCCACTGAATAACAACTTTCTTCAAATATTGAAATGCCGCAAAAGCAGTTCCGCTAAAAGCAGGAATTTTTAAAGTTCCAACTACTGTAGAAACGGGAAGATTTGGCAATAAAATCAATCCCATAGGAGTTTGGATTAATCCGCCGCCGCCAACAATTGCATCAATAAAACCAGCAGCAAAAGCCGCCAAACAAAGAAAAAGTATTATGTATGAATCCATTAAAAAGATATTTCGGTATCAGTAAAAAACAAGTTGCAAAAATACATCTTCCTTTTTGTTTATTGCCATAAATTTAAAGTTGATTTTTAATCAAAAAGTATATTTTTGCTTAAAAATTATTCCAATGGATTTCAATAAAATAATAGAACTTGCGAGTTATACTTTACCAGCCTTAGTTACAGGAGTTGTAGCGTATCGTTTCTTTGAGCTACACATTAAAAACAACGACAGAAAACGTGCTTTTTTGTTAAACAAACAAGCTCATAAAGAATCGCTCCCAGTACGTTTACAAGCATATGAGCGTATGACATTGTTTCTAGAACGTATTAATTTGACAAAATTGTTAATTAGAATTGCTCCTATTTCGCAAAACAAAAATGATTACGAAAATTACTTAATTGATTTAATTGAGCAGGAATTCGAACATAATTTAACTCAGCAGATTTACATGTCTGAAGAATGTTGGACAATCATTACAACTGCAAAAAATGCAACAATCCAAATGATTCGTAAAGCTGCTATGAGCGACAAAGTAGAAAATGCTGACAAACTTCGCGAAGTAATCTTAAATGATTTATTAGAAAAACAATCGCCAAGCAATGCTGCTTTGAGTTTCATTAAAAGTGAAGTTGCAGAACTTTGGTATTAAATAATATTGCAGATTTTAGATTTAGAAAATCCAATCTAAAATCTAAAATCTGCAATTTCAAATATTAAATCAATATCTTATTATCACTCATTACCTCAGATTTATTCTGAGCATATTCATAACCTTGCTTCCACCATTCTTTCATTACCTCTTTATTAAAAATCAAAGCATTATCGGTTAATTTTATGGGAGTGTAATATAAATTTAATTTTACATTCTTATTATTTGCCATAAGTTTTCCTATAGCAATATCATGTTTTTCTACTTGATCTAAAGCAATTCGGAACAAATCGATCATTAATGAAAACGGATTTTTTCCAATTACTGTTTTCGTTGTATTCACCTCTGTTTCAAGTACGATTACATCAATTTCTGTTGCTCCTCTATTAATTGCTTCGCGAATTGGAACCAAGCTTGAAAATCCACCATCGCCATATTCACAATTGTTCTTTTCAACTAGACTCATAAAAGGAACATAATTACTCGATATCCAAGACCATTCACAAAATTCCTCGTACGTACAATCTTTTACCGATTTATACTCTGATTCGTTTTTAGTAAAATTCGTCACAGTAACGATAACATCGGTTTTTAGCTTTTTGAGTTTATTAAAATCAGAGAGAGAAAAATTATTCTGAATGTATTTCTTCAAACCTTTACTTTCACCAAAAGTTCTTTTTCCTTTAAAAAATTGGCGTAGTACATTAAAGTGATTAATGGTCACAATATCTACTCCATCTTTACTTTTCACCACAAATGGGCAAATATTAAAAATGCTCGACATGGTAACATTGGTATAAACAGAATGGATTTTCTTAATATGACCGAGAGCTAAATGCGGAATCAATAAACTTCCTGTAGAAGTACCTAAAAACAAATCGTATTCGTGTTTTTTTTCTTCTATCAAATATTGGGCAACACCGCCAGCAAATGCGCCTTTACTGCCACCACCTGAAATAACCAATGCTCTCATAAATTGTAATGTAGGTTTTTATTTTTTGGGATATTTTTTTTGAGACTTAATAAGAGAGGAAAGAAGCAAGAAGGAAAATATTCTGAGATTTTGACTCTTGGTTCTTGCTTCTTTTATCTATCCACTAATATTTACTCTTTCAACAAACGATTCAATTGAAACTGTTCATCGGGTGTCAAATTAGGTAAAATTCTATTAAAAGAAGCACGCATTTCAGGATTTTTTAACAGAAATCTAACTGTATCTCTACCAAACTTCGAAAATTGCCACATATGATGTGTCGTAGCACCAACTAAATTACTCAAAACCTGATCGTTAATAATCTTAAACGCAATTAGTTTTTCTAAAGCATTTTGCCTTGTTGTGGCTTCATATTTTGCAGATGAAAATGCAATCAGTTCATTTACAAGAGCATCTTTTTCATTAGTGTAGTTTGATGTTGACAAGGCAAGAGAAAGCCACAAAGTCCTTAAATTATAATCATTGAAGCCAATCCAACTTTTAGATTTATCCAAGTATTCTGTTCTATGATCCGGAAAATTTCTCCATAGCCAATAAAGGGCAATTTCTTGCGTCTGATAAGATTTATCATTTAAAAGCGTTTCGTAATTTATTCTAAAATCTTCTGGAATTTGGGTTAAAGAACCAGCTAGATTTTGGCGTACTTTGATGTTATTAGTCTGCATCGCTAGAAGCAAAAGAGCTTTTTTGTCTTCGTATTTCTCATTTTCTAATTGATCAACAATGGTTTCCTTAACCGATTGATATACATTAGATTCCAAAGTGTTTTTTAAAACATCTGCTTTTTCGATTAAAGGTGTTTTTTTCAATTTATCGATTTCCAGTCTTTTTTGGATTGCTTTGTTTTTGCTCAATAATGCATTTGCAGTTGGCGTATCAAAAGCAGTCGATTCTAACCAAGTTTTCTGAAACTTATCCAGATCAAAATCGGAAACTTTTTTAATCTCATCAAAGAAGTTTTGTGTATTTACCGTTTGATAAGCATATTTATTCAAATAACTTTTTATTGCTTTTTTGAATGCTTTATCGCCAATCGATTCATGCAAAACAAACAATGTCCAAGCTCCTTTTTCGTAAAATGTAAGCGAACTCGCTTTTGCGTTTAAAACAGGAATCGTGTCAGTTCGAGATGCAAACTTAATTTGTTGTGCTGTGTCGTATAATTTAGAGTAAAAATAATCTTCTCCATAAATATCTTTTTCTGCAAGCAAGGCAAAGTATGTGGCAAATCCTTCCTGAAGCCAGTGATGTGTACTGCTTTCAGCGGTAATAAGATCTCCAAACCAATGATGTGCTAACTCATGCGCATCTACATTGGTATAATTTCGATCGCAAAAACCAGTTGAATCTACTACATAACGGGTCGCAAAAATAGTCGAAGTAGTATTTTCCATTCCAGCGTATAAAAAGTCTCTTACTGGAATCTGTCTGTTGATTTTCCAAGGATATTTTACACCTATCTCTTTTTCAAAGAAATCAAAAATGCGTTTCGAGTAACGATATGTTGGCTCAAAACGGTCTACATCTTTAGGTTCGTAATAATATTCTAAAGGTATTCTAGTTTTAGATTTAAATTCTTTTTTTTCATATTTTCCAATAGCCAGCATTAATAAATACGAACTCATTGGTTTTTCCATTTGATATTGCCAATGATTTAGATTTCCGTTTATTGTCTTTTCTTTTATGATTCCGTTTGAAACTACCTGATAATCTCTATCATAAGAAATTCCTAAATTGAAAATCAATTTTTCATTTACATCATCAAAACTCGGAAACCAATTGCTGGTGTATCTTCCCTGCCCTTGCGTCCAAATTTGTATTTCGTCATTATCCATATCAACAAAATACAATGCCTGTTTTGGTTTTGCTGTATAATTGAATGTCAAATGATTCTGTCCTTTTTGGAAAGGAAAAACCAATTTTAATTCTTTGTTAGTATTGATAAACATGATTTCATTTTCATTGATTTTTACATTCGAAAATTCCATGTTTTTAGCATCAAGCGAAATCGTATCAATATCTTTCAACACCTCAAATTGAAAATCAACAGTTCCAGAAATCATTTTTTCTTTTGGGTTTAATGACAATTGTCCGGAAACAGATTTAAAATCAACATATTGAATTTGCTGTGCGAATAGAAAAGTGGTGAATAATAGAAAAATGTATTTCATTGAAAATTTTATTTTAAAGAATCTGTTTCCCAAGATATCGGATTATGTTTTATGTAATCATAAATCTTTTCGAACGTTTTGTAATTTCTAACAATATGATCGTGGTAGTTCGCCTGCCAAATCGATTCGACTCCATTTATCTGTTTAGTTGTGATTGATTTAAAAGTAGCAACAAATGATGAAATAGAATTGGATTTTCTAGAAAATTTAGATTCCGATTGGTTTTGTAGAGGCGCACTGCAGTGCGTCTCACGTCCGTATGTCGACAAAGATTTTTCCGTAATATTATTTTCTGTTGTGGATATGCTAGGCGTAGACGCACTGCAGTGCGTCTCTACGATATGCGGGATGTCTTGAATTTCGATTAGCAAATGAACATGATTTGGCATAACAATCCAATTATGAAAAAACCAATTTTTGCGAATCTTAATCGATTTTAAAAGCTCTCTTTCAATAATTTTTCCATTTTCATTTAAAATCATTTTTTCCTCTTCAATACTACCAAAAATTGGTTGCCTATTTTTAGTAACGATAGTAATAAAATAAACAGCCTCACTAGAATAATCCCAGTTTTGCAATCTATTTGAATTAATTTTAAATTTATCTCTAAATAACATCTCAATTGGCATGTAAATTCCCAAAGTTACAAAGGTTTTCTTTACAAATAGAACGAATTTTGTAAGTTTACCATATAAAACAACCAAATCGTGTCTACAACTCAAAAAGCCTTATTTAACTGGAGCAGCGGAAAAGATTCTGCTCTTGCCTTATATAAAACATTACAAAATAATGATCTTCAAATTGAATGTTTGCTGACTAGCGTAAACCAGCAATATCAGCGCATTTCTATGCACGGAATCCGTGTTGAATTATTACAAGAACAAGCTGAAAGCATCGGAATTCTGCTAAAAATTCTGGAAGTGCCCGAAATGCCAACAATGGAAGTTTATGAAAAAGTGATGACTGAAACTTTATCGGAACTAAAGCAAAAAGGCATAACACATTCTATTTTTGGAGATATTTTTCTGGAAGATTTACGCCAATACCGCGAAAATCAATTGGCAAAAATTGGATTAACAAGTGTCTTTCCGATTTGGAAAATCCCAACTCAAGATCTAATTCAGGAATTTATTTCATTGGGATTCAAAACAATTGTAGTTTGCGTCAACGAAAAATATTTAAACAAAAGTTTTGTTGGTAGAATTATCGATCAGGATTTTATAAATGATTTACCTGAAAATGTTGATGTCTGTGGAGAAAATGGTGAATTTCACACCTTTACTTTTGATGGACCAATATTCTCAAAACCGATAGATTTTGAAATTGGAGAAATTGTTTATAGAAAATATGAAAAGCCAGCAAAACAAGATTCATCAAATACAGCCTGCGATACTAATGATGAAACTGCTTTCGATTTTGGCTTTTGGTATTGTGATTTAATAAAAAAATAGAATGAAGTTTTTCTTTAAAATCATCTTTCTCTTGTTTATCTCATTGTCCTTTCAAAGTTGTTTGGTCAGCAGATGCAAAAGACCAGAAATTGCAGGATATATTTACGATTCAGAAACCAAAAAACCAATTGATAATTGTCAAGTTGGAGAAGTTTTAAGCCAGTCGAACGGTTATTTTTTATTAAAAGAAAAAAGATACCGCCAATTTACTTTTTTTGGTTTTGAAGCGCCGACTTTAATGGTCAACGAACCTGTAAAAAAAGACGGTTACGACTTACAAAAAATTCAATACATGCAACCTTTCGGCGGTGGAATGAAAAAAGGAGCTTTTCATAATGCAGATACTATTTATATCAAGAAAACTGTTTTAAAAACGAATTGATAGGTGTTTCCAGTTTTAAATCAGAAAATCATAGGGATTGTGTCTTCAAAACAAAAAAGCCGAAAAAGAACAGAAAATGTCTTTTCCAGCTATGCAAAAAATGGATTCGAGATTAAGATTAAGTTGATTGATCAACCCAAGTTTTTAGGAACCACTTACCGTCTTTTAACTCGAAGATATAATCTATATAAATTCCATTATCTAACCCGCGTTCTTCAAGAGTGACTTTGCTTTTCTTTATTGATAAAGTTCTTTTTAAATATTTTTCGTCTGCTTTTCTATTCAAAGTAAGCACTTTATAGTTCTCTTTTGTCTGCGTATAATCTACCAATTCAAGATCGTCATTATTTGCCCTGTACTTTAGAGGAAAAATCACTCTGCTCACTTGAAATTTCGAATCAGCATTGAATTTACTAAAAAAAGTATTGAAATCTTCGGGAGCTGTTTTTGTGCTCTGAGCAAAAAAAGCAGTATTTAAAGTCATTGTTAGAACAAAAACTAATAAGAAAAACTTTTTCATTATTCTTCATACATTTTTAGCAAGTTCGTAACGGTATTCCAGTTTCGAATTGTTGCTGTTACATTCAATTTTTTCTCGATATATTTTTGGTCAAAACGAGTTTTTCCAGCACCTACCGCATATTTAATGAAAATTCTATTTTCGTCAATGCTCGCTTCGTCCGGTTTGAATTGGCTTATTTTCAAATCGTTTATGTTCTCTTTTTTCAAATTCATTGAAACAAAAGCAACGTATAGCTTTTTCATATCAATGTCTTTTTCTTTCAAAAATGAATTATTAGCAAAACACGATTCCAAATTTTCTTTGGTAATCATCACGACAGGAACTTCGTGGCCAAAAACTCTAAAGATTTCCTGTTTGATCATAAAACCTACTTTCGAAGCATCTTCTTCACTATCCACAAAAACATTCCCAGATTGCAGATACGTTCTTACATTTTGAAAACCAAGATTCTCCAGCATTGCTTTCAAAGCTTCCATTTTCATCATATTATGCCCAGAAACATTGATTCCGCGTAAAAGCGCTAAATGTGTTTTCATTTTTTCTGATTTTTTTTCAAAGATAAAAAACACTATTCATCTTCTTCACTGATTTCAATACCAAACTTTACTAAAAAGTCGTTAAACTTTTGTTTATATTTTCTTTGCGCCTCTTCTACAATTTCATCGGCTTCTTCGTTGGTTTCTATTGCATTGAGACTAAATTCTTCTTTTACCCATTCACAAAATTCTTCCTTATTTTCGCTTTCTTCATAATATTCTTCGTCTTGATAAAAATAAGCTTTATCAAAATCAACAGAAATTTCGGTGTCCAAAGTCAAAAGCTGAATTAATTTTTGAGTATTTTCTGCTACAACGTGAACTCCGCCTTCGTCTCCGAAAACAACAATTGGGCAATTGTTCAAATCTTTATCGATAATCCAGTATGCGTAAGAGCTTCCTGAACCATTTGCGCCAGCAAATTCGATAAAACTATTATAAAATTCTTCCTCTTCAGACCATGTTTTTATTCCTGTTTTCTCTTCTGTTATAGTTAGTCCAAAACATTCCGAATAAGTTTCTACTCCATGCTCCTGCTCAAATTCATACAGTTTTACTAAATCTTCAGGTAATATATAATCGTAAAATTGAGAAGCATATTCTTCTAATGAAAATCTATTACCATAATCTGAATACTCTGTTTCATTTTCTTCTTCATCACCGTCAACAACTTCTGCTGTTAATATTTCAAAAGTTTTCATTACAGCATTTTTTACGCAGAAAAATTCAATTCCTGGAGCATTTTCATCATTCATCCACTGATATTTTGGATCTCCCTCTTCATTAAGATATTCCAGAATAATCATAATTTCTTGATCTTCATGGCACCATAAAGCACGCATTCTGATATTAAACCCATTCGAAATTTCTTCTGAAATCTGACTGTATTTTTTCCCTTCATAATCAAAAGGGATAAACAAATAAGTTGTTCCTGAAATATGTCTAACGATTTTTCCGTTTTCTTTCTGTTCTTCGGTTTCAGACAAAACTTCGACCATATTAATAAACTGATTTCGGAAATCAGCATACATATATCTATCTTTTTTATCGTAATCTAAGATTGAAAGTCCTTCTTTGAATATTTCCAGATAGTTATTGCCTAATATTTCTTCGTTATATTCTGAATTTTCTAAAAAAGAATCTTCTACAATATCGGATAGTTTATGCGTTGAAGGTAGATAATTTTCAACAGTAATAATAGATCCGTCAGTATCTTGTACATTACTGCAAATCAAAATATCGGGTCTATTGGCACTGATAATTGCCTGAACATCTGTAAAGCGCTCAAAATGAAACAGCATATCGTCACTGAAAATCAACCACGCGGTAAGATCTTCTTTTACAAAAAGTTCACCGTGATTGTATTCTCCAGCAAGTGTGTCGCATTGCAGACCACCGCCTAAATAATGAACACTTCCGAACAGATTAATATTAACAGTCGTAGTTTTTCCTAAAACGATTAATGCGGGAGAATTATCGGTATCATAAGAACTGATAAGTTTTGTCACCGTTAGATTTCCTTTAAAAATAAAACCTAAAATAAAAATATCAGGATGTTCTTCGGTACTGAAATCCATCTCGAACAAATCCATTTCGACATCATTTTCTGCTAACAGAAATATCGGATTTTCTTCGTAATCAGGAAAACGCCAAGTGTCTTCAAAAACATTATAGATTTTCTGATTGTTGAAATCTGTAAGATCTCCAATGATATTATGCGCTTCATGTCGGTTAATTACTTTAAAAGTAATTCCAGAAAATACCATTGTTTCAAAAGGAACTTTTTCTTCTTTAATCATAACGAGGCTTATATTAAACAGTAAAACAAATCTAACAATTATCTTTATTTAATAAAATAATACTGACGGTAAAATAAAAAACTCCGTTAGAAACGGAGCCTTAAAATAATCTGAATTAGTAAGCAATTATTTCTTTTTCTCATATACTAGTCTTGGACCATCGCATATGCTCCACGTTCCATACAAATTTCCGAAACTATTAATGATATATAAATTTTCTTTTGACTTGGAAGTACAAGATGCTACTATATCACTCTCTGCAGTATAATTTAGTTCAAACTGAGTTTGATCTGTCGTTTTTACTACAGAATAAGTTCCTGAAATGGTTGTAATTTTACCATCTTTCTTTCTTGTTTTAGAGAATGTATTGTTAGAATTAAAAGTATACGATTCCTCCCATTCTAAAATATCAATCGAATTTACTGCGGGATTACTGTTACCCATTGCTGTAAGTATCCACTTTCCGTGATAACTTTCGGTTGGTTTATTGTCATTGTCGTCATTAGAGCAAGAAACAAGCGAAATAAACAATACAATTAAAAGTCCAATTTTCTTCATTTTTATAGTTTTTGATGGTTAATTATTATTAAGATTTTACTTCCTTAAAATGGTTGCGTCTAAACTTTACAACTTAACGATAAATTAATATTCAAACACTTGAAAACGATAATTCATTTTCAAAATTCCTAATTAAAATCTATCTTCGCTTTTCAAAGAGAAAAGAATATAGAAGAAAGAAAAAAGACAATGTTTTTCTCTTTCTTCTATATTCTTGCTTCTACAAAATCTAATCTTCGAATGTCTAATAATCTTTTTGAAACTCCAATTGAATACTTAAAAGGTGTTGGTCCGAGCCGTGGACAACTACTTCGCAAGGAATTGGGCATTCATAAATATGGAGATTTAGTCAATCTTTTTCCAAATCGATATATTGACAGGACGCGTTATTATAAGATTAACGAATTGCAGAATACGGGTTCTGAAGTTCAGATTATAGGCAAAATAATTAACATTAAAACCGTTGAATTTGCTAAAAACAAAAAGCGTCTTGTGGCTTCTTTTGTTGATGACACGGGACAAATTGATTTAAATTGGTTTCAAGGCCATAAATGGATCCGTGAAAGTTTAAAAATCAATGAACCTTTAGTCATTTTTGGAAAATGTTCTCTTTATGGAAGCCAATTCAGTATGGCGCATCCGGAAATCGAATTATTAAGCGAACACGAAAGAAGTTTGCGTTCAGCTATGCAACCTGTTTATCCTTCAACAGAAGCTTTGGCTAATAAAGGCATTTCAAATCGAACGATTAATAAATTAATGGAACAGCTTTTTTTGGAAACACAAGCGTTGTTTACTGAAACTTTTCCGCCATTTTTAATTGAAGAATTAAAGTTGATTCCCAAACGTGCAGCCTTATTTAATATTCATTTTCCGAAAAGTGCCGAAATTTTAGCGAAAGCGCAATTCCGTTTGAAATTTGAAGAATTGTTCTTTATTCAGCTACAATTAATTACTAAAAATCTCATTCGAAAACATAAAATAAAAGGACATCCATTTGATAAAGTTGGCGAACTTTTTAATGAATTTTATAAAAATCACCTTCCTTTTGATTTAACGAATGCTCAAAAAAGAGTAATTAAAGAAATCAGAACCGATATGGGAAGCAATGCGCAAATGAACCGTTTGCTTCAAGGTGATGTGGGTTCTGGAAAAACGATTGTGGCTTTTATGAGCATGCTTTTGGCAATCGACAATGGCTTCCAAGCTTGTTTGATGGCGCCGACGGAAATCTTGGCCAATCAGCATTTTTTAGGTTTATCTGAATTTGCTAAAACATTAAATATCAATATTCGAATATTAACAGGTTCTACCAAAACTTCTGAAAGAAAAATTATTCATGAAGAACTAGAAAGCGGAGAACTTAAAATTTTAATTGGAACTCATGCTTTGCTGGAAGATAAAGTGCAGTTTCAGAATTTAGGTTTGGCGGTAATTGATGAACAACATCGTTTTGGTGTGGAGCAAAGATCTAAATTGTGGAAGAAAAATGATATTCCGCCACACGTTTTAGTGATGACCGCCACTCCTATCCCGAGAACTTTGGCAATGAGTTTATATGGAGATTTGGATATTTCAGTGATTGATGAATTACCGCCAGGAAGAAAACCAATTCAGACTGTACATCGTTATGATACAAATCGTTTGAAAGTATGGAAATTTCTTCGTGACGAAATTGCAAAAGGTAGACAGATTTACATAGTTTATCCGCTGATTCAGGAATCTGAAAAAATGGATTATAAGGATTTGATGGATGGTTACGAAAGTATTTCTCGTGATTTTCCGTTGCCTCAATATTCAATTTCAATTCTTCACGGAAAAATGAAACCAGCTGATAAAGATTCTGAAATGAAGCGTTTCTCTGAAGGAAAAACCAATATTATGGTTGCCACAACTGTAATTGAAGTTGGTGTAAACGTACCAAACGCCAGCGTAATGATTATAGAAAGTGCCGAAAGATTTGGACTTTCGCAATTGCATCAGCTTCGTGGACGTGTAGGTCGTGGCGCCGAACAAAGTTATTGCATCTTAATGACGGGACATAAATTAAGCTCCGACAGCAAAACCAGAATGGAAACTATGGTACAAACCAACGATGGTTTCGAAATTGCCGAAGTAGATTTGAAGCTCCGCGGTCCAGGCGATTTAATGGGAACTCAGCAAAGCGGTGTTTTGAACCTGCAGATTGCAGATATCGTAAAAGATAGAGAGATTTTATCTCTAGCAAGAAATTACGCCATGAAAATCTTAAAAGAAGATTCAGCTCTTCAAAAACCAGAACATGCCATTTTAAGAAACATCTTCATAGAGCTGACTAAGAAAAAGAATATCTGGAATTATATTAGTTAACTAAGATTCTAAGCTTCTAAGTTGCTAAGATACTAAGGTTTATATCTTAGTGTCTTATGCCCAATACTAAAAAAGCTCAAAGATTTTAAGTTTAAAATCTTTGAGCTTTAAAAACTTAGCAACTTAGTAGCTTAGCATCTTAGAAACTTAAAAAAAACTCCATTGCGTCCTATTTATCATTCAGGTGATTTAGTTTTGTTGGGGGACAAATTTAAAGGGGATGAATATTTTGCCGGACACAATGAAGTATATCGTTAATTATTTCTTTTTCACATCATTCTTTTTTTCAAAAAGGCCACCGAATAAACCTTTGCTAATTTTGTTTTTATCGTCTTTACCCGTTGCAATCAGATGATCGATATATTCCATGTACGTTTTCTTTCTTTCTTCTAGAAAACCAACCAAATATTCTTCAGAAGCGTGCATACCGCTGGTTTCTTCAATCTGCAAAAGTTTCTTGTACAAAGGCTCAATAAATTTTACAATAATCTCATTCGGAACAGACTTTCTCGTGCCAAAGAAACCTACAATTTCACCATCTGTATCTGCGACTATTTTAAAATCGGTTACAACCCAGTAGTAACGTCCAGTTTTAGCCATGTTTTTTATAATAACATGAATATTTTCACTTGATTTAATACTGTCCCATAAAAATTTAAAAATAACCTTAGGCATATCCGGATGGCGAACTATATTGTGAGGCTGGCCGACAAGCTCAAATTCATCATAACCAGAAACATCTATAAAGTCTTCGTTGGCATATAAAATGGTTCCTTTTTTATCAGTTTTACTTAGCAGTACTTTATTCTTATTCCAGTCCACTTCTCTATCCGAAGGTGTTGGACGGTGTAATCTGGTATCCATAACTTTTACATTTAAATTAATTTATAATTCAATTCGTATAAAATGAATCCTTAAACCTTAATTTGACTCGATTTCCAAGACAAGCAGAATGTTTCTGATTTTACGAAAAACTGTTTCTAATTCATTTTCAAGCCATTCTGGAATTTCATTATTAACAGCAAGATTAAGCTGTCGAATATCATTCATAATCTGAATTAGCTTTTTATATTGAAAATCAAGATCGTAAACATGTGAACTCGTTCGGTAATTTTTAAAAATTTCTTTTACCTCTATTTCAAAATCAGATTGAATCCCCATTTTTTCAATCGAATCTAATGTTATGCTTTCATTCAAAAAATCTTCAATTATTTTCTTAAGATTATGCAGCGTAGGTACTGCAGTTGGTAAATCATGCTTAAACATACAACTGGTTTAAAAAATATTAATATTGTTTTTTGGATTTGGGTTTTAATTCTAGTTTTAAAAGCTAGTTCCTATTTGTTGTCGACTTTACATGAATATCATTAACTAAATCATCAATTTTTTTGGCACTTTCTCTCATCATTTCAAGGTAACTAAGCAGTTTATCGTTGTCTGTATGTCCTTTTGAAACATCAATAAGCTTTAAAACTGAATTTACAGGAAGTTTCAAGTCTAAAGTTGTTCTATGAATAAAATCATTGTAATCTTTTGTAGCCGACATTGAGCTATATTTTGCAGAAGCCAATTTCATGTTTTCTAATTCATATTCATCTGAAATTTTTGAGATATGATTTTCACTATGCTCTTTAAAATAATACGCCCAATAACCGTTCATGAAAAATACTACGGCAGCCAAAACGGTATGAATAATTAAGGTTTCTAAATCAAAATTTACTTGCGAAAAATAAACCTGAAGTCCGTTAGCATCATTGTAAATATAATTTTGCAGATAAGCCAATCCTGCGTGATGAAGCACAACCAATAAAGTAAGTGGAATTTGAAGTTTCCAGTTCTGATAAATGATCAAAATTGTACTGGCAATAAATACTGTAAAGTGCATTTCGAACATACCATGCATCTGATAAATATACTGTGCCATAAAAATAGCCAGAACAACCGACAGGACATACTGATAAAATTTGGAGTTTTTCATGAAAAATTTCGCCGAGTAATACAACAAAAGATTTAACGTTCCGACGCCTACACCAATTTCGAAAGTATCATATTTAAAAGACAGTCCGATCCCCAAAAGGAAATATACTGCAAGTACATAATTAATAATTGTATCTGATTTTTGTGTCATAGTAGACATAAAACTGTGCAGATAATCTTGTTCGTTTAAGCTAGCTTTTGTTCTCATAGGTTTTAGTTTTTGGGTTTTGGAAATAGTTATTTAGTACATTTTGGTAATGAACATCCGTAAGCTCTAAGAGCTAAAGCATTAAAAGACGGATTATCTTTTCTGCTAAGAAGAGAATCGATCGCCATTTGGGCATAATTGCTTGCGGCATCTGTACAATATCTTGTTTTATTGTAATTGCCTCGATAATACAAATTATGCGATTGATCTAGTAAAACCGCCTGAGGTGTTGAGATAACACCACATTTCTTAGCGATTGATTCATCAAAATAAACAGGAATTTCAGCATGAAACTTTTCCTGGATTTCGTCAATAGTAAAACTTTTCTGTTTGTTTAAGACTACGATTTTAAAATTGACTTTGTCACCGTACTTTTTGATTAAATCGCTAACATGTGGGACATTAAACCGCGAACAAGGGCATTCGGGATTAAAAAAATGTATAAAAATGGGTTTATTATCAAATGCACAGCAAGGACCGAGTTCTATTTTTGAACCCATTGCAATCGCATGATAATTTTTAGGAATTGGTGTTGGAAGACTGTACTGGAATTCATTCTGCCAAAACAGATAACCAATTGAAAGAAGCAAAAATGTAAACCATAAGCTTAGAAGTATTTTTTTCTTCATAAATCATTTTTTTTTATATTATTTAACAACAAACAATAAACACTTGTTAATATAATTATTCATTATATATAATCAAAAACCAAAAAAAACAATTTCCACATACGTATTTTAACACAAAAATCAAACGCAACCGTTAGCTTTTGTGTAAAAAATTTTCATTTTGTTTAACATATCAATGTTACAAATAAAATCGATAAAGTGCAAAAAAAATCAGACAAATTGCATAAAATTTTCTTTCAAAGCAGAGACAGCCTGCGTTTGTAGAATTTTACAAAACATACTTTTGATGAAGTTCATTTATTTTCTTCAAAAAATTTAATCTTTAATTAAACCTTTTTGCCCGCCAACAGTCTAAATGCAAACCTTTGTACATACAAATGTTAAATAAAAGCTAACAGCTTCCGATTTCATAGCAAAAAGTTAAATTTGTAAGCATACTAAAAACACAAACCAAAAATCTATATTCACCTCAATTTTATGAAAGTAAAACATCTCATTTACACCCTTTTAATTATTACAATTGGAGGCTTTATTACCTACAGAATTATTTCTAACAAGGGTAAAAACGAGGACTCTAAAAAATTTAATGACAAAAAATCTCCAACAACTGTTAACGGACTTGTAATAAAAACGGCCACTTTTGACAATAATTTGGCATTATCTGGATCTATCGAAGCTAATGAACAAGTCGAAATTCATAGTGAGGTTTCTGGAATTGTTGAAGGAATATTTTTTAATGAAGGTAGTAATGTAACAAAAGGACAAGTACTTCTTAAAGTAAATGACATTGAACTAAAAGCTCAATTAAGACAAGCTGTAACCAGAGAAGATTTGGCTGCTGAGAATGCAAGAAGAGCTAAATTATTGTTACAGAAAGAAGCAATCAGCCAAGAAGAAGCAGATGTAGCAAAAGCCGACCTTGCTTCTGCTCAGGCTCAAAGTCAATTAATTAGAGCGCAAATTTCAAAAACTTCTGTTAGAGCGCCTTTTTCAGGAAAAATTGGTTTACGTAATATTTCTCCTGGAACTTATATCACACCAACTGTTTTAGTAGCAAAATTGGTCAATACAAGTAAATTAAAAATCACTTTTTCGATTCCAGAAAAATATGCTTCTGAGGTAAAATCGGGATCTGTAATCGATTTTAAAGTTTCCGGATCAGACAAAACATATAATGCAAAAATTTATGCAATTGAACCAGAAGTTGCTGTTGCAACTCGTACACTTCAGATTCGTGCTCTTGCAGATAATATTGATGGTAAACTTTTCCCGGGAACATTTGCAGACATCAAATTGCCTTTAAATATTATTAAAGATGCTATAGTTGTTCCTTCTCAAGCTATTGTACCAATTCAAGATGGTAAAAAAGTATATGTTGCAAATAATGGCCAAGCTAAAGAAGTAATGGTTGATGCAACAACAAGAACAGACTCTTCAATTTTAATTTTAGCAGGATTAAAACCTGGAGACACTTTAATTACAAGCGGTGTTATGTCTTTAAAAGATGAAGCTCCTATTAAAGTTAAAATAAAATAGTTCTAAAGCCAAAAGTTAAAAGTCGAAAGACTTGAATATAGATTTAAAGATAGTAGTCAAGATTTAGCAATAAATCTGAAATCTAAAATCGACAATCTAAAATCTAAAATCACACATGAGTTTATCAACCACAAGTATTAGAAGACCTGTTTTAACCATAGTACTGAATCTATTAATTATATTATTCGGTTTTATTGGTTATACATTTTTAGGCGTTAGGGAGTTCCCTTCTATTGACCCTGCACAGGTATCTATTCGTACCAACTATACTGGTGCCAATGCTGATATTATTGAATCGCAAATCACCGAACCTCTTGAAAAAGCTGTAAATGCAATTGACGGAATTAGAAATATTACATCATCTAGTAATCAAGGAAGCAGCAACATTACCATAGAATTTAATCTGGATAAAGATCTTGAAGAAGCTGCAAACGACGTTCGTGACAAAGTTTCGCAAGCGATTAGAAATCTTCCTCAAGATATCGATGCACCGCCAGTGGTATCAAAAGCAGATGCTGATAGTGATGCTATTATTTCGATGACTGTTCAGAGTGATACTAGGAACTCTTTAGAATTAAGCGATTACGCAGAAAATGTTATTTCTCAACGTCTAGAAACTATTCCGGGTGTTAGTGGCGTGCAGATTTGGGGACAGAAACGTTACGCAATGCGTTTATGGATAGATCCTGTAAAACTTACGGCGTACGGCTGTACAGTTTCTGATGTTCGTACTGCGTTAAATGCACAAAATGTTGAGCTTCCATCAGGAAAATTAACAGGCAACAATACTGAACTTACTGTAAAAACTATCGGAAACCTTTCTAAGGCAGAAGAGTTCAACAACATTATCATTCGAACAGACGGAGATAAGATTGTTCGTTTGAGTGATGTCGGAGGCGCTGAACTAGGTCCAGAAAATATTGAAACAAAATTAAGTCAGTCTGGGTTACCAATGATTGGTTTGGCTATTGTGCCAATGCCTGGAGCAAATTATCTGGATATTTCGAAAGAGTTTTATAAAAAATATGAAGCTTTAAAAAAGGATCTTCCAAAAGATATTAAATTAAATATTGCGCTCGACAATACGATTTTCGTAAAGAAATCGGTATTAGAGGTTGCTGAAACATTAGGAATTTCGGTAATACTGGTAATCATTATTATCTATTTATTCTTTAGAGACTGGGCGATTGCTTTTAGACCATTAATTGATATTCCTGTTTCCTTAATTGCTACATTCTTTATTATGTGGTTATTTGGATTCTCGATCAACGTATTAACTTTATTAGCAATCGTACTGGCAACAGGACTTGTAGTAGATGATGGTATTGTTGTAACCGAAAATATCTTCAAAAAAGTAGAAGAAGGAATGTCGCCAATTGAAGCCGCTATTAAAGGTTCTAACGAGATATTTTATGCCGTAATTTCGATTTCGGTAACATTGGCAGCGGTATTTTTACCAGTAATCTTCCTTGAAGGTTTCGTTGGACGATTATTTAGGGAATTTGGAGTTGTAATTGGTGCCGCGGTATTAATCTCAGCATTCGTTTCGTTGACTTTAACCCCAATGCTGAACGCTTATTTAATGAAAGGCGGAGAACAGAAAAAATCAAAATTCTATATTAAAACAGAGCCATTTTTTGAAAAAATGAACAGCAGTTATGCTGAAGCACTTTCAAAATTTATGGAAAGAAAATGGATCAGCTTCCCTATTCTTATTGCTTGTTTCGGATTGATTTATTTGTTTTTCAATATTCTTCCAAAAGAAACAGCTCCTTATGACGATAGAAGTTCTGTAACAATGCGTATGACCACTCCCGAAGGATCTTCATACGAATATACAGACCGTTTTATGCAAGAAATTTCAAAATTAGTTGATGATTCAATTCCTGAGAAAAAAGTAAGTTTGGTAATTACAGCGCCTGGTTTTGGAGCTTCGGCAACCAATACAGGTTTTATAAGGCTTTCGTTAAAAGAGCCGGATGAAAGAACTGTCTCTCAAAAAGAAATCGCTGATAAATTAACAAAATGGACAAAAAACTATCCAGACGCTAAAACCGCTGTAATTCAACAACCTACAATTGCCGTTAACAGACGTGGAGGTTTACCTATACAATACATTATTCAGGCCCCAAACTTTGATAAGTTGAGAGAAAAAATTCCTGTTTTTATGAATGAAGTAAATAAAAGTGATGTTTTTTCTACGACAGATGTAAACTTGAAATTCAATAAACCTGAAATCAATGTTACAATTGACCGTGAAAAAGCAGAAAGTTTAGGAATTTCTATTTTAGATATTGCGCAAACTTTACAGCTTTCTTTAAGCGGACAACGTTTTGGATATTTCATTAAAAATGGGAAGCAATATCAAGTAATTGGACAGTTTGACCAAAAAGACAGATCTAAACCTCTGGATTTGACTTCTATGTTTGTAAAGAACAGAAAAGGCGAATTGATTCAGATGGATAATGTTGTGAAAGTTTACGAGCAAAGTAATCCTCCTCAATTATTCCACAACAACCGTTATATGTCGGCAACAGTTTCTGCTGGTTTAGCTCCAGGAAAAAGTATCAGCGATGGTATTCAGGAAATGGATAGAATTAAAGCAAAAGTTTTAGATGAAAGTTTTACAACAGATTTAGCTGGTGAATCACGAGATTTCGTAGAGAGTAGTTCTAATACTTCTTTCGCATTCGGATTGGCTTTATTATTAATCTTTTTAATTCTTGCTGCACAGTTTGAAAGTTTTATTGATCCGTTTATCATCATTTTAACGGTTCCAATGGCGGTTGCTGGAGCTTTATTCTCATTGTGGCTATTCAATCAAACATGGAATATTTTCAGCCAAATTGGTACAGTAATGCTAATTGGTCTGGTAACTAAAAACGGTATTTTGATTGTAGAATTTGCCAATCAATTACGAGAACAAGGCAAACCGAAAATGGAAGCTATTTTAGAAGCTTCAGAAGCACGTTTACGTCCAATTTTAATGACGAGCTTAGCCATTGCATTAGGAGCGCTTCCTATTGCGATGTCACTTGGAGCTGCATCTACGAGTAGAATTGGTATGGGAGTTGTAATTGTGGGTGGAACTATCTTTTCATTGGCTTTAACGCTTTTTGTAATTCCTGCCATTTATTTTATGTGGTCTAAAGCAAGAAAACATTATCCTGAGTTTGACCATATTGACGAATACGAAAGAGACAGCATTAAATAGAAACCGAAAATCGATTTTTGGTTAAAGAAAACGAATATGAATATCAAAAAAATATACTGTACAGCACTTATTCTTTTCCTTTGCACTTTCCAGTCAAAGGCACAGGAAGTTCTTACTATTGAACAGGCTATGACTATAGCTCTGGAGAATAATTTTGAAATTAAAATTGCTAAAAATAATTCCAAAATAAACGAAACAAACGTTACAATTGGAAATGCGGGAATGCTGCCTACAGCAACGGCAAATGTTACCGACAACAACAGCATTACAAATTCTACACAAGTAAGACAGGATGGAACATCGACTTCATTAGACAATGCAAAAAACAACAGTTTAACTTATGGCGTAAGTTTAGGGTGGACTGTCTTTGACGGAATGAAAATGTTCGCAAAACTGGATCAGCTGAAAGAACTTCAGAAATTGGGTGACGCAGAACTTAAAAGAACTATTTTAGTCAAAATTGCTCAAGTAAATTCTGCTTATTACGATCTAGTACAAATGCAGCAGCAATTAGCGGCACTAGACACTACAATTGTAATTTCGAACCAACGTTTAACTTTAGCGAAAAATCGTTTCAGCATTGGAAAAGCATCAAAATTGGAGGTTTTAAACGCACAAGTCGATTTGAATTCAGATCAAGTGGCTTTATTGAGACAAAAAGAAGCGTATGCAAATGGTAAAATTTTATTGAATCAACATTTAGCACGCGACCCAAAAATTGACTTCAAAGTTACGGACGAAGTAAAGGTTGATAATAAATTAGTTTTAGCTGATTTAATGGATTTAGCTCAAAAACAAAATCCTGGTTTAGAAGCGCAAATCATCAATAAACGCATTGCCGAATTACAACTGAAACAGGTAAAAGCAGACCGTTACCCTATTTTAAGATTAACTTCTGGATATAATTTTTCTGAAAGCCAATCTAGTTTAGGTTTTACAAGCGAAACTTCGAATAGAGGTTTAAACTATGGTTTTAATGCCTCAATGAACATATTTGATGGTTTCAATCAGCATCGTAATGAAAAAGTAGCCAAATTACAGATCGAAAATTCTCAGATTGCTATAGAACAGCAAAACACTGTTTTAAATACACAGTTAAGCACCGCTTTTCAAACGTATTTAACCAATCTAGAATTAATTGATTTAGAAGAAAACAATGAAACTATTGCAAGACAGAATTTAGAAATTACATTAGATAAATTTAAAATCGGAACCATTACAACACTCGATTTTAGAACTGCTCAGCTAAATTATGTAAACGCAAAAGTACGCTATAGCAATGCGCAATACGAAGCAAAACTATCTGAAATTGCCTTAAAAGAATTAGCGGGAAATATTAATTTTTAATTTTCCTTTTAAAAATCAAATATTATCTGTCGAATCTGCTAAATCTGCGAGCTATTTTTCTCCCGCAGATTTAGCAGATTTTTTTTTAATGTAAGTAAAGGATATATAGTTTTTTAAGAAAAAAATCTGTTTGTAGAATCTCAAAAGATCTATATCTCTCGGCGTCGAATATTTTTTTATTTTACACCCAGCAGAATATTTTTTTAATTTAAATTTGTTTCAAAACAAGCTTCAATGATCACATACAACACCAAAGACTGGTTCACCTTTATTTTTCATTTTCATAAATCGGATACCGTTCGAAAACTGTTTACGATTATGATCGCAATTGGAATATATGCTACCATTGTATGTTATCTTGAGCTTCAATATTTTAAAGTAACCAAAAACGATTATATCCACAACATTCCAATGATGCACGGAATGCTTGGATTCGTTATTTCACTTTTACTTGTTTTTAGAACTAATACCGCTTATGATAGATGGTGGGAAGGCCGTAAACTTTGGGGCGGACTTGTAAATAACAGTCGTAATCTGGCAATAAAGCTTTCGGCAATTTTAAAAGACGAAAATGACAGAAAGTTTTTTAGAAAATACATTCCAATGTATGCTGATATCCTGAATATCCATTTAAAAGATGAAGAAACGAGTAAACAACTTTTTGAAGATGTTGACTTAGAAATTGATCATCACAAACACAAACCGAACCAATTAAAAAGAATAATGTATCATAAAATCAATGATTTGTATGATTCTGGAAAGATAACTGGAGAACAATTAATAATTCTAAATGACGAATTAGTTGCTTTTACAGACATATGCGGCGCATGCGAGCGTATCAAAAACACACCTATTCCCTATTCTTACAGTGCTTTTATAAAGAAATTCATCTTCTTTTATACCATGACGCTTCCGTTTGGATATTCCGTTAGTTTAGGATATTTAGTTGCGCCTGTTGTCGTTTTTATCTTTTATGTTTTGGCAAGTTTAGAGCTTATTGCAGAAGAAATTGAAGATCCGTTTGGAAATGATGAAAATGATCTTCCAACGAGAAAAATCTCTGAAAACATCAAAAAACACGTTGAAGAACTGATTTAATAAAACGTTAAATCTGCCGTTTATATTTTTATTTTCATTAAATTTAAAGTCTTCACCAAAAATTAAATTTAATGAACAATCAACGATTTTTAGTCAATCCGCTCCAATTATCGCAAGAAAAATCATTAAAAACTCTTGTAGAAAACAGAACTATTTACAATTTGAATCATTGTGAATTAAATCTATTTGAGACTTACGAATCGACTCAAAAAGTACCGTTAAAATTTAATGACTTGGTGGTGACCAGTATGCTGAGAGGCAAGAAAATCATGCATCTTTTTGATGATCCTGAATTTGTTTACCTTCCAGGAGAAACAGTTATTGTACCTTCAAATGTAGAAATGAAAATTGATTTTCCTGAAGCTTCAAAAAACAATCCTACACAATGTTTGGCATTAGCGATTGATCAGGATAAAATTGTTGAAATATTAAACTTCTTAAATGAACAATATCCGAAAGAAGGAACAAATATGTATTGGCAGTTGAACTACCAAAACTACTTCTTTTACAATAATGTAGAAATGGCGGCAACAATCAATAAACTCATAAAAGAATGCATGAGTACTTCTGTGGCCAAAGATATTTTTGCAGATTTGACTTTAAAAGAATTATTGATTAGAATTATTCAGACGCAAACAGTTAAATCTATAGACGAAGGAAAATTTCTAGATGCCAATAATCCCATAAAAGAAGTCACAGAATATATCAAACAGAATTTGAAAGAGAATATGAGCTTAAAATCACTAAGCGAAAAAGCCTGTATGAGCACCACTTCTTTCTACCGTTTCTTTAAACGCGAACTCGGAATGAGTCCGATCGAGTACATTTTGAATGAGAAAATAAAATGTGCCAAAAATCTTTTGAAAAATCCAACACTTCAAATTAATGAAGTCTGTTATTTGGCTGGTTTTGAAGACGCCAATTACTTTATCAGACTATTTAAAAAACATGAAGGAATTACACCGAAACAGTATCAGTTACTTTTTATAAATTAGGCACAAAGGTTCAGAGGTACATAGGTTCAAAGTTTTAAAATCTTTGCCCCTTTGTAACTTTGCCTCTTTGAACCTAAAAAAAGGTTACTGGTTCTAAATCCAACTCTTCTTCTGGTGTGAAAATTCTGTATTCGATTTGAAATGTCTTTTTTAAGGGCGTTTCTAATGAAAAGCCTCCTACTCCAAATGCATCAATTACAGTTAAAGTAAAATGCGCATGTTTCCAGTATTCGAATAAATCTTTGTCTACCCAAAATTCTGTATCTTCAATCGTACCGATACAAACATCGCCTGTTCGCTGGTAATAACCGCCTTTTTCAAAACATTGTGGTTGTGTGCCTTCGCAACATCCGCCTGCTTGATAAAACATCAAATCACCGTGCTTTTCTTTTAGAACTTTAATCAGTTCAACTGCTTTTTCTGTGGCATCAATTCGTTTAATCATCACTTTCAAAATTAAAAAAAGCAGCAAATTCAATTAAGAATTTACTGCTTCAACATAAACCAACTATTTATGATTGCGCTATGTCAAGCACAACTCTACCTTCTATTTCACCTTTTTTCATCTTGTCAAAAACATTGTTGATGTCTTCCAATTTTGTAGGTGTTACAGTAGCTTTGACTTTACCGTCAACGGCAAATTCAATCGCTTCTTTCATATCTTTTCTCGTTCCAACAATAGAACCTCTAATGGTGATTCTATTTAAAACGGTATCGAAAATAGACAAATCAAAATTGCCTGGAGGAAGTCCGTTTAATGCCATTGTACCTTTTCTTCTCAATGTTTCAAGCCCTTGTTTGAAAGCAATTGGAGAAACTGCGGTAACCAATGCCCCATGCATTCCACCGACTTCTTTCTTTAAGAATTCTCCAGGATTTTGATTCTTAGCATTGACGACCAAATCGGCGCCTAATTTTTTTGCCAGTTCCAATTTATCGTCTCCAATATCAATTGCAGCCACGTTCATTCCCATAGCTTTTGCATATTGCACAGCAACGTGCCCTAAACCTCCAATACCAGAAATTGCTACCCATTCGCCAGGTTTCACCTCAGTTTCTTTCAATCCTTTGTAAACCGTAACGCCAGCGCATAAAATTGGAGCCATTTCTATAAAATTTACATTAGAAGGTAAAATTCCAACATATCTGGCATCTGCAATAACAAATTCTGCAAATCCGCCATCTACACTGTAACCTCCATTCTGCTGGCTTTCGCATAAAGTTTCCCAGCCTGTAATGCAATGATCGCAGCCTCCGCAAGCGCTATACAGCCAAGGCACACCAACAGCATCTCCTTCTTTTACGTTTTTTACATCTGGCCCTACTGCTGCAACATAGCCAACAGCTTCGTGTCCTGGAATTAAAGGCATTTTAGGTTTAACAGGCCAATCACCTTCTACAGCATGTAAATCGGTGTGGCACACTCCGCTTGCAATTACTTTTACAAGAATTTCATTTCTGCCTGGGCGTTTTACTTCGACTTCTTCAATTTTCAGAAGAGAACCAAATTCTCTAACGACCGCAGCTTTCATTGTTTTTGGAAGCATAATTCTATGGTTTTTAGAGAATAGAAAACTTATTTAGCTTTCTACTCTCAAGTTTATATTCTCTTTAGAAGAATCCTAATTTCTTTTTATCATAAGAAATCAGCATGTTTTTGGTTTGACGATATTGGCTCAACATCATTTTATGGTTTTCACGACCAATTCCAGATTGTTTGTAACCTCCAAACGGAGCACCCGCAGGATAAGAATGGTATTGATTAATCCAAACACGACCTGATTGGATCGCTCTCGGAACTTGATAAATTTCATGCGCATCACGTGTCCAAACTCCTGCGCCTAAGCCATACATGGTATCATTTGCAATTTCGATAGCTTCTTCTGTAGTTTTGAAAGTCGTAACGGCTAAAACAGGCCCGAAAATCTCTTCTTGGAAAATTCTCATTTTGTTATGCCCTTTAAACAATGTTGGTTTAATGTAATAACCGCCTTCTAGCTCGCCTCCAAGTTTATTTTCATCACCTCCAGTCAGCAATTCTGCCCCTTCTTCTTTACCCAATTTGATATAAGACATGATTTTTTCTTTCTGAACAATCGAAGTCTGAGCACCAATCATAGTTGATTTATCTAATGGATTTCCAGCTATAATGGCTTCAGTTCTTTCAATTACTTTTTTGATGAACTTGTCGTAAATATCTTCGTGAATTAATAATCTGGAAGGACAAGTACAGATTTCCCCTTGATTTAAAGCAAATAATACAGCACCTTCTACAGCTTTGTCAAAGAAATCATCATCGTGATCTGCTACAGAAGGGAAGAAAATATTTGGAGATTTACCCCCCAATTCTAATGTTACCGGAATAATATTTTCTGTTGCATACTGCATTACTAAACGCCCTGTAGTAGTAGAACCTGTAAATGCAGCTTTTGATACTTTTTTATTGGTTACTAACGGACGTCCCAATTCGGCTCCAAATCCGTTTACAATATTTAGAACTCCAGGAGGAAGAATATCTCCAATCAATTCCATTAAAACCATAATAGAAATTGGTGTGCTTTCAGCTGGTTTTAAGACAATTGTATTTCCTGCTGCAAGAGCTGGAGCAATTTTCCAGACTGCCATTAAAATCGGGAAATTCCAGGGAATAATCTGTGCCACAACCCCAAGAGGCTCACTTAAAGCGATAGAAACTGTTTGCGAATCTAGTTCTGAAATTGCACTTTCTTCTGCACGAATTACACCTGCAAAATATCTAAAATGGTCAATTGCCAACGGAATATCAGCAGCAATCGTTTCGCGGATTGGTTTTCCGTTGTCTACTGTTTCTACTGCTGCGATATATTCTAAATTATCTTCAATTTTTTGTGCAATCTTATTTAATAAAATACTCCTTTCGGTTACAGAAGTTTTTCCCCAAGTCTTAAATGCTTCATAAGCAGTATCTACAGCCAATTCTAGATCTTCTTTTCCAGAATGTGCTGCTTTTGTAAATACTTTTCCATCAATAGGAGAAACTACATCAAAGTATTCTCCTGTAATTGGTGCTACAAATTTTCCACCAATATAGTTATCGTATTTTGCCTTAAATTCAGGTCTTTTTACTGCGGTACTCATAATATTCTTTTTTTGATTTACTCCAAATTTAGTTTCATAAAAAGAAAAAGAATAGCACTTTTCATTCAACGTGTAGCACAAAAATTACACATTCAATTTTTTTAGACTTTTATAATAATCATTTAGCAAAATTTTAATCTATAAATTGCTAAATAATTAGCAAGCAGCATTTTTCGGTCAATTAAAAACAAGTAGAAAAAACTGCTCAATTTTTTCCTACTCCAACGCGCAATCCTTATATTTGTAACCTCATACAAAGAATTAAAGAACTACAATGAAAATATCTTACAACTGGTTAAAACAATTTATTAAAACAGATTGGACATCTGAACAGACTTCTGAATTACTAACAGATTTAGGTTTAGAGGTTGAAGTTGTCGAAAAATACGAATCAATAAAAGGAGGTTTAGCGGGCGTTGTTGTTGGACACGTTCTAACTTGCGAAAAACATCCTGATGCTGATAGATTGAAAGTTACTACAGTTAATATTGGTTTAGAAGCTCCTGTACAAATTGTATGCGGTGCTGCAAATGTGGCGGCAGGGCAAAAAGTGCCAGTTGCTACAATTGGAACCGTTTTATACGATAAAGAAGGTGTAGAATTCACCATTAAAAAAGGAAAAATTCGCGGACAGGAAAGTCACGGAATGATCTGTGCTGAAGATGAATTAGGTTTAGGAACTAGCCATGACGGAATTATGGTCTTAGCTGAAGATCTGGTTCCTGGAACTCCTGCATCTGAAGTTTTCCAAATTGCAAACGACGAGGTTTTCGAAATCGGATTGACTCCAAACCGTGCTGATGCAATGAGCCATTTTGGAACTGCTCGTGATTTGAGAGCGGGAATGCTGCAACGTGGTGTTAACGTAGAATTGATTACGCCTTCTGTAAGCAATTTTAGAGTGGACATGCGTACGCTTAAAATTGATGTAAATGTTGAAGATTCTCATTTAGCTCCAAGATATTGCGGTGTTACTATTTCTGGAATTTCTGTTCATGAATCTCCAAGTTGGTTGCAAGACCGTTTAAAAGCTATTGGATTAACTCCAAAAAACAATATTGTTGACGTTACTAATTATGTGCTTCATGAATTAGGACAGCCATTACATGCTTTTGATGCTGCCAAAATCAACGGAAAAATTATTGTAAAAACAGTTGAAGAGGGAACTAAATTTGTTACTCTTGACGATGTTGAAAGAACACTTCACAAAGAAGATTTAATGATTTGCGACGAGAAAGGTCCGCTTTGCATTGCTGGAGTTTTTGGAGGTAAAAAATCTGGAGTTTCTGAAGGAACAACCTCAATTTTCTTAGAAAGTGCTTATTTTGATCCAGTAAGCATTCGTAAAACAGCAAAAAGACATCAATTAAGTACAGATGCTTCTTTCAGATTTGAAAGAGGAATTGACCCAACAATTACAGAATATGCTCTAAAACGTGCAGCACTTTTAATTCAAGAAGTTGCCGGTGGAAAAATCACTTCTGATGTTGTAGAGGTATATCCTAAAAAAGTAGAAGATTTCTCTGTTTTATTGAATTTTAGCCACGTATCTAAAATCATCGGACAAGAAATTTCGAAAGATACTATCAAAAAAATCTTGGTTTCTTTAGACATTAAAGTAAACAGCGTTTCTGATACAGGTTTAGGTTTAACAATTCCTGCATATCGTGTAGACGTTCAGCGTGAAATTGATGTAATCGAAGAAATCCTTAGAGTTTACGGCTATAACAACATCAATTTCTCTAAGAAGTTCAATGCTACTGTCGCAAATTCACCAAGAACAGAAGATTACAAAGTGCAAAACGTAATTGCTTCTCAGCTAAATTCTCAAGGATTTCACGAAATGATGGCCAATTCGTTAACAACTGCAGCTTACGCGAAATTATCGACTTCATTGAAAGAAGAACATAATGTTTCAATGTTGAACCCGTTGAGCAGTGATTTAGCAACACTTCGCCAGTCTTTATTGTTTTCTGGCTTAGAAGCGGTTTCATACAATATTAATAGAAAAAATTCGGATTTAAAATTATTCGAATTTGGGAAAACTTATCATAAGTATTTAAACGGATACGAAGAGCACAAACATCTTTCTTTATTAGTTTCTGGAAACAGAAACAAAGAAAGTTGGACAAACCCACAGAAAACAACAGATTTCTTCTTGTTGAAAGGATATGTAAAAGCGATTTTATCTCGTTTAGGAATTGAAAAAATTTCAAACGCGCCTGTTCAATCAGATATTTATTCTGAAGGAACTGCAATTATTTATAATAATGACATTTTGGTTGAAATGGGCGTTATCAAGAAGCCTATTTTGAAGCATTTTGGTATTAAGCAAGATGTTTATTATGCAGATTTCAACTGGGATTTAGTTTTAAAAATCATTACAGGAAAAATTAAATATACTGAAATCCCTAAATATCCAGAAGTTCGCAGAGATTTGGCTTTATTGATTGATGAGAAAACAACTTATGAAAGCATTTTCAATTTGGCTAAACAAACAGAAAAAACGCTTTTAAAAGACGTTAATTTATTTGATGTCTATGAAGGCGATAAATTGCCTGAAGGAAAAAAATCGTATGCTTTGAGTTTTACTATTCAAGACAATACGAAAACTTTAACTGACGCTCAAATCGACAAAATCATGTCTAAATTACAGCAGACATTTGAAACTGAGCTTGGAGCAAGTTTAAGATAAAATCTTTCTAATTTTAGAATAAAAAACCCGACAAGTCTAAGATTTGCCGGGTTTGTTTTTTTGTATCTTTTTTGTTTCAGGTTTCAAGTTTCAAGTTGATATACTTTGAATATAGTTGTACCGCAAAGATTCGCAAAGGTTTTATTCTTAACAATAATTAATCAATTTTTAATTTTTAAGCATATTTCTGATACGCTCTCATTAACTTTTCATCATATTTATTGGTTTTATACGCTGGTCCGTTGTATTTTAAAGCAAACGATGCCCAGTTTTTATTTCGCAGTAATCCGATTAAATTGTTTTTCTCCAAAAATCGTCCGAAAGCTTTAAGATGTTCGCCTTCGTTCTGATTCATTTTGTCTACAAATTCATCAATACTGCTATACCCTATAGAAACCGCATTAAAGCCCATAATTTGAAAAAGTCCCCAAGAAGCCGAACAACTTGCTGCGTCGGCTATTTTTTTGTCTGAGCCGAGCTTTTTTGCCTTTTCTAAGCGTACATATTCAGCTGTTCCACCAACGTAATATTTCTTCGTATAATTTTCAAACAAAATATCCTTTGTATTTGCATTAACTAAAGTCTTCGGATCGATATTTCTTTTCTTCAATTCATTCCAAAAAATATGACCTTCAAACAAGATCTTCGGACGTCCATCAATTAAAAAACCTTTTCCGTTGCTTTCGACTTCGTTTACCGCTTTTACAACAGCAAGTTCTAATTTAAACTGATTCGAAAAATCAATTAAATCCTGTTCAGACAATAATTTATTATTTGTCGACAAACCATTTTTGCTTTTTTCTAAAAGTGTCGACCATGTTTTAAGTCCCACTACTCCATCAACCACAAGATTATTTTTTAACTGAAAATCTTTGATTGCTTTGTCTGTTTCTTTTCCGAAATAATCGGAAACTATTATACTGTATTTTAACTTAGACAAAAGCTCGTTTAAGTAATAAACTTCGGGAGATTTTGTTCCTGCTTTAATAGTTCTCATTATGTTTGTTTTTGGTGATAATTGATGCTTGAAGAAATAAAAGACACCATTTTTTCAAAATAATTAACTTAGCGTAAAATAAGAGTATTATTATTCGTTCATAATAAAACTGAACAATATAAGGATCGTGAATTTAGATATTAATTGCAAAACAATCTAACTAAACTTAAAAACGCATAGTGCGATACAATCTCAAAAAACAAGTATTAAATAACCTATATTTTTGAATGCCTGTTTTATCTTAAAACTGGCGATATAAAATTACTTTTTCATAAAACACTACACAACAGTATTTTAACTCATTTTTTTAAATAATTTTACCTAAACAAAAAAGGGTATATTTCCCCTTGTCAGAATTTTCTGTTTCGAATAATTTTGCCCTGTAAATAACTCAAAAACCTGTTAACTAAACATTTAAACCAATTAACAATAAAAACTATGAAAAATCCACCCGCAAAACCAAGTCAATTAATTTCAAAAGAATTTGCCAGACAATTAAATGTAAATTACAATACTAAAAAAGCTTCTCTTAGAGCTGGGAAAGAAGAAAAAGAAGATGCTAATGCTATTTGGTATTCTCTAGAAGAATTAGAAAATTACATTCATTACATAAAAACCAATGGCGCAAAAGACGGTTACAATGTTGACGGAATCCGTTTTTATTTTGGAGTTTATCCAGATGATGAAAAGCACGGAGAAAAAGCAGGGTTGACTACCTTATTTCTAGTTCCTACAGGCAAAAAAGCTGAAAACAATGCACAAACTCAAAGTTTTGCTTTAATGAGAGAAGCTTCTTCAGACATAGAAAGTCTAGAGCCAATGAATTATGGAAACATAGGAAGACCGCCAAGTTTAATATACTAAAAAAACTATGTTCGAATTTTTAAGATCTTATATCATTTATATGGCTTTATTGTCAGGAACGATTGGTTTGTTTGCACTGCCAAAACTTCCTAGCAATAAAGCTAAATTTTTAGTACTTTTAATCTGGTTTTCTATTGTTATCGAAATTGTAGGCTATTATTTTACCCAATGGACGGGTTTGCTGAATTTTCACGTTTATAATTTCTACATGTTTGCCAGCCTCTCTGCCTATATTTTACTTTTAAGAGCCCTACTTACTAAAAAAGATCACAGAATTTCGGCTGTTCTTTTTTTAATTCTGTTTATTGTTTCCTTTTTTTTAAATATTTTATATTTCAAAGAAGACATAAACCGTTCTTATACCTATAGTTTTGCAATTGGTGTATTATTAGTTTTAATATTATCTTGCCTGTATTTGGTTGAAATTTTTAATTCGGAAAAAATACTGAATTTTAAGAAATCTGTGTTTTTCTGGTATATACTCGGCATACTCGTTTTTCATGTTCCTTTTACACCTTTTATGCTAGCTATCAATTGGTTCCTAATCAAACAAGACGATTCTGTTTTTAGTTTGGTCGTGTTTATTCTAAATTTTCTGGCGCATAGCTGTTTTATAATTGGATTTATATGGAGCGAAAAGAAATACAATTATTAGTTATTTCCTTGGGTATTGTTTTCTTTACCTTGATCGTTATTTTGCTTGTTATTTTCTTCTATTTTCTAAAAAAGAAAAATAAATTTTTAGTAGAAAAAATGGAAGCCGATTTGTATTTCCAGTCCGAATTGGTCAAAACAAGGATTGAAATAAAAGACCAGACTTTATCTGAAATCAGTAAGGAACTGCATGACAATATTGGACAAATTATTTCTGTTGCTATTATGCAGCTTAATATCTGTATTAGCAGCAAGGATGTTCAAATGAATGAACTTAAAGATTTAAAAACACTTCTAGCAAAATCTTTAGATGAACTAAGAATTCTTTCGAGAATTATAAACAAAGACAATCTTCTTCAAAACAACTTTCTAGAAGCTATTCAGCAAGATTTAGAAAGGATTAAAAAACTCAAAAAGATTAAATTTAATTTTAACCAAATTGGAATAGTTCCAACAATAAATAAAGAGCACGAACTCATTATTTATAGAATTTTCCAAGAAGCGCTTCACAACAGTTTAAAACATTCCAGAAGCGATTTGTTTGACGTACATATCGAAACCACTGATTCTCTTTTTATATTGAAACTAAAAGACTTCGGAATTGGATATGACCTCGAAAAGTCAAATTCAGGAATCGGATTAAATAATATGAAATTAAGAGCCAAACTTATTGGCGCTGAATTAATTCTAAATTCAGACAGCACCGGAACCAGTGTAACCATCGAATATCCTTTAACCCAAAGCCATGAAGACTAACTCTAAAAGAAAAATAATAATTGTTGACGATCATTTGCTTTTTTCTCAGTCTCTTGAACTGCTGATTAAAAGTTTTGGCGATTATGAAGTTATAGAACGTTTTGAAAACGGAAAAGTTTTTATAGATTATCTGGAAGAAAATAATTCTACTGAAATCGATCTTATTTTATTGGATGTCAATATGCCTGTTCTTGACGGATTAAGTACCATGCAATGGCTCAAAGACAACAGATCTGATATAAAAGTAATTGCTTTGTCTGTAAATGACGACGAAGAAATCATCATTAAGATGATTACAAACGGAGCAAAAGGTTATCTGCTGAAAGATACTTCTCCTGAGATTTTTAAAGAAGCTATTGAATGCGTCATCGAAAAGGGTTTTTATTTTACTGAACTTGTTTCTGGAATGTTGATTAATAAAGTGAACAGCGATAACAAAAAGATATGTCTAAAAGAAAAAGAGATTGTTTTTATTAAACATGCCTGCACTGAAATGACATATAAAGAAATCGCATCAGAAATGTGTTTAAGCCCCAAAACCATTGACGGTTACAGAGAATCGCTTTTTGACAAACTGGAAATAAAAACTCGAATCGGACTAGTGCTTTATGCCATAAAGCATAAAATTGTTTTTGTTTAGTCTAATAGGTTAGTGCCGCAAAAACAGGGTATTCCTTTATTTTTTCTCTTCCGTTAAGGAAAGTCAGTTCCATTAAGAAGTTACATTGTACAATTTCGCCTCCTAATTTCTCTACCAATTCGCAAACTGCTTTTGCAGTTCCTCCAGTAGCCAATACATCATCATGAATCAAAACACGATCTCCTTTTTTAATGGCATCTATGTGCATTTCTAAGCTATCAGTTCCATATTCTAACTCATAAGAAGCTGAAATTGTATCAAAGGGAAGCTTTTTTGGTTTCCTTACTGGAACAAATCCAGCGTTTAATTCTTGAGCCAATAACATTCCGAAGAAAAAACCGCGTGATTCTGCACCGACAACCTTATCTATTTTTTGGTTTTCTAAAGAGTTTACCAAAATTCTTAAGCAATTTGTTCGGGCTTCAGGGGTAATTAGCAAAGGTGTGATATCTTTAAACAAAATTCCTTCTTTTGGAAAACCCTGAATATCACGTATATAATTTTCAATCATCATTTTTTTTTAATTTTCTGTTATTTTTCGCTTGTATATGTCACTTTTATGTCTATCTTTGCACCCGCAATAAGCAATCAACAAAGCTACAAAAAATTAGCTAATTGATAACAAAAAAGGCCTCGTGGCGCAACTGAATAGCGCATCTGATTACGGCTCAGAAGGTTACTGGTTTGAATCCAGTCGAGGTCACTCTTAAAAAAACGTTAAAACATCGGTTTTAGCGTTTTTTTTATGCCTTTTTTATACAATTTAACCTACTATAACCTATAAATATGGATGGTTTTTAAATCCTGTACAGTTAACTCTACAGAATACAAACCACTCACAGAATACCGTAAACATTAGCCTAAAAAGATTCCAGTTATCTTTATATTAACAATAATTTAAGATTATGGAAGTCGAACAAGAAAAATACAAAGGAAAAAACACACCTCAAAAAGCTTTAAAAATCTTTAATGATGAACTAAAGATCAATACCATTAAATCAGAAATTAATAGTATAATCTAAAGAAATTTATTTTTTGTGGAATTAAAAAATGACCTGAAACTGAAGGATTGCCTGCCAATTTCCAATCAAGTCAGGTCGAACTATATTATAGAAAGCTTGAGCACCCGCAGAATAAAAAAGTTTACTTTTTGTTCCTATTTGAAATGTTTTTCCTGGGCCTCCCCCAATGGGAACCAACCATTTATTTTCATTTGATGCCAACCAATTGACTTCGACAGTAGCATTACTTTCAATAAACCATCCTTTAGAAAAATTATAGTAAGCAATGTATTGAATGCTTCCGGAGTTTACTTTGTTTACTTCATCTCCTCCTAGCGACCAATAATTTTGAGCTACAATTCCGCCTGAAAATTTATCTCCGGCTAAATACAATAAAGCAGTTGGTCCAATACTTAATTGATTACTTCCTAAAGCTGCATTTGTTCGCGTTGGTATCTGCATTGCAGGCCCAACACCCCAACTGAATTTTCCTTTTTTTTGAATACTCGAAAAATAGCCGTTGAACAATATATTTCCCATTCCCCCTTCATGTGTACCGCCGGGAGTAAGTGGCGGTACAGATTGAAAAGGAATAATAGTATATGTAATCAATTTTAGATTGCTTCCTAGTTTAAAAGGATAAACAGGCTGTATCGAAAAAGAACTTGCTGTGCCATCTGCAACGGGCAGCAAAACTTCCTGAAGAAAAACACTTCGTAAACCGCTTACGGGATCTTGTCTTTTTTTGCTCATTTCTTCTATAGAGGTTTTCTCGGGTTCATCAGTTTGACCAAAAACCGAAAGTGAAATACAACAAAATAAAATACCTAAGATACCCTGTTTAGCATTCATAAAATAATGTTTAATGTTTTACACTCAAAACCTTATGATTCTTTGTAAAATCTTCTTTATATGCTATTATGGATGGTACTGATGTTGGTAAGTAACATCTAAATAAACCGTTCCAATTTTTAGGGACTTTGATATTATTGATTGCATCAGCTCCCCCGTTAAAGTTTAATGTAATGGAACCATCTTTATTAAGTTTTACCAAATTGCTGTTGAGATGAAACGGATCTGTAACTACCCAACCTTTTTCATCATAAATTGTCAGCGACCAATAACCTGCTTTGGCATACTGCAAATCTGGTTTTTTAAAAGTAACAGAACTATGTTCTCCATTTTTCGAACCTTCATCACCCGGAAGTACAACAAAATAGTAAGCATGTTTGGCTGGTAAACCTGCCCAACCAGCCAAATTAATCATCTGATATTGTGGCTTAGAAATATTCTTAATATTATCAATAAAACCTTTTTCGATTACGGCTTCATGTACCGCCCTTTTAATAATTTCAGCTCTTAATTTATTAAAAGAAGCAACATCGTACTTTACTTCAGGTACAAACGGTTTAGCTGAGCCAGCTTCAACAGTAACAATATCTTGACGTTTGCGCATTTCTTCCATGCCTTTCTCATCATAACTTTTTGGCTGAGTACGCATGAACAAATAAGCGTGTGTTCCGTAACTAAGATCTTTTGCAGCAATATTAAGCGTCTGTCCCGGATAGCAAACTCCAACGGTTACAGAATTCTCATCTAAAACCTGCACAATCTGGTACAGATCATAAGGAGGTACTGTAATTTTTAATCCTCCAGAAACATCGTAAACGGCATAAGAATAAATTAAATCAAAGTTAGAACGAATAACGGTTTGATTTTTCAAATCAATTCCATTGCGCTCATGACGAAATTTATTTATTCCGTTTTCTATTTGCTCCGCAGCCATGTATTTAATAGTTTCGGCTCTGACAATATTATCCCAGGTTACAATCTCGCCGCCTTTATCAGTAAATGCTGGATTTACCGCTGAGGCTTCTCCATTTTTGTCAACTCCTGTATCTACTTTTTTCTCTACGACAGCAGTCGTTGTATCGGTTTCTATTTGGTCTTTTGATTCATCTTGTTTTGGCTCATTTTTCTTGCAGGAAGATAAACTGATGCTCAATGCAAGCGCTGTACATAATAATATTTTTTTCATAAGATTATTTTAAATTTAATTTATCTTCTCAAAATCACTTGGAATCCAGGAATTATCTATAGCTTTTTCTGTAGGTCCGTATAAACGTAATATAGCGAAGTAGCCTTTTCCCGGAATGGTTTTCAACCAGTTTGCAGTTTTCCCGTCAGGAGCTTTTGGGCCTATATATAAATCCGTTGAACCATCAGCATTTTGAACAGGTTTATCTCTTGAACCCAGAGATGGGAACGGTTGCCCGTTAGCATAACCGGAAGCATTTTCAGATTCATACAAAGTAAGTGACCAAAAATTAGCAGCCGGTACATTGGCAGGAAGTGATACTTTATATGTTGCTGAAGGATCAAGATATTTACCTTCTTTATCTCTGAAAGCAATTACATATTTGGCTCCTTTTCCCGGAGTTTGAGAAATCATTCCCGGACTAATAGAATAATAATCAGTAAAAAACCAAGTACGAAGATCAATATCTGTGAAACCACCATCTTTTCGTTTCCATCCTAAATCTGCAAAAGGACCTCCAATATTATCAGGAGTTGCTCCAGCCAAAGGATTTACCCATTGATGATTTGGATATACGATAAAAGAGCGTCCGCTTACCTCCTGTTTAAAACCAATTACTCGACTCATTTTGTAGGCAGCTTTTGCTGCTTTATCTAATATATCTTTTGTATGAGCATCTGGGTTGAAAGGTTTACCTTTAACAATACCAATTGATGCCAACATACCAAGCCAGTCAGGACTTCCAATATTTTCCGGTTCTTCAGTATCAACCAGACGTTTCAATTGTTCGAAAGCACTAAAATTCCTTGCTGGCAGCATGTCTGCAGCGACACCTGAAGCATCCGGATATTTCATTGGCAGCGCTGAAGCTTCTTTACCCAGCGGATATACTTTAGAATTTTCCATTAAGGAAACAGCTGGAGCCAAGTTTGAAGGATCCTGATAAAATGCACGAAGAAAAATAAATACATTATTTGTTCCTGAACGATAAACAAAATAACCGCTTGGTACTTTACCTTTGTAGTTTGGAGGCAATATCAAAAATTTACCTCCTTTCCCGGCATCAGGACCAAAAAAACCAAGGTCTCCAAAATATTTACCACCATCTACAGGAATTGGGCGCTGCCAAAAATCTAATAAAATTCCCTGCAACATAGGTGGTGCTTCAAAAACTATTGGTCCATCTTTACCCAGATCAACATAACTCATTGCATAAATAACATCTGAATTTGGTGTTGTTACTAGTGTATTGGCATCCAATCTTTTTTTCCAGATAGGCAAAACATTATAACCCGCACCAAAGGTTTTTTCAGAGCCTTCTTTCATACTAAGCGTATTAATTAAAGGCAAAGCCCAAAGATAAGTTTGGCAAGCTCGTTGAAATAATAATTCATCTGCCAGTGTTTTGGCTTGTTCGTCTGTTGGCCGATTTTCTTCAAAAGCCATATTGGCCAAATCATCAAATTTTGAACTTCCATCTGATGAAACTGTTTGCGTTTCTGTTGTTTTATTTTGTTTGCAGGCTACAAGTAGTGCTATGGATATTACTGCAATTACAATTTTGTTTTTCATGATTTACGTTTTAACTATTAGTTCTTTATTCTTAAACAACTCATTTTAAAGCATTCGTAATCCTTAATCAAATATTGAAAAAACTTAAGAAGTTATACTTTTGTAATAACTGGTGGCGTCCATGTACCTTTGGTAATCCCTTCTTTGCCCCAATACGCTCGGATATATAAAGAAAAAGTGCCATTAGGCGATGGAAGCCAATTACTTTCTTTATCAGCTCCAGGAGACACAGCGCTTACGTAAATGGTCAAAGACCCATCTGCATTCTTTTTAAGACCTTTATTTTTTGTTCCCAATGAATATCGGTTTATTTTGTTTTTAGAGAATAAATGATGTTCATTGTACAAAGTCAGTGACCAAAATCCTTGTACTGGAGGCTCTTCCCCTTTTGCAAAAGTTACCGTGTAATTATTCTTGCCATCTAACTGCGATTTATCTGAAGCCGAATCTGTATAGTAATATTGTGTTTCGTTTGGTCTGTTATCAAACATGTTTGATTTGGCAGTTGCTGCTCTGTTATAGTAATCATAACTTCCTGAACCTTCCCAGTCTGCACTATAATAGGAACGATTCCATCCATTTCCTGCTGCTACTCCGTTATTTTTCCAAAGAAAGAAACTGTGTATCGTATTTTCTTCTGTTTTTTGGGCTGTTTTGATCAGGACTTCTTTTATTGCAGGATCTGATTTGGCTGCTGCAATTAATTCTTTCAGCTGTACATATAATTCTTCCTCACCTTTAAGCGGAGGCAAAATTTCCAGTACTTTACCCAATTCGTTTTCATCAAAAAACTTTTCAGGAACGACCCATTTTGTTTCTTTACCATCAGAAGCTGGTCCTTTTAAAGAAGGCAAGTTTTTATATACTACGGTTTTTATTTTACCGTCGAACTCAGTAAAAGGATAAGCAACAATCTGATTGATGGCAGACTGAATGGCTTGCTTGTCTTCTTTATTGTCATTTTGAAATACTCTTGGTATAATATTAGCCAATGTCGTTGGGCATTTGACAATATCAGTAATTCCTTTTGGTGTTTCACCTTTCCAATTTGGGCCGGTTAACAAATAAAATCCTGGTTTAGTGCCGTAAGGTTTACCCAATTGTCCAAATTGATTTGTTCTATGATCGTACATGGCATATACCCAGAATCGATCTCCAAAATCTGGAACCTGAATAACTACTGGCTGTGAATCTAAATCGAAAAATCCAAGCCCATAAACAACGTCCTGATTGGGACAGGTAACAAACGTTTCGTCTGGCGTAATATAATCATTAAGCATAGCTAATTGACCTTGAGGAGATACTGGCAAAACGCCATTTAAATAGGCTGGTTTAGGTGCTTGTGTTATTGCTGTTCTTCGATTTAGCATATTTACCAATGGCCATCCCCATACGTATGCAAACTCTCCTAGTTTTTGTGCGTATTCAGGACTCATTTTCTCCCTTTTTGGAAGCACAAGAGAAAAGTCACTACCTGATTCTGTATTTTTTATTTCTAAAGTCCCTGCAACCGGTGTTGCTTCTTCTGTTTTAACTGTTTCCTCTTCGGATTTTTTTTTGCAAGAAGCTACTATTCCTATTGCTAATAAAAATAAAACGGCTATTTGTAATGATTTCTTTTTCATGATACGATTTGATTAAATTATCGTTTTATACTTACAGTTTATGTTGAAGAATAAATTTACAACTCCATGTTTTACAAACTCAAGAAAAGTGGTTGCATATTATAATCTGCAACATCAAAATATATAGTTACTCCAAATTACGTGCAAAGAAGCAATAATTAAAAAGTCAATTTTATAATTACATTCATCCTCAATCAATTTTAGTCAACAAATTTTGACAAGAATAATATTAAAATTATTCTTTAACTTTAAATCAATATTGACTATAATTTCTTTTTTAGCAATTATGAATATTGATTAAATTTTTCTTTTAATAAATATCAAAAATTCAGTCTTAATGCTTTTTAACATTTAACCCTTACGATACATACAAACCGCTTCGTTATAAAAAATTAAAATAATTATCTTACAAATTCAATTGAAAATAAGCCAATTTCTTCAAATCATTCATGAAATGATTTGTGAATTGTGAACTCAACGTCACTTATTAAAAAACGTTAAAACTTTGGTTTTAGCGTTTTTTTTGCTTTTTGATAGCTATTTAACTAGCTTCAAAAAAATAGCTGATTTGCAAATCCTGTCAAGTTAGCTATTCAGGACTCAAACCACCACATATCAAATAAATAGAGAGATCGAAATAGTGCTTTAACAATATCTTAAGAGACTCTTCAAATAAAATTAATTCTAAAAAAAACCTAAAACTTAAAAACAAATACATAAAATCATTGTCTATTAAATTTTATATCGTAATATTGCAATATAAAAATAAGACGATGGGAGCAACAAAAACAGATCACTTTACAGAAAGCCAGAATGAGCTTGCTGTTTTAGCCAAAGCACTAGGCCATCCTGCGCGTATTGCTATTATGGAATATTTATTAAAAGTAGATACCTGTATCTGCGGGGATATTGTAAACGAACTTCCCCTTTCACAGCCTACGGTTTCACAGCATTTGAAAGAATTGAAAAATGCAGGTTTGATTAAAGGAAGCATCGAAGGAAATTCTATCTGCTACTGTATCAATGAGCCTGGTCTTGAAAAGATAAAAGGCTTTTTTGAGCACATATCTGATCATTTGGCAAAAAAGAAAAACGAATGCTGTTAATCTAAGAAGTATGGAAATCAGAAAACTTTTAGTCGAAGACTGGAATCAAGTAAAATCAATCTATCAAAAAGGAATTGATACTGGCAACGCCACATTCCAAACCAGCGCCCCGTCATGGGAAGACTGGGATCAGTCTCATCTTACATCTTGCCGAATTGTGATGGAAGAAAATAACAAAGTAATTGGATGGGCTGCCCTTACCCCTGTTTCTTCCCGCTGTGTCTACGCTGGAGTTGCAGAAGTAAGCGTATATGTAGATCCTGCACATTCAGGAAAGGGAATCGGACTTATCCTTTTAAATGAACTTGTCCGTCTGAGCGAAGCAGAAGGAATCTGGACGCTTCAGGCAGGAATCTTTCCTGAGAACACGGCAAGCCTCCGCATTCATGAAAAAGCAGGATTCAGAATACTTGGAACAAGGGAAAAAATCGGAAAACAAAATGGCATCTGGAGAGATACTGCACTTCTTGAAAGAAGAAGCAGTCTTATTAATTAATAAAAAATATAGTTTAACTAAATATAAAAAATTATGAAACTTTCAGAAATTAAAGAAGTGCTTAAAACAGTTGAGGCTGTAAATTTTGAATTGCCAAACGGAACATTTGTACCGGAATATTTTCATGTAACTGAAGTAGGTCTGGTTACCAAAAACTTCATCGACTGCGGAGGAACAGTAAGAAAAGAAACGGTTGTAAATTTCCAGCTTTGGGATGCCAACGACTACGAGCACAGGCTTAAACCTCAAAAACTAATCCACATCATTGAGCTTTCAGAAAAAGTACTGGGAATTGAAGATTATGAAATTGAAGTAGAATACCAGAATACTACAATCGGTAAATATGATTTAGATTTTAATGGCAAAAACTTCACTCTACTCAATAAACAAACAGCCTGCCTTGCTCAGGAACAGTGCGGTATTCCATCTGACAAACCTAAAGTAAAATTATCTCAGCTAAATACTGACAATGCTAATTCATGCACTCCAGGTGGAGGATGTTGCTAATCATTAAACAGATAATTAATAAACCTTTACAGCCAAAAAACTATGTTATATCCGCAAATTGAGAATACCGTTAAATCATTTGATTTTAAGCAGATTTCTGAAGATCGCAAAACAGTTTTACAGCCATTAATCGACTTCATTCAGACTAAAGTGGACAGTAAGCTGGAAACTCGATTAAACCTAATCTGCACGCACAATTCTAGAAGAAGCCATCTGTCGCAGGTATGGGCGCAGACAGCGGCTGCCTTTTATGATGTAAAAAATGTTTCATGCTATTCAGGAGGAACTGAGGCTACTGCACTTTTCCCGATGGCTGCGGAGACTTTGAAGGATTCAGGATTCAACATCAAAACTCTTTCAGAGGGATCAAACCCTGTTTATTCCATAAAATATTCAGCTGATGAACCACCTGTCATCGGTTTTTCCAAAACCTATGATGATGATTTCAATCCTGAAAGCGGATTCGCCGCAATAATGACCTGCTCTCAAGCGGATGGCGGATGCCCTTTTATAGCAGGTGCGGAGAAAAGAATCCCGATCACTTTTGAAGATCCAAAAATTTCTGACGGAACGCCTCAGCAGAAGGAAACTTATCTGGAGCGCAGCCTGCAGATAGGAACTGAAATGTTTTACGTATTCTCGCAAATAAAAAAATAAAATGTCACCAAATAACTGTGCGCCAGCCGTCGGACGCAAAAAACTAGGCTTCCTTGACCGGTTCTTGACCCTGTGGATTTTCCTTGCCATGGCTATAGGAGTGGCAATAGGTTATTTTATTCCTTCAAGCGGAGATTTCATCAATTCTTTCTCCAGCGGAACGACAAATATTCCATTAGCAATAGGTCTTATCCTCATGATGTATCCGCCACTGGCAAAAGTAAAATATGAGCAGATGGGACAGGTTTTCAAAAATACCAAAGTCTTAGGTGCTTCTTTATTCCTGAACTGGATTGTAGGCCCTGTCTTGATGTTTTTATTGGCATTGCTGTTTTTGAACGGATATCCTGAATACATGATCGGGGTAATCCTGATCGGTCTGGCAAGATGTATCGCAATGGTTGTGGTATGGAACGATCTGGCAGACGGAAACCGTGAATATGCGGCAGGTCTTATTGCCCTTAACAGCATTTTTCAAGTGCTGCTTTACAGTGTATACGCTTACATTTTTATAACCATCCTCCCTCCCTATTTTGGATATGACGGCTTTGAAGTTAATATCAGCATTGCTCAGATTGCCGAGAGTGTCGGCATCTATCTAGGAATTCCTTTTGCTCTTGGAATTATAAGCCGTTATGCTTTGATAGCTTTAAAAGGTTCTGAATGGTTTGAGAATAAGTACGTGCCATTCATCTCACCTATTACTCTTATTTCATTGCTCTTTACAATCATTGTAATGTTCAGCCTGAAAGGGGAACTTATTGTTCAGATCCCTATGGACGTTGTGCGTATTGCAATACCGCTTGTGATTTACTTTACTTTGATGTTTATCATCAGTTTCTTTATCGGCAAATATTTTGGGGCAGACTACTCAAAGGCAACCTCTATAGCATTTACAGCAACAGGGAATAATTTTGAACTTGCCATTGCCGTGGCAATCGGCGTCTTTGGAATAAACAGCGGACAAGCCTTCGCAGGTGTTATAGGTCCTCTGGTAGAAGTGCCTGCTCTTATAGCCTTGGTAAATCTTGCATTTTGGTTTAGAAAAAAGTTCTATTCAAATCGCCCTGACAGTTTGTAAGTTTTTAAAAATTCATAAGAATGGAAAGCTTTAAATTATTTTTGCGGAATTTTGCTGCAGTCAGCGATCAGAAATTTGGAAATAAATACTATTCACAATCAGTTTTATATCATTCTTGGCGGATATATAAAGGCACATATAAATGATACTGACGATGCATCTTATGTATTGCAAAATACAAAATAATTAAAAGGAGGCTAATTTCCCATGATGAGGAAATGTAGCCTCCATTTATTTATTAATCCTGGCTGTCACTATAACCAACTTCATTGCCATTGCCATCTCTAGAGATAGTATAGGTTGGTTCAGCAACATATCCTCCATAAATTGATTTTACTTCCGTTTTCTCTATTTGGAAATCTTCTAATTCTTTCATGATTTTTAAATTTAATAGTTAATGTTCTTTTAATTGAATTTTTGCAATTCTAAATAAGCTTAGTTTTTTAATGGGTTACTTTACTGCTTAATCAATCCCCGGTAATTGGCCAATACCTATTTAAGAAATAATCAGATTTTTACAGTGACGTCTTACTGTAAAAATTATCTTATTTTCATAAACCAAAACTATATTAAACAAGATACATTTCCCAAATGTTACATCTGGAAATTCTGGAATTCCGACTTTTAATTCAGGAATTCTTTTTCAATAAAAACAATATATTGAAAATCAATAAGATACAATTTATCTGTTTTTATTTTTAAAAATATTTACTGATAAATAGAGGGTTCATATTCTATTAAACAGAGAATAGTATACAAAAGCCTATATATTTTATACCTGCTCAAAAATATTCTTGAATTGATAGAGGATTCTTTCTATTAAACGCAAATCTTCGGTTACAATTTCGGCGCTTCCTTTCATTTCTTGCTGAAAAACAATTTTCTTTTTATAAGAAGTTTCTAAACCATTTGGCAATGCAACATCAAGAAGTAGATTTCCGTCTTTATCTGGCACTAAAGAGATGTTTTTAATTTTACCTTTTAAAACACCAAATTCTCTGTCTGGAAAATTAGCTAGCCTGATATGTACTTTCTGACCTACTTTTATTTTCCCTGAATTTAGTGCGGGTGCTTTTACTTTTCCAACAAATCCGTTTCTAGTCTCGGGAATAATTGAGAAAACATTATCTCCGACATTAATCGTTTGATTTTCTGTCCAAACCTGAAGAAATGTTACTACACCGCTTACAGAAGATTTTAATGTATATGCAAGTTCCCAATCTTTTATTGCTTTTTTTAGTTGATAAAATGATTGTGCCATGTTGCGTCCTAAGTTAACTTCTTCTTTGGTACCGTTTATTTGAGAATTCTTTGCCGATTTGGTATTATCTATCAAAGAAGATTTCAATTGAGAAATCGAAGTCAATAAACCCTTATAATTTTTTTGCGCCTGAAGATAACTTAACTTTTTAGCTTCTATTTCCTGAGCAGAAATAATTCCTTTATTGAACAATGTTTCAAAACGAGTCATCTCATTTTTTTGAAGTTGTAATTCACTCTCGTTTATTGTTTTTTGTTGCTGCAAAATATTCAACCTTTCCTTGATTTGAATATTTTCTGAAACCTTCGCACTATTTTCTACTGCAAAAGGTTTGAGTTCTTTATTTAGTTCCTGTGTCTGATAATCCTTTTGGAAAATGGCATAAGCACTCTCAATTTCCCCCAATTGCGTATTTTTTAAGGTTGCAAACGGAAAATCTTTTTTCAAAGCATTGATATCATAAGCATCAACGATATTTTTCAATAAAAAAACGTCTTTGTAATTGGCTGTATTTTCTATAATTGCCAGTGTTGCATTCTTTGCTATTATTGCTTTGTCTCTAACTAATATTGCCTCTATTCGACCTGATGATTTTGAAACTATTTTTTCTGGCGGAATATTGGTCGTAATTACAATTTCGGTGTTGACAACGTCTGGATATTTTACAAACCAGGAAATAAAAAACAATATAAGAATTATGGCAAATATCAATACTGTGCCCCATCGAATCATCCAATGTGGTACTTTGGTAAGAATGTCCTGAACTTCTTCGCTTCTTAATTCGAATGTAATATCCTCTTGAGTCATGATTAATTTCCTAATTGTAATTGATTTCGAACCAATTCAAAATAATTTCCTTTTTGTTCCACTAGAGCAGAGTGGCTTCCTATTTCTATGATTTTTCCTTTGCTTAAAACTACAATCTGATCTGCGTTCATTACAGTACTTAATCGATGTGCGATAACAACAACGGTTTTATCTTTAAAGAAAACATCTAATTTTCGCATGATTTCTTTTTCATTATTTGCATCTAATGCAGAGGTTGCTTCGTCAAAAAACAAGATTTCAGGATTTTTATAAACTGCCCTGGCAATTAATAACCTCTGTTTCTGGCCTGTACTCATTCCTACTCCTTCAGCCCCAATTTTTGTATTATAACCAAGTGGTAATTCACTAATATATTCTTTAATATTGGCAACATCTGCAGCATAAACTAGTCGCTCTTTGTCAATTTTATCAACTCCGATAGCAATATTATTTGCAATCGTGTCGCTAAAAATAAAGCCTTCCTGCATTACAGCTCCAATATTGGAGCGCCATGCTTTTTGCGAAACATTTCTTAATGCTGTATTTCCAACAATAATTTCACCTTCGTTTGGTTCATAAAATTTAAGCAATAATTTCATTAACGTGGTTTTACCGCTTCCGCTTACACCAACTATTGCAGTAACTTTATTGGCCGGAACTACTAAGCTTAAATCGTCTAACACAGGAACATCAGATCCTAAATAACGGTAGGAAAGATTTTTTATATTTAGATCTGCGTTGTAAGGAATCTCGTTTGTCTGGTGTATTTCTTGTTGTGTTTCATCTTCTTTTTGATGAATTTCTGACAATCTTGCTAATGATATTTTAGCATCTTGTAATTCTCTTACAAATTCTATAAGTTGCGTTATTGGTCCGTTTAAACTTCCAACTATTGAGCTTATTGCCAGCATCATACCTAATGTAATCGAACCGTCTATAACTAATTTAGCCGAAAGAAAAATAATGAGTATATTTTTTAATTCGTTTATTACTGATGATCCGATGGTTTGGCTCTGTTCTAAAACCAATCCTTTTATAGAAACTCTAAAAAGTCTTGCTTGCACATATTCCCACCCCCAGCGTTTTTGTTTTTCGGCGTTATGGAGTTTAATTTCCTGCATTCCGTTTATAAGTTCCATTACCTTGCTTTGCTCATTAGAGATTTCAGCAAAACGTTTGTAATCTAAGGCTTCTCGCCTTTTTAAGAATAAGGTAATCCATCCAAAATAAAGAAGACTTCCTGCAAAAAACACAAAAAATATCTGAAGGTTATAGTATGCTAAAACAGCTCCCATAACAAACATATTTATAATCGAAAACAGAACATTAAGTGATGATGTGGTTAGAATTTTCTCTATCCTGCGATGATCATTTATTCTCTGCATAATATCGCCTGTCATTCGCACATCAAAAAATGAAATGGGCAGACTCATCAGTTTTATAAAGAAATCTGAAATAAGCGAAATGTTTATTCGGGTAGAAAGATGAAGTAATATCCAACTGCGAATGAGTTCTAAACCAGTTTTTCCTGCAAAAAGAAATAATTGTGCAAAAAGAATTAAATATACAAAATGTATGTTTTGATTTTGAATTCCAACATCTACAATACTTTGGGTTAAAAATGGAAAAATAAGCTGTAACAAACTACTGGCCAATAATCCTATGCTTAATTGTATCAAAAATGATTTGTATCTTAAGACGTAACCAGCTAAAAGTCCAAATCCCAAGCCTTTGTCGTCTTCTTTATCAAAATCAGTCTGAAAGAATTTTGGAGTAGCTTCAATTAATAATGCAATGCCTTCCTTTGTTGATTCGTTAGCATTATTTCCAATCCAAAATTTAATAAAATCCTCTTTATTGTATTCTATCAATCCAAAAGCGGGATCGGATATATAGTAGGTATTTTTTTTAATTTTATAAATCACTACATAATGTACGTTATTCCAATGTAAAATACATGGTAATGGTGCTTCTTCTAATCTATCTACACTTAATTTAACACCTAATGTCCTAAAACCTATTTTCTCGGCTGCATCGCTCAAAAAAAACAAATTACTTCCTTCGCGAGTTGTCTCGCTACGATCTCTCAACTGTTGTATATGGATTGTTTTTCCATAATGTTTTGCTATTATTTTTAAACATGTTGGTCCACAATCTTTGTAATCGGCTTGTTTGTAATGGGTGAATTTTCTAATCATTTAACAACAATAGAATCATTTAATTTAGTTTTATTATTCTCCGTTTCAAGTTAAACTCTTAATAATCAAAAAAGATAAAGAACATCTTTTGTTATTTTAGGGCTCTTGAATCAAGTTATAAGCTGAATATCTGGTTCTTTGAGGTTTTCATATTCATTCCAAATGTTCTTATAGGGATCATAACTACATTTTGTCAAATGAGTATAAAAAAAGTCTTCAGATGCAAGTTTAACAGGGACTCTCCCGTCAGTGCAGATGTATCTAAACTCACAATCTTTGCATACGGCAATCCTGTCTTTTGAAATTTTCCAAAATTCGGAAATAGATTCGTTCTCTAAAATAATAGCATCCATTTTTTTATCTCCAATATTGCCAAACATCTTATCATCTAGAATGTGCCTTTTTACATTACCATACTGATCAATATAAATTGTTCTATTAAAATTCAGATTATAGTGTAATGCTTCTAGATAGCTATTTATATTGATAAAAAAATCATCAATTTTTTGAACTCCTTTATAAAAAATCTTATCAAGTGGTAAAATATCATAGAAATAGAAAGATTCCTGAGAATAAACTGCACCATAATTCTTACTACAATTATAAAAAACAACCTGCATTAACCTTGCGTGTTCAGCTCTTAAAATATTTAATTTTTCTTCTATGTTGTTTTCATATTCCATAAACAATACAATTGATTGTATTTTGGAATTTTCCAGCCATTTTAGGATCTTATCAATATTGTCTAGTGCATTTTTTTTAAAAATAAGTTTTAAAGACCGTATACCTAAATAATCTAATTCATTTTGAAAAAAAGACTGATTGTATATTTTAATATCTTCTATTTCCATACTAATTATATCAACTAAAAGAGGTCTTTTGTAAACAGTTTCTAATGGACTGAAACCATCTAGATTCTCTGATAGTATAAATAATTCACTGTCATAAAAAAAGCGAATGTATTTTTTTAAAATCGTTTTATTCGCTTTAAAATCATAAAAAAGATTATAAATGCTTTTACCACTATACTCACTAACATAGTCAATAATCTGATTTGGCAAAGTAAAAACTAATCTTCTCTGCAAATCGATTACAGAACCTCTCTTGATTCCTTTTACTGGAATACAACATTGAAATAATTGAAATTTCTTATTTATCATTTTTAGAATAGGATGCCAGGTATAATGGTTTATTAACAGAAAAACATACCAATTTGTTTGTTTGAAAAAAAGAGGAACTTACATAGTTAGTTTTCACAGCTAGTTTACTATACTTAAAGCCCTCAGCGCAATCTGCGATAATAGGCAAATTAATTTTTTTATCAATTTTTATTAAATTTTTAATTTTCATAAATAGCGGTTTTTAAGAATTGAGCGACTTTTTCATGTAAATTATAATTGCAGGGATCACTCGTCATTCCAAATTGCCCGCAGGGATTCACTTCTAAAAAATAATATTCTGAATCTGCTGATGATTTTAAGATATCTAATGATCCTGTATTCAAATTAATTGAATCCATAAACTTTTTTATATTTGATTCAAGTGCATCAGGCAATTTATAGGGTACATAACGATTTGGCTTTTCAAGATCATAATTTCTGAAATCTAACTTCGTCTTTTCATTTTGTTGAGAAAAAATAGCCATTGAATAGCAACAACCTCCTAAATAAAAAGTTCTGATTTCTATTTCTTTTTCAATGTATGCTTGAAAAAAAGAAGGGCTGAATTGATCCTCAAAATGATCAATACTTTCTATTTTATGCGTTTGAAACTTAAAACAGTCGTCTTCATGTTTAATGTAGTTTCCATCTCCAATAGATTTTGTGATTAATGACTTATTATTTTTTATAAAAAAATCTTTTAAATCACTTTTCTTACTGCAAATTAGCGTATCAGGGAATTTGATATTAGCCATTTTTGCCTTATCCAACATTTCAATTTTGGAAACATTTAGCTTTTTATCAAATAACCATGTTTTATCAGCCAACTTATCAATCAGATAAGTGCTAAGACTTTTGAATTCCTTTGAAATGTAATTCATTAAATCACTGTTTTTCCCTAACTGATCTTCCAGATCAGACAAAAAACCAAATTTTCTGAACCAGACGACCTTTATTTGATTAAGATTAATTTCTATCTGATTTTTTAATATTACATCACCATTGTAGTATTTTATGCTAGTTTCACCACTCATTAACTCCTCATCATTTAGTCTAAAAAAAGGTGTTTTATAATGATGGAGCCATTCTATTACTAAATGAGTATCATAATCGTTGGGTCTGCTTAAAATTAATATCATAATTAATAAAAAAAGAGTGTCATAGTAAAAACTATTTATATTTGGGAAAAGATTCTGAAACCGATTTTCTTAGCTAGGCATTATTTAACCTTAAAACCATCAAACTTAAATACATGATTATCAATAGATTTTACTTCAATATAATATTTTCCTACTGGCAAACTAAATTCAACTCTACTTCCTTTTGGTTTTATCAGTAATGCAGCTATTGGCACTAATAAAGACGCACTTTTAGTTTTTTCATACTCCTCTCCACTATAAACCTCTAATAGCAGTTCTTCTTTCTTATAATTAAGAAACTCGCTGTTTCTCAAAAAAACAGTTTTAAAAGTTTTATCTGGATAAACATTAGTCAATTTAGCTTCCTGATTATTTATTAGAAAATAATCTGCACTAGAATGCATTAGAGTATCCTTCTCAAATACAGATCTTGGAATTAAAACAAGACTCTCCTTTGTTTTATCTACTATTTTTTCTTGGTTAATTGTAATAGGATTTATTTTAGAAAATTCTTTAAAATAGCTTGCCATAAGGCGTCTTTTCCCACCTTCTTCAATATGACCATGACCTGCATAGACAAATATTTTTGCTTTTGGATCCTTTTCTAATATCTTCAATATATTGCGCGCCTGACCAATTTCTCTATCTATATTATTGTCATAGCTTTCATGGCCTACAATATTGAATCCCATCTTATTAGCCTTTCTTATAAAATGTCCAAAATAAGGTTCCTTTGTATAAAGGCCATTTTTAGAATTCGGAACTACAATTTCATTAGGAGTTTCTGTAAAGGCTTCTATTGAGATATAAGTAAATCCATTTTGCTTCAAGACATCTAAAAGCTGCATTGCAAATAATCTATGTTTTGGATAAAAATGATCTTCATTAAGCATTATGACCTGATTGTTTTTTGCCAATTCAGAAATGTATGCAAAAACAGAATCGTCCTTTTTAACCCCTTCTAATGATAGTCCATTTTGTAACGTTTTCTCAAAATGATCTTTTTTGCTCTCATGATCACGAATCAATTCTTTATATTCGCTATTGTTCGACATAAATGAATTAAAAGTCATGATAAAGACATCTTTCCACATATTTTTTTTAGGGTCTTTAATTGGGGCCTTTTTTAACTTATCTCTTCCTTGAAGAAAATTTCTATTTCCATTTACATAATAATTAAAGATATGTAAAGTCGTGATATTCTTTAAATTGCTGGAATCCAGATAAACTTTTTTTAGGTTTTCGCTATTCATTATAGATACGCTGTCTCTGCTAATAAAAGATTTTGTAACACAGATTATTTTTTTTGTTCCCTTCTGCTTTTCGCCTATAGAAATTCCCTTCTCTTTATCTTCTCGTATTATTCTTTCATGCAATAAAGTGTCTGAAGGAAATTGTACTTTTTCAAAAAAATAGTAAGACTTAACTTCATTCGTTTTGGAGGCAACTATTAAATTATCAAGGCATACATCTCTAATGCCAGTCAATTCACTTTTAAGTTTACTTATTCTGATCTTAGTCAGATCTTCATAAATAGTGTTTTTAGAAAAATCAATGGAAATATCAATAGAATCGTTATAGAATATATCTCCTTTATTTTTTACTCCTTGAAAATAGTTATGATTAATTACTTCTTGTTTTATGCTTCTACATCCGGAGAAAAGTAGCACACAATTAATAAAAAAAAGAAATTTAGTCCAATTAGTAATTCCATTTACCTTGATAAGGGTCATAGTTACATTTTGTTTTAAATTTATATTCAAATTCTTGTGGGCTCTCTTTATAAGGAATTCTGTTATCTGGACAGATATAACGAAATTCACAATTTTTGCAGACTTGGGTCTGATCTTTACCAATGCTCCAAAATAACTTAAAATCAACGTGTTCTATTATTTCCGTAATTTCCTGTTTTTGAATATTACCATAAATTTTCAAATCTTCTCCATGCAATTTAATGTTTCCTGAAGAATCAATATATAAAGTTCTATTAAACATTAAATTATGTTTTAACGCCTCATGATACAAATTAACATCAAGGACAAAACTGTTCTGATCTTGAATGGTATTTCTATATAATATTTCTTGAACTGTAGCTGCTTTGTCAAAACTAAATTTTTCATTCAAAACATCTTGGTTAATTTGCTGTGTAACATTATAAAACACCACGTTTAAAATTCTTGGATTATCCAATATAAGAGGCTCTATCTTAAGCATATTATCACTACTGTACTCAATATAAAGGACAACTGCTTTTACTTTGGAAGTTTCTAAACTACCTATTACATTAGCCAAACACTCAATATCAGTGTTTTTAATAATAATTTTTATGGCATCTAAGCCCAGCTGATTTACTTTAATTTTAAAAAAATCATCTAAATAATGGGTCCAATTTTCAATTTCAATGCTGAGACTCTCAAGGACTGTAGGGCTTAAAAAATCCTCACTCAAAGCAGGATACTCACTTATGTTATCCGATAAGATTACCAGTTCATTATCAATAAAATATCTTATGTAGGACTTCAGTATGTCCTTACTGGCGTTGAAATCAGCAAACAAATCATAAATGTTCTTCTGTGAGTATTCTTCTAGTATATCCAGTATTTGATTGGGAACTTTGTGAATAATTTTTCTTTGGAGATCAACAATAATTCCTTTTTTTATTCCCTTAACTGGTTTACAGCATTGAAATAAATTAAACTGCTTATTTCTCATTTTTATACAATGGTTTTGGCGATATTTTACAGCTCATTTTAGAGGTTTGATAAAATTCCGATTCGACTTGATAGTTTCTTAAAACTGTCCCTTTTTCTTCTGATTCGCAATACACCCCTTCAACACATTCTATTATAATAGCTAAAGGCACTTCTTCTTCGGTCTGTATTATATTTCTTATTTTAATCATACCTCATTTTAATTAAAAATTCTGCCACTTTTTTGTGTAGGTTATAATTACAAGGTTTACTTGTCATACCAAACTGCCCAAAAGGATTAACTTCCAAGAAATAATATTGTCCATCAGCTTTAGCTTTAATTATGTCTAAGGAACCTGTATTTAAACCAATCGACTCCATAAAACAAACTATTTTATCCTCTATAATTTCAGGTAACTTATAAGGCACAAAGCGATTTGGATGTTTATTGTCATAATTTCTAAAATCCAATTTAGTATTTTCATTATTTTGAGAAAAAATCGCCATTGAATAACATTTCTTATCCAAATAAAAAACCCTGATTTCAATTTCTTTATCTATATATTGCTGAAATAGAGATGGAGAAAAATTACAAGGCAGCATTTCAACATTTTTTATCATGTGTGTAGCAAGGGTAAACTCACTATTCTTATACTTTAAATGCTTAGCCTCACCAATAGATTTTGTAATAATGAAACTATTATTCTGACTGTAAAACTCTATTAAACGTGATTTCTCAGTAGTTATTAAACTTTTAGGAACCTTAAGTCCTATTTGAGAGGCCTTATTTAAAATGTCAATTTTTGAAAAAACAGAAGGCTTTTCACATAATGTTTTTTTTCCTTCCAATAATTTCATAATCAGATTGTAGATATTTTTAAACTCTGTGTATATATAATCCAGAAGATCATTATTTACACCTATTTTTTTTTCGTAATCAATTAAAAAACCAAATTTCCTATACCATACAACAGTAATATCATTAAGAAATATTTTTTGATTAAAATGTTCAAAATAAGTTTGTGACAGATCTTCGGGATTATGATAAAAGCGTGCTCTACCTTGCATCAAATCTTCATCATTTAATCTAAAAAATGGCATTTTATTATATACTAACCAGTCAATAACCCCATTTGTGTCATAGTCCGTCGGAGTACTTAATATCAGAATCATAATATAAAGAGTTTAAAAAAGTCCAGTATTTGATAAATACTGGACTTTAAGTTTTAAGTGAGTTTAGTTATCTGTTCTAACTTCACAAACTTCAGTTCCTTGATAAATGATAGTTGGACCTGGTTCAACATATCCGCCATAAACAGTCTTAATTTCTACTTTCTCACACTCGAAGTCTTGTAATTTTTTCATGATTTTACATTTAATGGTTAATAATTCTAATGAATTTTAAAAATTCCTGCTACTTAGTTTTTGAATGGGTTACTGAAAGCTAAAATCAATCCCGAGAAATTGGCCAATTTTAATTAGGAAAAATCAAATTTTCTACAGCGACGTCTAAATGCAAAATCTTTTCGTTTTCCTGAGGTCAAATTTAGACGAACACCTTAGAGCTCACAAATGTTGTCTATCGTGATTCAGGAATTTCGACCCGCAATTCAGGAATCTCTTTTAAACTCACACATAAGGCAATGATATCCAAACAAATAAAAAGGGAATGTAAATTATACAATTTTAACTGCTAAAGTTCCGTTAATTTAACCCAATCAATTAATTTTAGCGCAAATCTAAATATATGAGTCCCCGCAAAAATCTTTTTTTACTGTTCTTACTGTTCTTACAATCATTTTCATTTGCACAACCTGCAGAAAAGAAATTGTTGAAGCTTTCTTATGAGGAGTTGCATAATCTTTACTTTGATAATTCAAAAGATCCCGAATTGCAACTAAAATATGCCAATGCCTATTTGGAAAAAGCTAACAAAGAGAACATATCCATTAGAAAAGCAAAAGCAAATTATCATTTGGCACTTATATACTATAAAACAAATGTCAATAAAGCTATTATGTATTTAGATAGTGTAATAAAATATTCTCAGCATACTAAAGATCCTTTTTTTCCTGCTGCGGCATACTGCGAAAAAGCAGATTTTCTTAAAAAAAAATATAAGTTTAAGGAGGCTATGAAAAACTATAATCTTGCCGAAAAAGTAGCATTTGAGACTAACATAGACTATTATTACGTTGTACGAGAATATATAGGAATAACTAAGTCTGAGGATTTAGGAGACTATAATGAAGCTTTGACTATTTTCAAAGAATGCTTAAAATATTATAACAATAAAGATGTAAAAAGCTCTAAATATTCAAAAAACTATCAAAGCATACTTTTTGGACTTGCTGACTGTTATAAATCATTAAAAAACACAGATTCTACTTCATTTTATAATAAATTAGGTTATAAAGAATCTCAAACAACAAAAAATGAGGAGTATAAATATCTTTTTGTTTTAAATGAAGGAGCAAACTGCATTTTAAAAAGGAACTATAAAGCAGCATTAGACAGTATTAAACTGGCGATACCAAAAATGATTGATTATAATAATACAGGAAATGTTTTAGCCGCTTATTATTATCAAGGAAAGGCCTATGAAGGTCTGGCTCAAAAATCAGAAGCAGTAAAGAGTTTTATTAAAGTAGATTCTATGTATAGAAAAACTAATGAAATAACTAATGAGTTTACTGATGGATATCCTTATCTAATTTCTTATTATAAAGCCTTGGGCGATAAAGAAAACCAATTAAAGTATATTACCACTTATATGCTTATTGACAGTACTTTGCAAAAAAACTACAAGGAATTAAATAAAATCGTAATTAAGGATTACGACACTCCACATTTAATATCTGAAAAGGAAAGTCTAATAAAATCTATGGGCAATCAACAGACAATATTTATATGGGGACTTTGTATAACACTCTTAACGGCTCTAATTATTGCTGTCTTAGGAATTTATCAATACAAACTCCAAAAGAAATATCGCCTTCGATTCGAGGCAATAATAAGTGAATCAACAGAAAAAAATGAAAATAAAATTCTTAGTGAAACGTCAAAAGAAACAGTAACTGAAATAGACAAAACTATAGAAATTGGTATAGCTGCAGAGTTGGTACATCAAATATTGGAAAAACTAAATCGATTTGAAAAAGAGAAAAAATATCTTGAATCAAACCTAACCATTCAGATGCTATCCAATACTTTTGAGACCAATAGTAAATATGTATCTAAAATAGTAAATCTCTACAAAGGAAAAACATTTATTCAATACATAAATGATTTAAGAATAGATTATGCAATTTCTCAATTGAAAAAAAATAGCAAATTAAGGAAATACACCATTCATGCCCTAGCTTTGGAATTTGGCTTTAATAATGCTGAATCATTTTCTACCGTTTTTAATAAAAAAACAGGCATCAAACCTTCTTATTTCATCAAAGAGCTCGACGCTGAAACACAATCTTAAAGAACTCACATACAACCTATTTTGTAGCAAAAAACTCGAAATTCCTGAATTCCGTTATGTTAAATTTCTTTTTTTATCCATTTTAGTTAGATGCCCTTTTATATTTGCAATCCTATTAAAAAATAATTAAAAAAATGAAAACAAAACACAAAGAAAAAGAAACTAAAAAATTTGATTTAGAAAAATTTGAAGTAGCCAAACTTAAAAATTTAATGGTTATCAGGGGAGGTTCTGTAGATGATGATCCAGTAGACACAAATAATACAAAGGGCGGATCATCTCGCGATTGTGCTGCTGGATGATTCAAAAAAAAGCAAATAAGTAAAGCTCCAAATACAAAATCCATATGAAGTCATTCTGCCTTGTAATTATATTCTGCTGCATTTTTATCGCCTGCAAATCTGTTAAAGGTTCAAACCAATTTGATATTAATGCCATATCCCAAAAAGAGCTTACACCTGTGGAACTGCAGACATGGTATCAAAAAGATTATTCTCAAGATGGCATTCCTGGAATTTCATTAGACAGATGGTATAAGGAAAATAAAAAGCAAAAAAAAGGCAAGCCTATCATCGTTGCGATTATTGATACGCAGATTGATCTAAAACATGAAGACCTCCAGGGGCAGTTATGGACAAACTCAAACGAAATCCCAGATAATCATATTGATGACGACCATAATGGTTATGTAGACGATATTAATGGCTGGAGCTTTACTGGAACCAAAAGTGGTGGATATGTAGTATGGAATAAGTATGAATATGTTAGAATAATAAAAGACTGGGATTCTTTATTTAAAGGTAAGACTGAATTAGAAATCGAAAAAAAAGACATCCACAGATATTCCGAATATAAAAGAGCTTTAAAGAAATTCCAGGAAAAAGACGCGTATTATAAAAGATGGCTCAAATCTCTGAACTACGAAATTAAACTTTATCCTTATATAAAAGACACTCTAAAATATTTTTTTCCTAAAGAAGATTATACCTATAAGCAATTAGATAGCCTTTATAGAAAATATAAGATTAATGATAAGAAATTCGGCCAAAGACGCGATGACAATGATAAAGATCTAGGAGCATTGATTGATGCTATGATGGCCTGTATGGAACAGAATCAAAAAACACTGCCAGCTCTCAAAGACAAACAAATCCAGTTAGATTCTATCGTAAATAAAAACCTTAATATCCAATATAATGAACGATTAGCAATTGGAGATAATCCTCGAATTTTAGAAAAAGGTTATGGCAATGCCAATGTCAGCAATAATAAAGAAGGGCATAGAAAAATTCAAGATCACTGTACCAAAATGGCTGGTGTGGTCGGTGCAAATAGAGAAAACGGTATAGGCATTAAGGGAATGCTTCAAAATGTAAAAATCATGCCTCTTAATATATCGCCTTCTGGAGATGAACATGACAAAGATATTGCTATGGCAATACGTTACGCGGTAGATAATGGCGCTAAAGTGATAAATATGTCATTTAGCAAAGAATTCTCCCTTCATGAAGAATGGGTTAAAGAGGCTCTTAAATATGCAGACCAACATAATGTACTATTGGTTAACAGCGCTGGCAACGAAGCTGTGGATCTTGATAAAATTACCTACTACCCTTCTGACATTGAAACATCCAGTGATAGTGAGTTTTGTTCTAATTTTATTAAAGTAGGTTCTGTAACACGTCATGTAGACAGCACATTTGTTTCGAGTTTTTCAAATTATGGAAAAAAAAATGTAGATCTGTTTGCACCAGGTGATGAAATCTACTCAACAGCTTCTGATAATAGTTATAAATTTGACTCAGGAACTTCTATGTCAGTACCAATGGTTTCAGGAACTGCCGCATTAATATGGTCGTACTATCCTAGACTTACAGCATTAGAGGTAAAGCAAATTATCATGAATTCTGGATCATCATATACTATTGATGTGATCGTTCCTGGAACAAAAGATAAAATTGTTCCATTTTCTGAATTATCAAAATCTGGTAAAGTCTTAAATGTTTACAACGCAATGAAGTTCGCGGAAGAAATAAGTAAAAAGAAATAATGTATAATTACAAAATTACAGCTTTCTCCGACTATGTTCTTAGAACTCCGCTATTTCCATTATCAACTTATTTGGAGTTAGTTAAAAACTATTCATCTGAAAAAGCAAAAAAACTTTATAAAGACCCAGTTGTAAAAGAAGCTATAAATCTAGCTTCACCTGAACTACGAAATGAACTTGACAAATGGGCTTTAGAAACAACTTTATTATCTAATTACAAAAAGCAGGCTTTAGAACTTACTTTTTTAAAATATGTAGCGAGAATGTCTTCCCGCTGTACACCTTTCGGTTTATTTGCAGGATGCTGTATAGGGAAGTGGGATTCTCAAACTGATATCATCTTAGACGCTATTAATAAACATAAGCGATTTACTCAATTTGATATGCAGTACTGGATTGCTCTTCTACAAGATATATCTAAGAGAAGAGAAACTGCTTTTCATATAAAATATTTTCCTAATTCTTCCATTTATGAAGTAGGTGATTTTTATAGATTTATTGAATATAAATATGTCAACGCAAAACGTGAGCATGCAATTTCTGCATTGCGAAAATCTGATCTTTTAAATCAAATTTTACATACGTCAAAATGTGGAATTACTATAAACGAAATGGTAACTCTTTTGGCTCATGACGAATCTGAGAAAGAGCAAGCTAAAAAATATATTTTTCAATTAATTGATTTCCATTTTTTAGTACCTGAAATAGATGCTTCATTAACAATTAGTAATGAGTGGGAAAGAATAATTAGACTCTTTAACAATATCCCTTTTTATAATAACGAAACCGAGATGTTTAAAAGTTTAAAAGTAAAACTTTCGAATCTAGATACTAGTTTATCACCATCTAGAGAGAAATATAAAGAAATAAAATCAACAATTGATCAAATTGGAACTGAATATGACGAAAAGTATCTTTTTCAAGCAGATTTAAATCTATCAACTCAAACAAATAATTTAAATCAAAAAATCTCTCACAAAGTTCTAAAAGCTATTCAATTCTTAAATGGTATTCAAACTAGGAAAGAATTTAAAAATCTTGAAAATTTTAAAAAATCTTTTATCAAAAGATATGAAACCAAAGAATTACCTTTAGGTATAGTATTGGATACTGAAATTGGTATTGGCTATCTACAAAATCATGACATGAATGATACTCATGATATATTGGAGAATTTTTCATTTAGAACTAAACCTGCAAAAGAAAAAAAGCAAATTTGGACTGATTTTAATTTTATTCTGCAGAAAAAACTTCATGATTGCTATATAGGTAAAGAAAAAGTAATACGGCTCAATGAAAATGATTTCCCAAACTTAGATTATAGTCTCAAAGATATTCCTGCAACATTTTCGGCAATCATCGAAATTCTGAATGATAATCAAATTGTTTTAATATCGACAGGAAATGTGAGTGCCGCAAAACTCCTTGGAAGATTTTGCTATTCTAATGCTGATATACATAATTTAACTAAACAAATTATTGAAAAAGAGAACGAATATCATAATGATAAAATTCTGGCAGAAATTGTTCACATTCCTGAATCAAGAACAGGCAATATACTTAAAAGGCCAAATCTCAGACAGAACGAAATAAGTTATCTATGCAAATCTGGTGTTTCAGGTGAAAACAACTTCGATCTTGATGATCTATTTGTGTCTGTTAGATCTAACAGAATAGTTTTGAGATCGAAAAAACAAAATAAGGAAGTACTTCCATGCATGTCAAATGCACATAATTTCACAAGTAATTCTCTTCCTGTTTATCATTTTTTATGTGATTTGGAAATGCAGGACACCAAACCTGTTTCTACATTTGACTGGGGAATTTTAGAATCACATTACATCTATTTTCCTAGAGTAATCTATAATGAAATTATACTTTCTAAGGCGAAATGGAAAGTTAAAAAAGACGAAATAAAGGCTTTTTACAAAACAGATGAAAGTATTTTAAAAACAGATTTTTTGAAGTGGAAACTGGAAAGAAATCTTCCCCGATTTGTCAATTGGATTCATGGTGACAACACTCTCCTACTTGATTTTGAATCTTTGGTTTCAATACAATTATTTTTGAATGCAATTAAATCAAAAGAAGAGTTTTTTCTTGAAGAATTTCTATTCACTGATGATTATGTTGTAAAAAACAATTTGGGAGAAGGTTTTACCAACCAAATTATACTTTCTTATTATAAAGAAAAAGCGTAAAGAAATGCAAAGAGATTTTTGCCTTGGCAGTAAATGGCTATACTATAAAATTTATACTGGAGTTAAAACTTCTGACTATATTTTATTAGAAAAATTAAAACCCATAATTCTAAAATTAGAGCGTAAAAAGATAATTAAAAAATGGTTTTTTATTCGTTACAAAGACACCGATGAACATTTGCGCATTCGTTTTTTAGTAAAAAACACCGATAATCTAAGTATCGTAATTAAATCTCTATATTCTGTTTTTAATGAGTTATTGAAACAAAACTTAATCTGGAAAATACAGACAGATACATATAAAAGAGAAATAGAACGATATGGAAAAAATACAATTTCAGATTCTGAATATCTATTTTGGAAAGACAGTAAAATGATTCTGCAATACATTAAAATAAAATCATCTTTTACAGAACAAGAAACGCCCATACTGTTTAGTTTTTTAGCAATTAATTCATTTTTAGATTCTTTTCAATTATCAAATAAAGAGAAGCTATCCTTACTGGATGATTTGCAAAGTTCTTTTAAAATTGAGTTTGAAACAGATACAGTACTAATTAAGGATTTGTCTAAAAGTTATCGAGTAATGCATCCTCAAATACAAAAAATTTTATCACAGATACCAAGTAATTGTAATACTGGAATACACAATATTGTAAACAAAAAATCTGCTAAAACCATTAAACGATCAATACAAATTAAAAGTAAAATCCAAATTTCTTTCCAGAATTTCCTATCAAGTCATATTCATATGATGATTAATAGACAATATACTTCTAACCAAAGAATGTATGAATTAATTATTTATGACCACCTTTTTAGATTTTACAAATCAGTTAACTATCGGGATTCAAAAATAACGTGAACTGTATCACTTTAACTTTTCAACTTAATTCATCTACTATTATATACAGAAAAAGAGATTATCGATATTTAAAATACTTGCACGTTTCTTAGACTTATCGTAATTTTTTGAAACTGTTTACATTGTAATCTTTTGGTAGTACTGGCGGCTAATGCCTATACTACCATAACTTCCCTTTTATCTACTTTCAAATTGGAAAATACTCCAATATTTTAATGGTTCTTTTCTTTTTCAAACAACATTCATAGTTGGAATAATATTTTTATTGCCTTGATAATGAAAATAATCATACCAAAAAAAAACAGGTATTTATACGCATACATATAAATATTCCGCTGATTATCTTTAATTTATTTTGTACTAAAAAAGCCATTAAAAACTTGCCCCATAACTATGAAAATAATCTCTACACTATTATTGTTATTTGCAATGCAGATCTATTGTTATTCTCAGAAAACTGCTCCCGTTGCAGGACATGCAGCCCGATTAGTGGATCTTCTAAAGAAAGACTACAGTTCTGTGGATATTGCCTCACGCAACGAAACAATCCTGAAAGACATGGAGGAAGTACTGGCTACATTTAAAGTATATGCTGGCAATGATTACAATCAAGATAAAATTGACAGTAGAAACATTACTCTAAAGGACAATTCCAGTATTAATGCTCCAAGCATAACATATCTGGATAATACAAAACCGCTTTTTGACGCATCGAAGAAATATATAGAAGCTGCATCAAAATACAATAACATATCTAAAACACTAGCATCAGTAGACGTTTCAAGTAATAATACTGATACCGTTTCCAGTCCCTATAAAATACTTAAAAAACTGAATGAGGATGTTGAAACTGAAAAAAAAGCTTATGAAGAACAAAAACTTAAAAATAATTCCAATCAGTTATTGTTACTGCACAGCTATTTTAAGGAATCGAATCCCTATCTGTCATTTATGCTTGAATTATTTATCTTTAAATATGATCAGGTAAAGTCATTTCGACAAGATGTCTATTCAAAGGTTAATTATACTTCTTCGATACAAAAAGCGTTACCATTTTTTGGAGGAGATCTTGCTTTTAAAGAAGCCATAGATGGATTAAGCAAATTTCTAGCAAAGCGTATTAAAGATGAACTCACTACATATGCAGTTCAAAAAGTACAGGAATATTTAAACAATCCAAAACCAGAAAGTTATTTAAATGAACTTATGGTACTCTTGCCTGTAACCACTTCATATTTAAAATCATTTGACAGTACCCGCACACTAAATTTTGTAAATGACCTAAAGCAATATATTGAACAGGATCTCAACAACTTAATGAGTAATGCCATTAATCTTAAGAATACTCCTCGATTTAAAAGCTATTTAAAAATGCATCCCGACCTCGATTTTGCCTTTGAAGCGTTAGAACTGATTCCGCAGATCCAAAAACTTGAAAACCCAATTGACTATTTTGACATTCTTGAGAACAGCCGTAATATTCAACGTTTGGGTAATATAGATCTTGAGAATCAGGAATCCATAATAAATGATAAAAAAACAAAATTTATAGAGTTATTGCTAAAGCCCGAGGGTTATAAAAAATTAGAGAAAAATAAAGCTGAGGCAAAAGAAGATTTCACTAGAAAAGAAGAAAAATACATTAATGCAAAAAACGCATTAGATAATTTTGAAAAACTTCCTGCCTATAAGCATATTAATGAAGAATACCGTAAAATTAATGAAAAGTATAATTCAGCTAAATCAGCTTTATCTTCCTCGACAGAAAATTATGTAAATAACCCAGGCGAAGAAACTGCTAATAAATTACTGAAAGCTAAAACCAATTTTAAAATTAATGAACAGAAATTCGATTCTATAAAAATAGAATATAGAAAAATCCCTCTTTTATACTTAAACGATAAACCAGCTTATATTAATAGTATTACTATTGCACAAGATAGTTTACAGAAATATAAAGCAGATATGGCCAAAGCTGAAAAGACAACAGAAGAAGCGAATGCAACATTTTCCCAAATGGAGAACGAACTCTTAAACTTATATCTGAATAAAGATCTTAAGGACTTAGAAAATAATTCAACATTTCCAAAAGGCAAACAACTAGAATTACAGCAAGCCTTAAATGAATATAAATTTTCTCTTGAATTCCCAAAAAAATCAGACATTCTAAAATACAACATTGTCAATAGTATCAAATTTGCGTCCATGATCGCGCATAGTCTGGTAGTAGTTGAAAATAATAAACCACGATTCGCTTCTACTGCATTTGTTTCTGCTTACAGCAGTGAGGTAAATTTCTACTTGCTTTATCTTGGTTTTTTAAACCAGCAGAACAAAAAGTTTTATAACGTTTCTTATTATTTAGATTCAGAGAAAAAAACTTTGGAAAAAGGTTTGGAAAATCTTATGGAGAATATAATAAAACCAAAAACTGCTAATGCTTCAGAAAAAAAATATAAGCTAATAACTGCCAATATGGTTCAAATTGCGACCAATGCTGAGCGTCTAAATACTAGTTTTAATGATATTAAAAAAGCCAACAGTGCAAAAGAGAAAGTTACAGCAGAACAAGTTCATGCTCTGACAAATGATATGATTGATTTTGCTGAAGGTGTAGTCCGTACTATAGATACATTAGTTATTGACAAGGATCTAAAACTATTTGATTCTCCGTTTATTAAAACGACAGTCAATACAACAAAGCCATATTTCATAACTGCTCACACTGTAAATGATATATTTCTTGACCTTCATACAAAAAGTTATACTACGGCTCTTATAAAAGCCATTGAAATACCATTAGCTTTTGGAAAAGATAATTCACAGTCAGAAATCTATAATTCTATAATGTCTGCTGTAAACCGTACAGGAGATATTCAGCAAATGTATAACCTCAAAAAAATATTTTCCTACGATAGAATATATACTGATGTCGAAAAATACAAAAATCAAAAGGAAACTGCATTATGGCTAGAAATCTCATTAAAAGATAATTTAAAACTTGAAAAGCAACATACAGCTTATAAGGGTATGTATGATGTAATAAATAATAAAAATCAAGATAGTATTATTGCCAAAAAAAAGGAATTTAGAAAATCTATTACTAATGACAGCATAAATTTTTACAAAGAATATGCAGGAATAGATACCAACAAAATATTAAAAGATATAGATACTTTGCTGACAAAGCATAACATTACTGACGCTGCTCTTAAAAGTTCTTTCAAGAGCAATATTGAGAACATCATAACAAAATCAATAAGAGAGTATGTTTTTAATGATATCGACAATAAGAAAGAACTGGAAGAAGCTAAGGAAATGATGATTCAGAATTTTAAGTATTACATGCCTGAAGTCTTTCCAGATGTGTTTGAATTTAAAGATGAGAATACTATAAAAATGATTCATTTTGTAAACGATATTGCAAATGCCGAAAACTCTGAGGATGTAGAAAAAGCTTTAAACACTTTTGCTCTGCCTCCTGGAAGTTCATCACTTAAAGAACACACCTATTCTTACTATTCTATTAACTCTTATCCAGGATTGTTTGGTGGTATTACTTTGAGCGAATTCAATGGTTCGGATGTGACTTATACAGCTGGAATTACCGCTCCTGTCGGATTCTATGCTCAACCGTGGCCAGCAGGTGAAAAAGTAACTTGGGGAATCTATGTGCCTATAATTGATATCGCTGCTCCGGTGAGGCTTCGCTTTAACAGTAATAATGATACTGAAGTACTGCCAGATTTTGATTTTATGGATATCTTTAGCCCTGGACTTTATTTCACTTTAGGATTCAACAAAAGTCCTTTTGCTCTTAATTTTGGCGGACAGTTTGGTCCACGCTTAAAAGCTATTAGCTCTGATACAACCGCTTCAGGAGGAAGCAATCCACCTCAAATTACAAATGAAAAACAGGTGTTTTATTTTGGTATTGGCGCTGTAATAGATATTCCTTTATTCACTCTTTTTGCAAAATCAAAAAAATAGAATACTATGCGAAAAATATGTGGTATTTTGTTTCTTATAATCCAATCCATTTATTATGCCTATGGGCAGGATACACTACAAAAAAAGTCAAACTATAAAATTTTGGAAAGTGCCAACTTAAAATTTCATAGTAATCAGGATCGTCAGGAAAAAGAGCAACAAGAGAATTATCTTCTAGAAAGCAAAAAAATAGAAGCTCTGTTAACTGTACTTCCTTCATCACCAGAAGAAGAAATTTACAATTCCAAAAGATTACGTGGCCCCACTCAATTTGACAGCCGAATAGAAATAGCTCAACTATCTGCAAATAATGAGGAGCATATTAACATTCATCGAGTAAGCGAATCAGTGGCTATGATTATAGAAAAAAGAAATTTGATTAAAATTTCAGAAAGTACATATCAGTTAAATACAACTAACACCTTAGGAAAATTATACAATTTATGTCAGGGCGAACCTTTTTCAAAACAGGTTGTCGTAGGAACGGGAACTGCTTTTATTATCGGAGTAAATGAAATGATGACGGCCGGTCATGTTTTTCAGGGTCCATTGAAAGATTATGCGGTAGTTTTTGGCTATAGGGTGATAAACACTTTAGGTACTGCTGAAAGTAGTATTCCTGCTGAAGATATTTACTTCTTATCTGAAATCATCAAAAATGATTCTAATCTAGACGTCGCGGTTTTTAAAACAGATCGTCCGATTAAAAGACCAATATTGTCATATGAGAAATCGTCACTTTTACAAAAAGGCAATGAAATTTATATGCTCGGCTATCCTATGGGACTTCCACAAAAATTAGCAATAAATGCTGATATTTCTGATGATTCAAATTACCAGTTTTTTTATACCTCTCTTGATAGTTTTCAAGGCAATTCTGGATCCCCTGTTTTTAATTTAAAATCTCATAAATTAATAGGAATACTTGTTTCTGGAATGATCGATTATGAACTGCGAGGTGATTGCTACAAATCGGTTAGTTGCCGCCCCCCCTATTGCTTAGGAGAAAAAGTTATACGGATTGAATTAATACTTAATTAGCCAAAGAAACTGATGAAAAGAAATCATTAGAAAACTTTATTGTAAAATAATACACAATACGCATTTCTACTCTTTTTAAATTATGCATACAAGTTTAAGTCCCCAAAAAAAACTAGAAAATATAAATCTTGGCTTACATCGTATTCTTATGGTTTTATGATAGACACGATTTCTTTAAATCCTTTTGCTTTGGCATGCTGTAAAGGGGTTGTCCCCTCATGATCAGGTATATCCATTCTTGATCCTGCATCTTTTAAAATTTGGACAATCTGCTGGTATTTTAAACTTCCGTCCCCCAACACAATGGCTTCCATTAAAGCGGTCCAGCCTAAACGGTTAACATGATCAATCGGAAAGTTCTTAGTATTGGCAAGTAGTTTGACTGTTTCTATATGGCCACGTTCACATGCAGGTATAAGTGCCGATCCGTTGTAGCGGTTAAAAATATCAAAGCGCGCGCCATTACTCAAAAATAACTTTACCAGTTCTGTCTGACCGCTTGCACCTGCATACAAAAAAGGACTGTCTTTATTCTCTGCCTGCTGATTCACATCTGCCTTATGTTTTACTAAGATTTTTGCCATTTCTGTTTGCTTACCCGTTGTAGCAATCAGTAATAGAGAACGCTTAGCATTGTCTACAGTATTTACATTTGCTCCATTTTCTAAAGCTTTCACAACACCAGAAATATCATTCTGATGCACTAATTGTACAATATCTTTTTGCATAATTTCATTTTTTTTAAAAGCCCAAACTGGCTGATAGGAATCAGCGAGCATTAGTGTTATTAAAAGAATTATAATATTTTTCATAAACAGATCAATTAGAAAACAATATTTCCTTTGTAAATAAGAGATTTTATAGGCGATATACGCGAAACTGCTTCTGCAGAACAGCTAGCACCTACAAGCACCAGATCGGCATCATCACCTGCTTTTGGCCATTGCTGTATGCCTTTATCATCTAACGGAATAGGTCCTGCTGTTGCCAGCTTAAGCATTCTAGACAATCCGAATTCTGAAACCTGTCCGTATAATTGTGCTGCAAGATTGGCTTTTTGCAATACGCTTCCAGTTCCCATAGTACTCCAATAGTCTACAATACTGTCATTTCCTGTCATAACATTTACTCCGTGTTTTAATAATGTCGGAATTGGCATAATCATTCCTCCAAAAGGTATTGTAGAAATAATACCTACTTGTGAAGCCGCCAATTTTTCGGCTATCTCTTCCTGTTTGACTTTGTCTAAAGCAGCAAGAGCAAAGGCATGGCTGACGAAAGTTTTTCCTTTTAAAACTGGATTTTCATTCACTTTGTCTATCAGATACTGGATAGTATCAAAACCCGATTTTCCTGATTCATGCAAATGAATGTCAATTCCTTTATTATTGTCTAGAGCGAGCTGAATGGTAGTGTCCATCGTTTTTTGAATTGAACCATCTACATTTGTAGGATCTAAACCTCCTATAAAATCAATCTCCATTTTTGCAGCTTCCTGCATATAAGGAAGTGAATCTGTGTAATACAAACCGTGTTGCGGGAAAGCTACCAGCTCTGCTCCAAAACCATTCTTTTTGTTTGCTAATGCCTTCTCCAGATTTTTAAGTGAATCCAGTTTAGATGTAGGTTCAATATTAACGTGGCTGCGAGCAAATCCTGTTCCGTGCGACTGCAATAGTTCGATGAGTTTTTCTGCCTTATACGTAGAGTTTTTTAGCATATCGGGCAAAGTTTTCTGCTCCAAAGCAATCATTCCTTTTATCCCGCCTGAACGACGTACAGCACGCCATTTATCAGCATACAGGGTTTTGTCCAAATGAATGTGCATATCTCTGAAAGAGGGCAACATAAGCATTCCTTTAGCATCTATTTCTTCCCTACCAGATCCGTTTGGGCCAATTCTTTTTATTTTTCCATTCTCAATTTCTACAGAAAAAAGACCCGTTTTGGTTGCCACTACTTCTTCTCCTTCAAATTCAAAACCAGTTTCCAAGCGAACATTTTTCAAAGCATAGGAACTCCCTAATGCAATTGTCTGTTCATTTTGCAACTGGTTATTTTGCCCTTGCAATACTGACGGCATAAATGCAATACCCGCCAAACCTAATCCGGAATTCTTTAGAAAATCTTTACGTGAAATACCTCGCTTCTCCATATTCATGTTTGTTTAATTAAGAGCTTTCTTTATTTAAGCAAAAAATTAAGATAGCAATTTCAAATGTACAGATTTGAAAAGCAGAAAACTTGCATGATTCCTCTGACGGCTTGAAGAATTTATCTCTTTTTTCGGAATTCAGTAGGTGATATTCCAGTCTGACTTTTAAAAAAATTAGAAAAATAAGCATGATCTACAAAACCTAATTCGAAAGCAATTTCTTTTATAGACAAATCGGTACTTTCTAACAGCCTTTTAGCTTCTGTACCAACACGCTGTTGTATAAGCTGTGTAGCAGAAATTTTAAGATGCTTTTTACAAAGGACATTAAGATAATTGGCAGAAATATTTAATTTATTCGCATAAAAGGTAACAGATTTCTCCTGCTTGAAGAATTCATCTATCAGCATATTAAAAGCAGCTAATCGAGAATTGGACTGATACACTTTAAATTCAGTAAAAGCATATTCTGCTTCTCTACTAATAATAGATGCTATAACTGCAGCGCGAGCATTAATCAGATAGGTTAGAAAATCTGATCGTTTCAGCTCATTTTTGATCGCATCAAATTCATAATGCAACAGTTCAAAAGCAGTTTTGGATAATTGTATAACAGGATGATTCTGATAATTGGTAAAAGAAAATCTAAAATATGGAGCAAATCTTTCAAAAAAGGTTCGTTCAATCATAAGCTGATAGCCTACTGTTCCAGCCTTGATGTCCCATTTGTGCATTTGCTCAGGAAATAATACATGAACCTGATAATCATTAATTGGATAATCTATAGAATCAATAGAATGAATTCCTTTTGCCTTTTCAAACAGACTTATCGTAAAAAAATCATGCGAATGAGGTTTTTCTATAATTCTTTCTCCATGAAGTTCATTAAACAAAATCTCTTCACTGCCTGCAAATTGGTCATCTCTAAATTCCTGTATACCAATTACTGATACAGAATGATTTCTTTCGGTTTTGTGCATAATGAAGATGTTTTTTTTAAAACTGTTTTATCTAAAGAAAGTCAGTCTCAGAACCATGAAATGTATAAAAAAAAATTTAAAGATTGTTTGTATCGCATTTACATTCAATTAAACTCCTTTAGCATTTCGCTTTTACGTTTAGAATGAACCTAGTCCTAAAAAACAAAAACACAAATACAACAATCTAAAAACCAGTATATTAACTTAGTAAAAAAGGGGAAAATTCCCCTTTTTTGGTAGCTTCTCATTTTTCTAATTTAGTCAAATCTTAAAAGCCCCGCTAGAAGCCTCATTTCTAATACATTCTTCGCCCTAAATCTTATTTCTTCCAATAAAATTTCATTTCGTTTTAATAATAATTTTTATAAAAAGATGATTTTTGAAGTAATACAAATAATTACAGAACAAGTAAACAACTATCTCGAGGAAATTGGGTTGGACAAATCTGTTGTACCAGAAAATATTGCTTTTTTAGAATCTCAAAACGATGATATCACAGATGCATTAAAAAATGCGGTGGCACTTACTATAATTAATTTAGACGAAGAAGCCACTTTAAAAAACTTCCCAAATCATACTATTGAAAATACGAAAACCATATACAAAAACAGTGTCATCAATTTAAATCTCTTTATACTTTTTAGCGCCAACAGAGATAAATATATCAATTCGCTCAAGGACATTTCAAAAATCATTGAGTTTTTTCAAGGGAAAAAACTTTTTACTCAAGCCAATACCATCTTTAATAGAAACAGTAGTGCCATGAGCAATGTAGATAACTTTAGATTTACGGTTGAACTCTACACTCCCACTTTTGAAGAACTAAATTATATCTGGGGAACGTTGGGAGGAAAACAGCTTCCGTCGGCTTTATACAAAGTCAGCATGATCCAAATTGAACGCAATATTGCACAAGCAGAAGGACAGGTTATTGGCGAATTTACAGGAATTACTAAAAAGAAAGAACAGTCATGAGTTATTCTTCTACATATGGTTTGTTGTTTCAAGTAACGCTTCTTCATAATTATTTTTTGAATAACGGAGAAGAAACTTTTACTAGTATGACAGATGATAAAAAAGAGAAAATGTTGCAACAGTTTAGTGCAGATGCATTTATAACAATAACACCGTCTTTAGAAACCAACATTCTACTGAAAAATCACAAAATGGTTTTTAAAAAAAACAATACAGGTTTCGGAGTATATGTGAAAGTGAAAGATGAATCAGTCCCTTTTATTAAAGTCCCTACTGATTTGAACCTAAAGTTTTTAATTAATATTAATGATTATCAGTTTGAAAATTATACTAATCTTGATTTTGCTCTTACTCAAGCATATCTCTTCAGTAATGTAAAACCATTAACCGAGCCAGTTTCATTTAAATACCTTCCAAAAATAAGTGACAACAAACTTATTTCAAACTCATATCTGGTATCTGAAAAAACAACTGCCGATCTACTTTCAACACTACAGCCATCAGAACAGCAAAATATCTTCGGGATTATTTCGCTTACCGCTAAAGGTGACAACAGCTCAGAAAATATTACAAACGATTCGGATAAAATGATAAGCCCAAACTTTAAAATTCATTTTGACAACCGAAAAACGTTTTGGAGATACATCAACCGTAAAGCAAAAACCGAGATTAAAACCAAGACGGCAAAACCATTAACGCGATCTGGTTTTGTAGAAATTGATCCTGTTAACGATTTGGATCCTTCGCAACCTGCAGAAAGCCAATATCCAAATCCATCTGTAAAATCAATAACAAAAATCGATAGTGATTACTATTCGGAAATATTTATTTAATAATTAAAAAACAATTCAATTATGGCAACAACTTACAAAACGCCTGGAGTATATGTTGAGGAAATCGTAAAGTTCCCTCCTTCTGTTGCCCAGGTAGAGACAGCGATTCCGTGTTTTATTGGCTATACTGAAAAAGCCACGAATAAGATTAATGGAGATTTGAAACTAAAACCGACAAGAATAACATCTCTTTTAGAATACGAGCGTTTTTTTGGCTTTGCAAAACCAGAAACTACTATTAGTGTTACCATTAATGATGTAGTTGACAATGGTGCTACAACAAGATCTCTTATTGTAAATCAACCATCTAGTAGACAACCTTTTTTGATGTATTACTCAATGCAATTGTTTTTTGCAAATGGCGGCGGGCCTTGTTACATTATATCAGTTGGTCGTTATGGCGAAGATTTAGACGATGCCGATACAAAAGTAACGTCTATAAATGATAGTTCTCTGTTAAAAAAAGGTTTACTTGAATTAGAAAAAGTAGATGAGCCTACGCTTATTCTTTTTCCAGATGCTACCCAAGTAACTGGTATTAACGCAACTGATTTTTATGGTTTGTATAATGATGCCTTGGACCAATGCCGAAAACTACAGGACCGATTTACAATTATTGATACGCTTCACTACGATGCTTCTAGCCCAACAGATACAAACGTTGATGATTTGAGGGGATCTATTAGTTCGGAGAAGGATACCTTAAAATATGGAGCTGCTTACTATCCGCATTTAGAAACTATTTTAGATTACAGATACAATGCAAGTGAAATTATGATTAAGCATTTTACCTCACCTGCGCCAGATGCCATGTCAACTGTATTGAGCAATTTAGCAGGTTCCAAAACTGCAATTGCACCGCTAATCAACAAATTAAAAACAGTTCCAGGAACAAATGATAATCTAACAGGAAGTATAGCCGAAGTTCTGAAATTTATTGAATCAGCAGATGGTTTTAATAATGCAGCAGCAACTGCAGCAGCAGAAACGGTAATCACTGGAGGAGGGACTCAAGCAGAAGCAGACGCAGCCGAAGCAGCCGCAGGAACTTTTACGGTGGCAAAAAACAATCAATTTGTACTCTTGTTGGAAACTTTGACTAAAGATCTCGCCAACCTTGTAGGAGAAAAAGAAAAAATTAAAAAAGCAGCGCTGGCAGCAATAGCTTCTGATGAAGAAGACCAAGCGACTAGAGATGCTATTACCGCAGCTTTAAAAAGTTTTACCGATCCTTTTGAATTAGCTGATAAAATTGAAAGCGTTAAAACCAATTTGGCCGACTTATTAACTAAAGCAAAAGCAGCAAATACCAAAGTAAAAATAACTGCTAATATTAAAGGAGCTCCAGGCGTTACTACTGTACTTTCTGAAATCCCAAAAATTTTGCATTTCTCAGCACCAGCTTCTATTCTTGACTTGCCTGATACGATTGTTTTTGATGTTGATTTATTCGCATCCATTATATCTAACATTGACGCCATTGCTACTACTGTAACAGATGCAAAACCAAACGATAAAAATAACGGTGCCATGAATGGCCGCTTTTTGGCAGATATTACAGAGCTTGATAATGTCACTTACAATAAAATACTTGCCGAAATTTCTAATCTTTCAATAACGCTGCCTCCAAGTTCTGCCGTAGCAGGAATTTATGCGCGAGTAGATGGTGACCGTGGCGTATGGAAGGCGCCAGCCAATGTCAGTTTGAACTATGTCATTGCTCCTACGGTAAAAATCACGAATAATATACAAGACGGATTGAATGTTGATACTGTCGCAGGTAAATCTATCAACGCTATCAGAACATTTACCGGTAAAGGCACCTTGGTTTGGGGGTCAAGAACCTTAGCCGGTAACGATAGTGAATGGCGTTATGTACCTGTTCGCCGTTTCTTTAATATGGCCGAAGAATCTATTAAAAAAGCAACCGAACAGTTTGTTTTTGAACCTAACGATGCCAATACTTGGATAAGAGTGAGAGCTATGATTGAGAATTTTTTAATTCTTCAATGGAGAGCTGGAGCTCTAGCTGGGGCAAAACCTGAACAAGCATTTTACGTAAGAATCGGTCTGGGACAAACCATGTCTGCTATGGATATTTTAGACGGCAAAATGATCATCGAAATCGGTATGGCAGTAGTTCGTCCAGCTGAGTTCATCATTCTTCGTTTCTCTCACAAAATGCAGGAATCTTAATTAAAACATCATTAAAAAATATAAATCATGAGTTATCCGTTATCAAAGTTTCATTTCTCAGTTGACTGGGGTGGAACAAAAATAGGCTTTACAGAAGTTTCCGGATTAGATGTCGAAACTGAAGTTATTGAGTACCGTCAGGGCGCTAGTCCAGAGTACAGTAAAATCAAGATGCCTGGCATGCAAAAGTTCTCTAACATTACGATGAAAAGAGGCACTTTTAAAAGCGACAATGAATACTATGCTTGGTGGAATACGGTAAAACTAAACACCATCGAAAGAAGAGATATTACCATCAAATTACTTAACGAAGAGCACGAACCAGTGATTACTTGGAAAGTAAAAAATGCGTGGCCGACAAAAGTGCAATCTACCGATTTAAAAGCTGATGGAAACGAAGTAGCCATCGAGTCTATAGAACTGGTTCATGAAGGTTTATCTATTCAAAATGACTAATCATGGCTAATTATTATCCACCCGTAGGCTTTCATTTTCTAGTTGAATTTGATCAACTGGGCACAAAAGAAAAAGACCATCAATTTCAGTCGGTATCAGGCCTTTCTGTAGATCTAGAAACAGAAGAATTTGTTGAGGGTGGAGAAAACAGATTCAAACACAAGCTTCCTGTAAAAACCAAATATCCAAATTTGGTTTTAAAAAGAGGGATTCTTATTGATTCTGATGTAATTGAATGGTGTAGAAAAGCAATTGAAAATTTCGAATTTAATCCCGTTGATTTAACGGTAAAACTCTTGAATCAAGATCACAAACCGTTAATGCACTGGAAAGTTGTACACGCTTATCCAGTAAAATGGGCTGTTGAAGATTTCAGTGCTTTAGAAAGCAAAATTGTTGTTGAAAGCTTTGAGCTTGCTTATAATCATTTCACCCTTCACAAAAAATAATATAGCGATGCCAATTGAAATCAAAGAGCTTCACATTAAAATAAATGTGAACGAAAGTCCAAGTTCGGGTGCAAAACCAGCTTCATCATCCTCTTCTTCTACAGAAAAAGATAATGTGGCTGAATGTGTCGAGCAGGTAATGAAAATTATTGAACGAAAAAAAGAACGCTGATATGACAACTGGTGAATTAAAAAAACTGAAGATTATTGCCTATAGCGATCCTCAATTTAACAGTCCCATTTCGGATATTGAAGAGTTCGTTACTTTAATGAATCCCGAGAAATATACTTTTCATTACAAGATAGAGCAAGATACAACTCAAGCCGCTGGAACGAGCAGCCCTGCACCAAGATTTACGGCAATTGCTCCAGAGGAATTAGAACTGGATTTTGTTTTTGATCGAACTGGTGTTATTGCTGGCAAAGAAAGCACCGAAAACGGTGTTATTGACGACATTGAACATTTTAGAAAAGTAATTTTAGAATATAATGGCACAGAACATAAGCCAAATTATTTAAAAATTGCTTGGGGAAGTCTGCTTTTTAAAGGATCTCTCACCGAAATGACCATTGAATATAAACTTTTCAGACCAGATGGAACGCCCATTAGAGCCATTGCAAAAGGAAAATTCAAGGGAGTTGTTGAAGATGAGTTAAGAGCAAAACAACAAAACAATCAATCTCCTGATTTAACACACACTAGAACAGTAAAAGCGGGAGATACGCTTCCGTTAATGTCTTTTAAAATCTACGGCGATTCAAAATATTATCTCGAAGTGGCAAGAGCCAACAAGCTCATCAATTTCAGGAAATTAAAAATTGGTCAAAAAATATTTTTCCCTCCTCTACAAAAACAACAATAGATGAACAATACAGACGTCATACAAACCAGTAAAAGTGCCGATTTAGTAACGCACAAACTGCTCATTGAGGGAACTGAGCTGTCTGGCGTTTACCAAGTAATGAGCATTGTAGTTCATAATGAGGTGAACAGAATACCTATGGCGCAGATTATTTTGACCGATGGAGATGCTGCTTCAAGAGATTTTAAATTAAGCAATGAAGATTTGCTCATTCCAGGCAAAAAAATAGAAATCAAAGCGGGTTATCACAGTGACGAAGAAACTATTTATAAAGGAATTGTGGTAAAACATTCTATAAAAATAAAAGACAAATCGTCCCTTTTGATTGTAGAATGCAAAGACGAAGCAGTAAAACTGACTATCGGCAGAAAGAGCAAATATTTTTATGATGTAAAAGACAGCGATGCTTTTGAAGATATTATTGGCACTTATGGCTTGCAAAAAGATGTGGAAAGTACAAATTATAGCCACAAAGAGTTAGTGCAGTATAATACATCCGATTGGGATTTTATTGTTTCTCGTGCACAGGCTAATGGAAAACTATGTTTTGTTGAAAATGGCAAAATCTCGGTTAAAAAACCCGATTTAGGTTCAGAATCAGTTGAAACGGTTGCTTTTGGCGCTACTATGCTAGATTTTGATGCCGAAATTGATGCGCGAAATCAGTTTGCCAAAGTTTCTTCTTACAGCTGGAATGCATCCAATCAGGAGTTATTAGAAATTGAAGCCAAAGATCCTAGCGTAAATCTAAACGGAAATTTATCTGCTTCTGATTTATCTGATATCGTAAAACTGGAAAATTTAGAATTGCGTCACGGCGGTCATGTTACCGATACCGAATTGCAAGATTGGGCCGATGCTAAATTATTATTTCAGCAGCTCTCAAAAGTTCGCGGAAGAGTAAAATTTCAAGGTATTCCCGCAGTAAAACCCAACACCATTATCACGCTTGAAGGCGTTGGAGACCGCTTTAATGGCAAAGCATACGTAACTGGAGTTTTCCATGAAATAGCGAATGGTAACTGGACTGTAAATGTGCAATTTGGATTAAATCCTGAATGGTTTTCTGAAACGTATGATGTCAATACGCCATCAGCTTCTGGAATAATTCCATCCATAAAAGGACTGCATATTGGTATTGTAACCCAGCTTCAGGACGATCCAGATGGTGAAGACAGAATTTTGGTCAAAATCCCAATCATCAATAACGAAGAACAGGGAATTTGGTGCAGAGTTGCAGCCTTAGACGCAGGTGATAATAGAGGAACATTTTTTCGACCTGAAATTGAAGACGAAGTTATTATTGGTTTCATTAACGAAGATCCAAATGATGCTATTGTTTTAGGAATGCTCCACAGCAGCGCAAAACCCGCTCCATTAAAAGCATCCGACGATAACCATCAAAAAGGGATTTTTACAAGAAGCGAAATGAAAGTGCTCTTTGATGATGATAAAAAATCGATAGCTATTGAAACTCCGGCAGGAAAAAAAATAACGCTCGACGAAGACAAAGGCTCTATAGTTGTTGAAGACGAAAATTCAAACGTAATTACCATTGACAGCGCAGGAATAAAAATGGAAAGCGCAGGCGATATTTCAATAAAAGCTACAGGCGATGTAAAAATTGAAGGTACAAATGTAAATCTAAAAGCAACTGCTCAATTTAAAGCCGAAGGAAGTGCTGGTGCAGAAATGTCATCGGCTGCTGTCGCGATTGTGAAAGGAAGTATTGTACAGATTAACTAACTAATCCTATATACTTTATCATCAAATACTTAAACAAAAGGTTGACTAAAAAATAATTATGGGAGCACCAGCCGCAAGAATTAACGATATGCATGTTTGCCCAATGGTAACAGGAACTGTACCTCATGTTGGCGGACCGATATTACCGCCAGGTTCACCTACAGTGTTGATAGGCGGTCAACCAGCAGCCTGTTTAGGAGACATGATTGTTTGCACAGGTCCTCCTGATAGTATTATAGCTGGTTCAAGTACAGTGCTGATTGGAGGAAAACCAGCCGCAAGAATGGGAGATTCAACTGCACATGGCGGAACAATCATATTAGGATGTCCAACCGTTTTAATAGGCTAATTATGGAAAATAAAGAAGCTTTTTTAGGTACCGGATGGAGTTTTCCTCCAGAGTTCAAAAAGAACAATAAAGCGGTCGTAATGACATCTGACGAGGCAGACATAAAAAGCAGTCTGGAAATATTGCTCTCTACCAAAATCGGCGAACGCATTATGCTTCCTAGATACGGATGTAATATGGATGAACTGCTTTTTGAAACATTAGATAGAACACTTAAAACCTATGTTTCAGAACTCATCAAAACGGCGATTTTATATTACGAACCGCGAATTGATGTTGAAAAAATTGATATCGCACAAAGTGATGATCTAGAAGGAGAATTACTAGTTATAATTGACTATAGAATAAGAAGTACAAACTCAAGAAGCAATCTTGTTTATCCTTTTTACAAAGAAGAAGGCACTAATGTTTAAAAGTTTATAAGCTATGAGCACCAACGGCAGCCAAATAGACAATGTTATTTTTAAAAGAAATGGAGTTAATCAGGAAGAACGCTTTAGTGACGCATTAGAGCCTAGCAACCTTAAACTTCATGACTTTACTATCGAAGACTGGCTGTTATTTGCTTATAATTTTGCCAAAGAAGTCAACTTTTTTGATACAAATAACGATATAAAACCAGAAGGCAACTGGCAGGAGTTTTTCAACTATTTTGGCTTTACCGAAGATGATCTTCCAAATGGCAACATTGCGAAAAGAACAGAAAGTCAATATGCCGTTTTAAAAGAAAAGATCACCAAAACATTATCGACTGCCCAAATAAATCAAGACCTTACTCCTCACTTAACCTTGTTTGTGTGTTTCTTGAAATTATTAGAATTATCTCAAAACAAACTTAATGGCATCACCAAAAAGCATTTAGATTTTTTCTACAAAGACATACTTCAAATTGAAAAGCTGCCTGCAAAAGCAGATAAAGTCAATATCATTTTTGAACTTGCAAAAAAAATCGCTGAAGAAAAAATCGCAGTAAACACAGAACTTGATGCAGGAAAAGATCCAGATGGCAAAAAATTAATCTACAAAACTACAGAAGAGTTTATTGCCAATAAAGCCAATATAGCGTATTTAAAAAGTGTGTACAATGACGTTGAGCGCGGCGAAATAAAATACAGCGAAATTGCTAATTCTTTGGACGGAAAAGGTGAACCTTTAAAAGAAGAATCTCCTTATTGGTTTCCTTTTGGGTACACTTCCAAAGAAGAGAAATACCCAAAATTAAGTGATGCTAAATTAGGTTTTGCTATAGCTTCAGAATTATTTAATCTTAAAGAAGGCGAAAGAAACATTGCGGTCACGATCACTTTTCGTCAAAATTTAACTTTTAAGAATCCGTTTAATATAGACGATCTTCTAGACAATATTAGCATTTTATATAGCGGAAAAAAAGGATGGATTGGCGGTTTTAAACCTAGCAGCGGCCTTTCTTTTAAAGCTGTAAATGTATCTTCAACCATTAGTGGCAATCAATTAAAATTGGTTTTTCAGATACCAAAAGATAATCCAGCAATTGTTAACTACGATCAGAAAGTTTTGGGCGAGTTTTTCTCTACAGAACTTCCCGTAATTCGATTTTTAATCAATACGCAAGATAAAAAAGGACATACTCTTTTTAGAGCTCTAGTCATAAATACAGTAACTGCTATTGCCGTAAAAGTTGAGGTTAAGGATGTAAAATCTCTATTGTTAGAAAGTGATACAGGCTTGCTTAATGCCTCAAAACCTTTTTTCCCTTTTTCAACTCAACCTGAAAAAAACAGTTCGTTTATCATAAACTATCCTGAAATCTTTTCTAAAAATTGGACTGATGCCTATATTAACATAAAGTGGAAAAACACTCCTATATCATTTGTAACTCATTATGCAGCTTATAAAGAAAGTTTCCTTGAAACCATAAGCAAACAGAGTTTTATTGATGCCATTTTCGTTAAGGACAGCGCTAAAAAAATGATGAATGCAAACCAGCCAGAAGATGGAATTGCTAAAAAAGATAATTCGGAAATAAAAGTTCCTGTGAAAATTAATGATGCAATAGAAGCTGCTGAAGAAACACCTGAACCACCTGAAATAGACCCTGACCATGGAATTGTTACAGAAGATTATTTTAAAGCAACCTTATCTGTTTTAGATAAAGAAGTTTGGAATGAACAAGAGATACCTGTTAATCTATTTGATAAAAAAGATGATATATTCGAATCGAATATCAATGTAAAAGGAGGCTATGAGATTGGCAAAAGCGGTCCTATTCGATTGACCTTAAATCAATCATTTTTACATTCATTATTTCCAAAAGTATATACTTTGGCTATAATGAATATAGAGAAAGAGCCTACAACTCCTATTCCAAATGAGCCTTACACGCCAGTTGTAGAAAGCATCAGTCTGGATTATTCTGCTGAGGAAAGTATTGATTTTCCTGAGGAAAACATTGATTTTACTCTTTCTGCATACGAATCTAACCGAATAAAACTGTTTCATGAAGCTCCTTTTGGTCAGCAAGAAGAACATTCTTATTTGAAACAGCAAGCCATCAAAAAAGAAATTTTAGATCCTTCTACTCCAACCACTAATTGTTTGGTTCCCGATTATTGCAATGGAGGCGAATTTTATATAGGTCTTCAAGATGCCGAAATATCGCAGCAAATTTCATTATTGTTTCAAATATTAGAAGGAAGCGAAAACACTAGCGTTGATACTTTTACAGGAATACAAAAAGTAGAATGGTACATATTGTGCAATAATTACTGGAAAAATCTTGACAAAGATATTTTGGCAAATGGTATCGATAACTTTTTAAAATCGGGTATCGTAAAATTTGGCATTCCAAAACAGGCAACCAATGACAATACGCTGTTTCCAGCCAATACCATTTGGGTAAAAGCAAAAATGCACAAAGACTATGATGCCGTTTGCAAAGTTATCGATGTTAAAACTCAAGTTGTTACCGCCCAGTTTTTTGACAACAACAACAATTTAGCCCATTTAGACAGCACATTGCCTGCTAAAACAATATCTAAATTAATTACCAGAGTTCCGCAGATTAAAAGCATTGAACAGCCTTTTAATTCATTTGATGGAAAACCATTAGAGTCAGATCCCTCCTATTATCTGCGTGTTAGCGAACGCTTGCGCCACAAAAATAGAGCGATAACTCTTTGGGATTATGAGCATCTTATTTTACAGGAATTTCCAAGTGTTTTTAGAGTAAAATGCCTTAACCATACTTTTATTTCGGGTACAGAGACTTCGTTTTTAGCTCCGGGAAAAGTAACATTGGTTGTAATTCCGGATATCGTAGACAAAAATGTATTTGATATTTATGAGCCAAGAGTTAGCACGGCGACATTAAACAGCATTGAGAGTTTTATTAATTCTAAAAACTCCATGTTAGTATCGGCAAAGGTCATTAATCCTGATTATGAAAAAGTTATAATAAAACTAAAGGTAAAGTTTTATCCGGAATATGATGAGAATTTCTACAAAAAACAGCTTAATGAAGATCTTATAAAATTTCTATCTCCTTGGGCATTTGATACTTCAAAACAAATCATATTCGGAGTTGAACTGCAGCGCAGTGTTGTTATAGAATATATCGAAAATTTATATTACGTAGACTTTTTATCTATGCTGGAAATGGCAATATACATCGATAAAACAAACAAAGAAAAGCCTGAACCATTAAAAGATACAGATAAGAATGATGCCAATGCTTATCTATTAGATTTTCAAACCACGTTATCGCCTTCAAGTCCAAAAAACATTTTAGTTTCTGTTAAAAACCACATTATCAGTACAGAAATAGACACTTGCAAAAAAACAACCCCACAAAAACCTGAAGAATGTCAATACTAAACCAACATATCACCATTCCTAAAAAATCAGCATCAGAGGACGATTTGGATTTCTTTTATTTAAGAAAAAAAGGAATCGAATATATCGAGTCTTTCGGCAGTAAATTCTGGACAGATTTTAATGAGCATGATCCAGGTATCACGATGTTGGAAATGCTTTCTTATGCCATATCAGATCTCGGCATGAGACTCAATCTTCCTATAGAAAATATTCTAGCATCTAATGACATTAATAAAGGCATTCCGAAACAGTTTTTTAAAGCTTCAGAAGTATTATCATCAAGCCCTGTAACGCAAAATGATTACCGTAAATTATTTATAGATATAAAAGGAGTTCGAAACTGCTGGCTCGCCAAACATGAGAAAGCAGTGTATGTGGACTGCAAAAAAAATAAGCTTTCTTATGATGTTACGGATTATAATAATCTACCCGATAACTTAAGAAAAACTTTTGAGCTAAATGGCTTATATGATTTGTATGTAGATTACGAAAGTTCAAAACCCTCAGATATAGAAGCTGTTAAAGGAAAAATAAGAAAGCAGTATCATGCAAATAGAAACCTTTGCGAAGATCTTGTCGATATCAAAAAAGTAGTCGACTATCCTATAAAAATATGCGCAGATATTGAAGTAAATACTGAATCCGATGAAGAACTGGTTCATGCCAATGTTCTTCATGCCCTTGAAAGTTATTTATCTACAACTGTCAATTTTTATTCGCTAAAGCAAATGATTGAGAAAGGATATTCGACTTTGGAAATTTTTGATGGTCCCTCTTTAGACAACGGTTTTATCGATACAAAAGAATTGCTTAAAGCCGATTTGAGAAACGAAGTCCGCCTTTCTGATATCATGAGAATAATCATGTCGGTGCCAGATGTAATCTTAATAAAAGATATTTCTTTAGGAAATTGCGGTGGAGATGACTTGGAAAACAAATGGCTTATCTGTCTTGCACCTTATCAAAAACCTGTTATTTGTGTCAAAAGTGTTTTCAATTACAACAAAGGTTTATTGCCTCTGAATATCAATCAGGTACAGGTAAAAAAATATTTAGACGCTATAAAAGCAGAAAAAGACAAAGCCACAACCAACGCCAGCCAGAATAAAGAATTAGAAATACCTAATGGTGAATATCTTAATACTGATTTTTATACCACAATACAAAACGATTTCCCTGAAACTTATGGTATTGGCGAAGTTGGTCTTCCAACCAGAGCATCTGTTGAGCGTAAATCTAAAGCAAAACAATTAAAAGGATATCTTTTATTTTTTGATCAGATATTAGGAAGCTATTTTAAACAATTAGGTCAAGTGAGCGAATTGCTTTCAGTAAGCGGTAATTTGACCAGAACTCTTTTTACTCAAGTCGTTAAAGATATTGAAGGCGCTAATGAAATTGTAGAAGGATATGATAATTATACTGATGATAGCATTACAGAACTGCTTTTTGACCAGCAGGACAATAATATTGAACGAAGAAATAAAATCTTAGATCATCTCTTATCACGTTTTGCAGAGAATTTTTCAGAATACGTTTTTGTTAATAAAACCATTTATGGCAACACTACAGACCAAGTCGTATTGCGCGACAAAGAAAACTTTCTGAAAGATTATAAAGTGGTAAGCAAAGAACGCGGCAATGCTTTTGATTATTACAAACAGCCTATTGCCAATTTATGGAATACGAATAATGTTTCAGGAGCAGAAAAAAGAATTTCGAGACTTATAGGCATTAAAGATTATAGTCGCAGAAATCTTTCCAATTCGTTTGTCCAGATGTACAATTTTATTGACACAGACAATCAATCGGTTTATAGATGGCGTATTGTGGATACAAATAATGAAATTGTACTTTCTTCAACCGCTGAATACTTTGATAGCTCTGCCGCAAATAAAGAGCTTTATTTTGCTGTATTACAAATCATTCAGACTCGGGAATATAAAATTAAAGAGGCTTTTAAAAACGGCACTGTAACAGATTTATCTATTATCGATAATATTCTAATTCAGCAGTCAGATGCCGGGAAATATTCTTATGACATTATAAATCCTGAAAAGAAAAATCCAGATCGCATTATTGCACGCAGATATGAATATTATACTGATCTGCATGATTTAGAAAAATCGATTCTGGACTTGATAAAATTCATGAAAGAAGATTTTACCGAAGAAGGAATGTTTTTGGTAGAACACATGATGTTGCGCCCAGATGTAAATCAGACCACTGTAAATCCTGATACTTTCATGCCGATCTGCGCCGAAGAGTGTGGCGACTGCGAACCGATAGATCCTTACTCCTATCGTGTAAGCGTAGTGCTGCCGGGATATACGCTGCGATTTGCCAATACCGATTTTAGAAATTATATAGAAAAAATAATTAAGGAAGAATTGCCTGCTCATGTTTTAGCAAAAGTATGTTGGATTGGATATAGGGAAAAAGATGTGAAAGACCCCGCAGAAAACCAGTTGGTTCAGTTTGAAAAAACATACAAAGATTACCTAATCGCTAAAACCGATTTAAATCAAGAGCAGCCAGAACCACAATTAATCAGTTTTATTAAATCACTTACCAGTCTGGACAATGTTTACCCAACAGGACGACTATTTGACTGCAGTGATGAAAACGAGCGATTGTCAGATAAAATTATACTAGGAAAAACGAATTTAGGATCACTATAAAAACTATTGCCATGTCAGCAAAACTTTCAACAATAACAACACAATACCGACGATTCACAAAGAATCAGGTACTTACAGAAGGAAACCTTAATGAGGTTGTAGATTTTTTTGACGACCAGGATCGCCTATCGCGCATTTACCTGAGTGGCGTTGGTATAGTTTGCGGACTTTATCCGGCTTATAATGAGGCTCAAAAAACAATTTCAATAACGCAGGGAACTGGCATAACTACAGATGGTGATCTTTTTAAGTTATATCAAGCCGATGTATTGGGAAACAAAAAAATCGATTTTGATTCTAAAACATACACACACTGCAAAGTTTATGATAATAAAAAAGCGAATTACAAACCTTTCTTCTACGGTGGAGCAAACCAGCAGTTGCCCCTTTTTGAACTCTTGACAGAAGAACAGCAAAAAAAAGAAAAGGATCCAAATTTTGCTTTAGCACAATTTAAAGCAAACACAAGTTTTGAGCTTCAAGATGCTGTTATTCTTTTGTATCTGGAGTCGTATGAAAAAGAATCCGACCTTTGCGTAAGCCTTTCATGCGACAATCAGGGATTGGAAATTGTAGGCAATTATAAAGTTTTAATTGTCAGTAAAGACGTTGCCACAAAAATAATGAATTACGACAGCATGATTGGCAAGATCAATTATGTTAATTTATACCATACATTACCAGATCTAAAATCGAACAGAATTGTATTAAAAAAAGAAGATTTTGTTCATCTTGAAGCATTAAAACAAGCTTTTACAGAAGGAATTTTTAAAAACGATGTGGTTAAAAATTTGCAGGACGGCTATAATAAGCTGCTGACAGGCTTAAACATGCCGATAGTTTTAGATGCTATTCAAAAAAATATAACTGAACTATTTAATTTTGAAGGAGATCCAGTACTTCCTTCAGATTTTCAATATAGATATGATCTGCTTAACGATCTTGTGGATACTTATAACGAAATCAGAACACTTTTACTAGACATAGAGGATAGTTATTGTTCTCCTGATATTAATGCATTTCCCAAACATTTAATGCTGGGAGAATTTATAAAAACAGAACCTTGTTTTGTATTTCGCCATGCTTTTTACAAATCACCTTTGCTTACGGGAGAAAGCCTTAACACTTGTAATGACTGCCTTGCAGATGATAAAGATTCTGAAGAAAAAGACTTGACATCAGATGAAATAAAATTATGCTATGGCGAAAACACAGCCAAACAAAGAATGTACAGTCTTATTCTGAGAAGCTTAGAATTATTAGAAAACTACAATCCACAATATGATTATATAAAAATTACGCCTTCATTACAAATGGGTAAATTGGGAAAAAAAGCCATTCCTTTTTACAACAATGTAAACGATTCGCTTATTAAATCTTGGGATTTTGATAAAACCATTTTAGGGTTGCAAAAAAACAATATTAGCTACCATGATGACTTATTAAATACTAAAAAACCGCTCGAAATACATCAGGATAGTGATTTTTATAGAATTGAAGGCCATCAGGGACGCAATTACAAAGAAGCTCTAAAAGCTATACAGCAGATCAGATTAGATAATGGGCTTGGATTCAACATAATGATCCTGGCAGTAAATGCTGATCAATTGGACAAAACCACCCAGTATTTCACCAAATATTATCTCAACAAAAATCATGGCTACGAGCATAAAGCAGGCGTAATTCAGGGAGGCACTTTCATAATGATATATCTGGAAGAAAAAATACCTTATTATAAAAGTCGTAGACTTTCTCTAACCGGTGACTTTGAAAAATTTGCTGAAGGCACAAACATTATAAATCCAGTTGTTGCTGATTTTTCGATACCGTATTTATGTTGTGATGAAAACAATATAGGGCTTAGTTTACCAGTCGATAAAATTTGTTTTGACAGCAAAACTCCTCCTCTACCATTTAAGGTATCTCCGACAGGTGGCTTTGTAAGAGCTAATGTTAGATCTGATCAAAACGGAGGAATAAAAGTAAATGAATTTGGCGCGCTTGTTTTTGATCCAAATTTAGTCAGTAAAGAGCTAGTAGGTCAGCCTATCACTTTTACAGTTAATAATTTCGATACGAATTGTAAGATAACCATTTTTGAAAAACCAAAATTCGATTTTGTCGCTACTCCTTTAAAACCATCAGGATTTAGCGAAACCGAAGTTACTTTTACCATCACTGGAGAAAACATTGAAGGCAATAAATATACTTGGGATTTTGGAGACAAAACCGATTGGATTACAGATGATAAAACAGAAATAAAACACATCTACCAATACAATAGTGAATCGCAAAAAAAATTCACATTTGATGTTACACTTTATGCAGACAATGGCAATTGCGACTTTAAAGCCACTCATCCTGTTAGCTTTGAAATTGAAGATCCAAAAGTACTCGTAGATGGCAAATTAGTAAACGAAATATCCTTTTGCCGAAACGACAAACCTGTGTCGCTTACTCTGCAGCCCGATGTAAAAGGAGCCGAAATTTCCGGAGAAGGAGTTCTCGTAACATTTGGCGAAAAATATATGTTTGCTCCAGGCGAGGTATCTAAAGATGTCAAAACCGTAACCATTTTTATAGACAACAAACCATCCAATCTTACCATTACACTTTTAGATTTACCTACTGCTAGTTTTAGCTTTAATATAGATGGAACGGGAATTCTAACCTTAACCAACAATTCTTTAAATGCCAAAACATACACTTGGAAAATTGATAAGGAAATAATAGTAACAGATAAAAAAGATCCAATAACACGACAAACTTCATTATATAATGAATCTTCAATTTCTGTTTCATTAATTGCTGAAGGCAACTGCGGTTCAGCCACCGATGGTCCAAGATTCATTGAGATTAGAAAACCTGTCGAAGAAAATACTTGTCTTAACAATGCTGATTTATTTATAAAAAATTCAATTGAAACGATTGCCTATTTAAAAGAAATTTCTGTTTCAAATAAATTTAATAGGGAAACCAAACGCTTCATTTCTGAAACCGAAAATAGATTTATAGAAGTTCAAAATGATGTGGAGAGCTATATCAACGGTAAGTTAAATGATAAATTAGCAGCATTGTTCACACAGGAACATTTCAATTTAATATCGCTAGTTGTCAATGGTGCTATTAATCTTCAGAATCCAGAACTAACTGCTGCGATACAAACTCTCATATCGCTAAATACTTCTCTGTATTATACGATTCTGAGATGTCAAGACCCAAAACTGCTTAAAGAATCTGAACAACTGATTGTTCCAACAGCATTGCTTTTCAATAATTTATTCAAAAGTTTCATCGAAATAAAATTCAATGCCGATACTGATGGATCATTGAAAAAATTCTTGTCAAGCATGCTTAAAGTTTTTCCAAAAATAGATTTTATAATAACCAATTTAAATATACAAATAGAAGCTCTTACACCTGATGCAAGAATTAAATAGACATATTATCAATAAAGTTTTCCTTGAGATCAATACCAATTCTAAAGAAAAAGGATATTATCTCAAGGACAATATTGATGCGTTTTTGCAAAAGGAAGTATTCACGCTTTTAGAAAATTATTTTAATGAAGTGGATTTAAAAAATCCTTTACACAGTATACAATTGGACAAACTTAACCTTGACATTGAAATAAATCAAAATTTAGATTTCGAAAATTTCAAAGAGCAGATTCTAAAAAATATTACAAAACAAGTTGAAGAAGTTTTTGAAAAAGAAGAGAAAAACACTGAAGGTTATAAACTAATCAAGCCACAAGAAAAGGAAATAGAAAGCTTTTTTCATTTCTTGGAAACAGGAACAAACACTTGGTGGAAAACTTTAAATAATAACTCAAAAGAAATTGATAATAAAGAATTTAACATAATTTTAAATAACGATTTTTTTTCTTTTAAATGGTGCAATGCAGTCCAAAAGCCAATTGTAAGAACGCGACTTATCAAACAATTTAATGATAGCCAGATTGTAAACATGATCAAAAAAGGAATATTGCTTAAGAAAAACAATGCAGAAAGCAACGCCAAAATAATCAGTATTAACGCCATACAGAAACTCATTGAAACTAGTAAAGCCAAAAATCAACTGATTCCAAATCAAAGATTTTTAATGTGGGAAATAGTTCTTTTAAGTCTCTTGGAAACAAGTGTTCAGAATAATGCGATTGTAAAACAAAAACTTTCTAGATTGATTCAAAATGTGTTTGAATTTCATAAAACAAACCGCTTTTCACAACACAAAGAGCTTTTTCGAAAAGAAATAGAAAATCAGATAGAAAACCATAATGAACTAGAATTACTAGCAAATTTTGATGCTATTGTTTCGACTATCGAAAAAAAACTTAAGCAAGTTATTTTAAAAGGAAAAGAAATTGGAATTTACACTGTTTCAAATGATCAAGAGACAATAAAAACTGAGACAGAGACAGGGACAAAAAAAACAACAGAATTAGAAAACGAAACAAAAATTGAAAATGTAACAAAAGTTGAAACCCAAACTGAAATAGAAAATGCAAAAAAAGCAGAAAATCTAACAGAAGTACAAAATAAGACGGAATTAGAAATAAAAACAGAAAGAATTCAGGAAAACAATGAAAATCAAGTGCAAGACCAGAGTTTGATTTTGTTTAAAGGCAAAGATTCCATTATAAACGAAAATGCTAGAAACATTGAAACCCTATCAAACAACTCAAAATATGAAACTTCGAATATTCAAGAAAGAGCAATTGATAAAAAGGATTCTTCTTTTGAAAAAGAGAAAGTCAGAAACGAAAACCTATTCGAAGATGCTATTAGCGAATCGTATGTTAACAATGCGGGGTTGGTATTGATTCATCCTTTTTTGAAATCTCTTTTTGAAAATTGCAAACTCCTCAATAAAGACAATATTATAAATGATCCTGAAATTGCTGCTCACCTACTACATTATATAGCCACAGGAAAAGAACAAGATTACGAAAATGCTATGGTCTTCGAAAAGTTTCTATGCAATATACCGATAGACGAACCTATTGAAAGAAACATTGTTCTCTCAGAACAAATGAAAAAAGAATCGGGCACAATGCTACAAGCCGTGTTGAGCAATTGGGATATCATGAAAAAATCTTCGGCAGAATTGCTTCAGAATGAATTCTTGCAGAGACCGGGAAAACTGAACATTAATGGATACGAAAGTCCTGTAATCACAATGGAGCGAAAAACACAAGATGTTTTGTTAGACAAACTAAGTTGGAATTTGAGCATCATAAAATTGGCTTGGAAAAAACGAATCATATATGTTAACTGGTAAAATTTAAAATTATGAATGTCGATAACACCTCTTTTTTAGAATACGATAGGAAAAATATTCTTATTGAACAGCAAAAAGCGCTTGGATTTGTATTTGATAATCTTGATTTGTCTAAAATTGCCTTTTGCGGAGGAATCGCAGATTATTTGAACCTTCGTCAGTACTATCAAATGCGCGTAAATGATTTGGATATAATGTATGAAAACGAAGAAGATTTAAATCCAATTAAGAATAAAGTCGACATAAAGAGATACACTTCTAAATTTTACAAAACCAGAAGCGGAGAAACATTGGTTTATAAATACAAAATTCATGGCAAGGAAGTAAATGTAGATAATTTTCCAAATGATTTTTCGAGATTAATCCTTACACAATCACCTCTTTTAGGTAAAATGGTATGGCACTCCTCATTTAATGAAATGAAAAAATTTCATAACAGTGAAATCCATCTAAAAACCTCAAAAATAGCAGGAATAAATTACGAATGGAAACGATTATATAAGCACAGCCGAAAAGCTTCTTTGTACAACAATGTAACTTTCTTGGAAGAGAAAAACTTAATTCATACTATTAAAAAGAACATTTTATGAGGGAAGAGCCTAGAATAATTTACAGCTTAGATGCATTTCCTGTCAGTAATAATCGATGGAATCAAGGTAATAAATTTAAAGAAACGATTTATTCTACTGCTCTAAGCGTACTGTATAGCCATCTATGGTATCAAGATATTGAACTTTATGCTGACGATTCTGCATATAAGTTTCTTTATATGCTTCCCATCAGAGTTACTAAAATTAAGAGCAATGAAGACACTTCCATTTGGATGAAATCAAAAATTGATGTCATGGAAAAACAAACCAAACCTTTTGTACATCTTGACAATGATGTCTTTATAAAGAAAAAAATAAATTTTGATTTTGAGAAAGTAATTGTTGAACAAAACGATTACGAGTTATACGGTATGTACCAATATCGTTTAGATTTTTTTAATCAATATACTAAAAATTTAGACTATTGGAAACCCGATTTAGGATATGCATATAATTGCGGAGTAATAGGTTTTAGAGACCTTGAACTTCGAAATCAGTTTTTAAAAGTCTTTTATGATTTAGAAGAAATTTTTCTAAAAAATCATAATCCAAAAATAACAAAAATAGAGCCTTGCATTGTTTTAGAACAATATAATCTTGCGTCATTATTACATCATCATAATATTAAACCAACATTATTGCTATGGAAAAAAAACTTGTTCGAAAATTTCCAGCTAGCAGATAAAATTGGTTATTCACACATTGTCGGTCAAAAAAAATACAGAATTGACATTGTTCAGGAAATAGAAATCAGGCTTTCTAAACTCTTTCCGTATTGGTACAAAGAAGTAAAGAATGCCTTAGAGAAAGAAGCCATCGCTTAAAATAAAACGATATGAAACAACGACACAAGATGATTTACAGCCTTGATGTGCTTCCTATAATTAATAACAGATGGGATATGGGAAACAAATTAAAGGAAACTGTCTACATGACCGCTCTAAGCGTACTGTATACTCATTTATGGTATGATGAGATTGCGCTTTATGTAGACGAAATCGGCTATAAGTTCCTGAATATGCTTCCTTGTGCCGTTACCAAAGTGCAAAACAAAAATAGAATTGAACTTTGGATGAAATCGAAAATCAATGCTATGGAACGCCAAACAGAACCATTTGTTCACATAGACACTGACATCTTTATTAAGAAAAAAATAGATTTTAGTTTTGACGATGTTATTGTAGAACGCAAAGAAGATACTTATGAAATCCATTATAAAAAACAGGTAGAGTTTTTTAATAAATACACAAAGGATCTTCCTTATTGGCATACCAATTTAGGTTATTCTTATAACTGTGGCATATTTGGTTTTAATGATCTCAAACTCCGCGATGAATTTATAAAAAGCTATTATGACTTGGAGAAAATATATCTCGAAAATCAAGAAAGCTTTAATGAATTAAAACAAGAAGGTTATGAAACCTGCATTTTAATAGAACAATACACTCTTGCATCACTATTGAATTATAAAAACAATAATCCGACAATGCTTTTGAAAGGAGAAAACATAACAGAGCATGGAAAACATGCTGATACCATTGGGTATTCTCATTTTTTCGGAATGAAAAAATATGACAAATATGTTGTTGATGAAATTGAACTTCGTCTCTCTAAAATATTTCCGTATTGGTATAAGCAAATAAAAAATGCATTAGAGAAAGAAGGTGTTATTGCGAATAATCTACAGTTTATTTAGAGAAACAAATTAGTATTTCAAAATGATAAAATAATAATCATGAGAGAATTTGAACAAAAAAAAATAGGCAATCACTCCCCTTCTACTTTTTTTGGGCCAAAAGTTCAAAAGAAACTAACCACGGGCGCTGTAGGAGACAAATATGAAGTAGAAGCCGACAATGTAGCTGATAAAGTAGTGAATAAACGTAAAACTGGCGGTTTGCTTCAATCCAGAAGTGAAGAAGCTATACAGCAAAAGCCTATTGCAGAAACCATTTCGACAGTTCAAAAAAAGGACTTGGCACAAGAACAGCCTCTACAAAAAAAAGGAGAAAAAGAAGAAGACAAGAAAGTACAAAAAAAGTCTGACAAGGAAGAGGACAAAAAAGTACAGAAAAAAGTACAGAAAAAAGGAGAAAAAGAAGAAGACAAAAAAGTACAGAAAAAGGGCGAAAAGGAAGAAGATAAAAAGGTCCAAAAGAAATCGGATAAAGAAGAAGACAAAAAGGTACAAAAGAAATCAGATAAGGAAGAAGACAAAAAAGTACAGAAAAAATGTGCCGATTGTGAGAACGAAGACAAAAAGGCTCAGAAAAAAGAAGAAAAACCTGTTCACGTAAGGCTAAAGGTATCGAACTCTGTAGATGAAAATGTCGAAAGTAATCTCAACAGCTCTAAAGGCGGCGGTAATGCTATGGATAAAAACACAAAGCGTGAAATGGAATCGGGTTTTGGAGCCGATTTTAGCAATGTAAACATCCATACAGACAGCAGAGCCGTTCAAATGAGCGAAGAGCTGGGCGCACAAGCTTTTACGCATGGCAACGATGTCTATTTTAATAAAGGAAAATACAATCCAGACTCCAAAGAAGGCAAACATTTGCTTGCGCATGAACTTACACATACAATTCAGCAAACTGGCAGTAAAACCAAAAATAATGTTCAAAAAAAGGATATGCTTCAATTATCTAAAATCCCTTGGAAAATAAAACAATGGACAACGCAAAAAAAAGAATCTGACAATTTTAAAGTGGATAAAAAGGGAACAGTTACTGTAGAATCAAATTTAACTTGGGAGGGCCCGTCAAAATGTAAAAAAACTGCCTCTACAGTAGAAGTAAAGATATATAAAAAAGAACGTTGGATAGATAGTAAGAAACATAGTGCCACAATTCCATTATTCGGAGGAAGTACTTCTATTTCTAATTTGAAAGAAGGTACTTACTATGTAGAGATTATTTTAACTAGGGATAATAACGAGCCCAGATACTGTAGCTTAGAAGGAAACATTAGTATAGATGTAACATAATACTGAAGTAATTTTTTATCAAATTATAGTAATCAAATATGCCGGCATTAAAGCAAATATCAAAATCAAATTCTCCGCACTCCGCGTCGCATCATGACAAGGGGAAGGAATCTTTTTTTGGTGTTCAGGCAAAATTGAATATAGGAAAATCTAACGATAAATTTGAAGTAGAAGCCGATAGAGTCGCAGACCATGTAGTGGCAAATAAACAAACGCCAAAAACAGACTCTTTCTTTTCGCCATCGCCAGTAGTGCAAAAGAAATTGGCCCGCAATGTTCAAAAACAAGAAGAAAAAAATAAAGAAGTGCAGCAAAAAACTGCTGCTCAAACCATAACACCTGTTGTACAGCTCAAAACAGATTTAATCCAAAGTAAACTTGATTCTAGAGTAACTGAAAAACGAGAAATCAATTCTGCTTTTTCTGGATCAAAAACGTTGATTCAGCATAAACTAGAAGACAAAGCCCAGAAAAAAGAAGAGACAGTTTTTAATAAAAAAGAAGTCAAAAAAACTGAAACGGTTTCAAAAAGCACTCCATCAATCAAACCTTTAATTCAAAATAAAGGTGAAGAAGAAAATGTACAGCAGAAAAAAGAAGAAGAAAAGCAAACCTCAGACGAAGAAAAGCAACTGCAAAAAAGTGCTGCTGGCGATGCCAATCCTAGCGATAACTCTAATATCGAGTCCAAACTAAACAGCAGTAAAGGCGGAGGTTCTCCTTTGTCCGGAAAAGTAAAAACCGAAATGGAATCTGGCATTGGAGCCGATTTCAGCAATGTCCGCATACATAATGACTCTAATGCTGTTCAAATGAATAAGCAATTAGGCGCACAAGCTTTTGCAACTGGAAACAATATTTATTTTAACGAAGGAAAATACAATCCCAATTCGAAAGAAGGCAAACATTTACTTGCCCACGAATTAACGCATACCGTACAGCAGGGAGCGGCAATTAGAAAAAAACCGGAACCCATCTCCCCTGCTCCAGAAATGATTCAGGGTTCATTATTATCCAGTTTGATTCCTGGTTATATCAAAGACAATGTCAGACATATTCCCGGTTATACACTGCTTACAGTTGTAGCAGGTTATGACCCTCTGAATGATGTAAATGTCGATAGAAATGCCATTAATCTTATTGAAGGATTTATGGGACTTGTTCCTTTTGGAACAGCCATATTCGATAAATTGCAAGAATATGGCATCATAGATCGTGTATTTAATTGGGTTAACGGACGTTTGAGCGAGTTGGGCTTAACGCTGGATTCATTGCTTAAATTAGTAAAAGATGCTTGGGATGAATCCACGCTTGGAACTTTTATAGATGTAGTTACTTCAAAATTTAATACCGTTGTTGCTAATGTCCGTTCGTTTGCCTCTTCGCTCGTTGATCAAATTATAACTTGGATTAAAGAAGCGTTAATTGATGTTGCAGAACCATTATTAGCAGAAAACAAAGCGTATTCACTTCTCAAAAAAATAATCAAATACGATCCGCTCCGCAATGTAGCAGTTACTGCAACAACTGTAGAAATATTAGAAGATTTCTTAATACTGATTGACAAGCAGACCGAGCTTGAGCAAATGCGCGAAAAAGGTACGCTGCAAAAAACTGCTGATTGGCTTGACACACAAGTTGGAACTTTCGATTCTTTGTTAAGCGAACTTAGCGGACTTATCACAGCAGCTTGGAATGCTATTCAGCCTTCAAATCTAGCCAATATTGGAGATAATCTTTCTGCACTTGCCAATCAGGCTGGAGATTTTCTACAAAGAGTTTGGGATTTTGCTTCGGGTGTGGCGCTAAAAGTATTAGAGCTTGTTAAAGATTCATTATTAGGATGGCTTTCTGCTCAGGCTGCTACCGTACGAGGGTATTCGCTTGTTAAAGTGATTATCGGAAAAGATCCTTTTACACAGGAAGTCGTACCACGCACAGTTCCAAATATGATAAGAGGTTTTATGAGCCTTATGGATGGCGGAGAAGAACAATATGCACAAATGGTGGAATCTGGTGCAATAGCCAGAATTACGGGCGAAATCGAAGCAGCAATAGAAACGCTCAACATGACGCCACAATCTATAATTCAATTATTTACTGACATTTGGGATTCTATGACTATCGATGACCTCATTCATCCAATAGATGCTTTCATGAGAATCATTGAGAAATTTGGAGAACCTATAGGCCGATTAATTGCTTTTGTGGCAGAAATTGTCCGAATCGTTATTATAGCCATTCTCGAAATCATGAATTTCCCATTTGATCTCATCGGAAATATCATTACTAGAGCCTTAGAAGCTATTGACGATATTAAGAAAGATCCAATTGGTTTCTTGAAAAACATACTGCGAGCGCTTAAACAAGGATTCGTACAGTTCTTTGATAATATCGTTACCCACCTAATCAATGGTGTAACGGGCTGGCTGATGAGCGAGTTGAAAGATGCCAATATTCCAGTACTTACTGATTTCTCTTTACGCGGAGTTATTGCCTGGATATTAGAAGTGCTAAATATCTCAATGGAAAGAATCTGGGAAAAACTAGCTGCGCATCCTCGCATTGGCCCCGCTAGAGTTGCTAGAATCCGCAGTATGATTAATACGCTTGAAGGCATTTGGACATTTATCAAAGATGTTCAAGAACGCGGCATGGCAGCCATTTGGGACAAAATACAAGAACAACTTAGTAATTTATGGAATACCGTTCTCGATGCTGTGAAAAACTTTGTCATGGAACGTATTGTCAATAGAATTACAGCCAGACTTTTAAGCATGTTAGACCCAACGGGAATCATGGCTGTAATAAATGGTGCTATGGCGTTCTTTAATGCGATACAAAGTTTTATAAAATACTTGCGAGAAATGCTCGAAGTTGTCAATTCGTTTGTCAATGGTGTAGCCGATTTAGCTCGAGGAAATGTCGCAACAGCAGCAGATTATCTAGAAAGAACCATGGGGCAAGCAATGCCTGTCGTGATAGGTTTCTTAGCAAATCAAGTTGGTTTAACTGGTATTGGAGCAAGAATTGGCGAAATGCTTATTGCTGTTCGCCAAATGGTCGATGAGGCGTTGACTTGGTTAGTGAATAAAGCTGTTGACACAGGAATGGCACTACTAGACAGAGTTATGGCAATGGGTGCAAGTGTAAGAGATGCTATTTTAGGATGGTTAGGATTGAGAAAACCTTTTAGCACAAGAGATGGTGAAAGTCATAACTTATACTTTCAAACCGGAAGTACAAATGGTGTTTTAATGGTAGCTTCTACTCCTAAAACCATTGAACAATTAGTCATTGACAGAAGAGCAGAAATACAACAAGACAACACGGCGACGCCTGCTAATGCAGCGACAAACCAACCAAAATTGGATGCTTTAAACCGAATTTCGACAAAACGAACTGAAATTCTTGCTTTAGTTACTCAATATAACGGTGCTCTAGACAATGACAGCAGCAGACAGCCAAATGACTTGCAGAGAATGATCGATCAGAAAATGACTGAAATGATTGGTGATTTAATTATTGCAGAAATCAGTGCTGCTGGTTCCAATAATATTCAAACAAGAGTAACTCATACTTTAGATGCCGGCAGACCAAAATCTGTTATTGCAGAGCCTTTAACTGCAATTCCGGGAAATACTGCAGGTTCTACTCCTCAACAAGATCCTGTAGGCTGGGATGAAATCTTAATTGCCAATGGAAATAATGTTACAGCCAGAAATAACAAGTGGGTAAGAGCGCATTTATTAAATCATAATTTACATGGCCCGGGATTATCCTGGAACCTTGTTTGCGGCACCAAGGAAACAAATAACAATATGAAAGACGAAATTGAAACATTTGCAAAAAACGAAGTTAAAGCAAATCCAACTAAGCAGTATTTTTATGAAGCAACTGTTTCTTATTTAGCTGAACAACCTCATAAACCTTATTTGAAAAATTTCCCTTTTCAAATTAATGTACAATACGGAGAGCTAACTGGAAGTCCTGGCAATTTTACAAGAGGAACTCCAACAGGAAGTCCTTTTACTCAAGATATACCATCCCTAACCAATATATCAATAGCATCGTTTAATGAATCCACGGCTACAAGTCTAAAAGAAGCTTCTGATGCTGTTACTTTACCTGGAGGAACTATACCTTTTACCGTATTTGAAAATATTGTTGACGCAAGAAGAGAAATTCCTTCACGATCATTTGGAGATTCAGTAGAGGGTTTGATAACTCATATGGATAATTATTATAAAACAAATGGTAAGAAAGTTGCTTTTGCGGCAACATTTGGACCTCGTTTAAGAATATTAGCTGCTAATTACATTTTTATGCACTATTAAAATCGAAAAATCATGAAGGAACAAATAATAAAAGAATTCATCTCATTTATAGAGAAGCTAAATAAACCACAAATTAGAACAATAAAATCAAATATAAAATATGGAAACTATTCTATTCCTGAAAATTTAGGATGGGAATTTCCGCACACAATTAAAGATTTCTACGCTAGAATAGAAACTATGAATTGCAAATGGCAATTATCAGACGAAAATAATCCAATAAATTATTTAGATAAAGAAATAGATTTTGTTTTTGGAGAAATGAATATTGTTACAATCTCTTTTCTAAATGAAATTTATCATCAAAAATCAATACAAGATTATCTTGATCCAAATAAAATTCTCGATACTAATGACAAAGATAATTTACACAATTATATTCCTTTTGATTACTTGGATGGTGAACTTGCAGTTTGTTACAAAGCGAAAACCGATAGTATAGATTCAGACCATTTATTTTTAATTGATTTTAGTGACACGGGAACAATCACTCCTATTGCTATAGGAATCTATGAATATCTGTCCCTTGGAATTGAAAATTATTTTTTTTACGCTTGGCAAAAGGCAGTCTTTCTAAATGATTTTAAAAAAAGAAAAGTTATAGATTTTTATTGTAATCAGTTGTTTAGAAAAACCTAAATGTTCTAATGAAACTATTCTAAAACAGAGGCTTCAAAAATGCTCGATTAAGAGTGAAATCAGAGTTTACTTTATAAAAATCAAAAGACAAACATGCAAAATATATTCACCTGCCAAAAAAAAACAATTCGCGTTTCAGCTTGATGTTCTATTTCAGACTATAAACACTATAACCAAAATAATAACTTCTAAAAACATTAGTCATGCAAAAAACATTCTACCAAAAAGAGCTGCTTATTAAAGCACCACAACAAAGAAACGGAGCAAATAACAACAAGAAAGACGTTGAAAAAATTCAGTCTTGGCTTAATTTATTTGCTATGCAAAATCCTGGTTCGGGAACGGCAACGGGTATCGATGGCGACTTTGGTCCTGCAACAGAAAAGGCTGTATTGAATTATCAAAAATTCAACGGTTTGCCTCAAAACGGAAATGTAGATCAAGGCTTGTTTGATAAATTGGCGTCACCACTCAAAAAAGCTTTTGAAAGCCCGATATCTGGAAATAACCTGAGAGAATTAATTCTCAATACTGCTAAAAATCATCTTAAAAATCAACCCTTTGAACTTGTCATAAACAACCAAAGCAATACTGGTCCGTGGGTTCGAAGCTATATGGACGGACATGAAGGAACCGAATGGTTTTGGTGTATGGGTTTTGTTCAGGCTATAATCGATCAGGCTGCTTCTATTCAGGCAAAAAACTTTAAAACGTTAATGCCGCTGACTTATAGCTGCGATACTGTTGGAACAACTGGACTTCAGAAAAAAATACTAACTCGTTATCAAACTGCAAGAACCAATTCGGCTTTAATAAAACCCGGAGATATATTTCTTCTTCAAAAAACACCAAACGACTGGATTCATACCGGAATTGTAACTGCTGTTCATGCCGATACCATAGAAACGATCGAAGGCAACACTAATTCTGGCGGTTCTAATAATGGAAACGCTGTGATGGACAAAATCAGAAATTATAAACAGTCTAAACTTGATTTTTTCTCAATCGATTCTTTAGTATAGAAAATGGAAAATGTATTTACATATCTCAAAAACCAATTCGTTTTTCAGCTTGATACTCTTTTTCAGGCCGAAAATCCAACGGAAAAGCCTGTTCTAAATCAGTTAGATGCGAATGGTTTTATTGATGAATTTATTATCGAAAATAATCTCTCAGAAATTGATATTCTTATTTTAGGTTTAGCTCTGGTTCCGCATGTGAAGCCCGATTTTTTGAGTTCGATTATTGCCGAATATTTGCCAAATGGCGGCGAACTGCCTGAGTTTGGTGGAATAAAAACAAAAAATCATCGTGGAATTCTGCCAACGGGCGAAACGGCTCAGTTTTTAGTTGCTGGAAATGATCTCGAAAACCGAATCGCATTTTATGATTTCCTGCACAATCAATCTTTTTTGTATAAAAAGGGAATTGTCAAAGTAGAATCTGTTCCAAATGGCGAGCCTAAACTAAGTGGTCTTTTGGTTTTAGAAGATGAATACATTGAAAAATTCATAACCGGAAAAATCTTGAAACCACAGCTGAGCAGTATTTTCCCTGCGCAATTAATAGAAACGCAATTAGATTGGGACGATTTGGTTTTGAATTCCAACACTTTATATCAGATAAAAGAAATAGAAACTTGGCTTAAATTCAACGACATTCTCCTTCACGAATGGAATATGAAAGCCAAAATAAAACCCGGTTTTAGAGTCATGTTTTACGGTGCGCCAGGAACGGGAAAAACCCTTACAGCTTCACTTTTAGGAAAATACACTCAAAGAGATGTTTATAGAATTGATTTGTCTATGGTGATTTCCAAATATATTGGCGAAACCGAAAAAAATCTTTCTTCGCTTTTTGACAAAGCAACCGATAAAGATTGGATTTTGTTTTTTGACGAAGCCGATGCCGTTTTCGGAAAAAGAACCAATGTTAGAGACGCACATGATAAATACGCCAATCAGGAAGTTTCGTATTTATTGCAACGTATAGAAAATCATCCTGGATTGGTTATTTTGGCTTCCAATTTTAAAACCAATATCGACACAGCTTTTACTCGAAGATTTCAATCTATAATTGAGTTTGAAGTGCCTTCTTATAGCGAACGTTTGAAATTGTGGCAAAATAATCTGCCACAAGGAATTAAAATTGCCGAAGATGTAAATCTTCAAGAACTTTCAAAAAAATATGATATTACAGGCGCTAACATTGTCAACATTATCCAATATGCTTGTTTGAAAACTTTAGAAGACCAAAACAAAAGCATCAACCTGAATCATCTGCTTCAAGGAATTAAAAAAGAATACGCAAAAGAAGGTAAAATGATGTAATAGAAGTTTCTGTAATATCGTATTGTAAAATTTAGAAAAAGGATATTTATTCTGTTGCAGAAACCATTTTATGAAGTTTCTTAATTTTCTCTACTCCCCTTTCTCTTATTAGTTCTACAGCATCAAACATTTTGATTATATGAATATAAGGCGTCATCAAATCGGGATCTGAATCTCCCGCGTGAGGAGACAACGAAAACTCTAGAGTTTGATATAAAAATGATTCAAATTCTTCTAGCGTTTTTTCAGCAAATGCTTTTTGAAATACCGTAAAAGGATTCTCGTATTCTTCTTTTGTTAGAGAAGAAAGATGGAAAACCGTTTCAGATCGCAGAGATTCTTTTATGATCCATTTTTTGCTTTTCTCTTTCAGACAGTAACACACTTTGAGGAAAGATTTGATAATAGTATACAAAATAAAAACATCCGAAGGATTGTCCTGTTTGTAGACTTTTGTTTTATAGCTGTACAGTACCGCTTCGCTTAAAAACTGTTTGTAATAATCGAGATGTGCAAAAGTAAAAAAGGCATCGATTGCCTTAAACGGATTTCCCGCTGCATATCCTGCCCAAAAGCTTGTCTCGAAAGTTGTTTTATTCTTTTTCATGGCTTATAGATTTAAAATTCTAAAACGAAATTCTCTTCTTTCTAAAGGATAATCTATTCAAAATATAGATATAATATTCTTACAAAATAATTCTTCTTTGAAATATTTTTTTATCTTTGAAACTCATGATTTTTAGCCCAAATGGCTTTATCTTTGAATCTTCAGAAAACCAATATTCATTATGGAACAGAAAATACATCAGGGAAGAAACGTAAAACGTTTTAGAGAAATGCTTAACATAAAGCAGGAAGCTTTGGCTTATGATCTGGGCGAAGACTGGAACCAAAAGAAAATTTCTATGCTGGAGCAAAAAGATGTAATTGAAGAAAACCTGCTAAAACAAATTTCTGCTGTATTGAAAATTCCTGTTGAAGCTTTTCAGAATTTTGATGAGGAACAAGCTATTAATATTATTTCTAATACTTTTCATGAAGGGTCAGTTGCTAACAATTCTGGATATATCAATTGTACTATTAATCCAATTGACAAATTGATTCAACTTCATGATGAAAAGATTGCTTTGTATGAGCGTATGTTGAAGGAAAAAGATGAAATGATGGTTAGGCTTGAGAAATTGATTGGGAAGTAATTTATTTATAAAAAGATTAAAAAAAAGAGACTAAAGTCTCTTTTTTGTTTTGGAAAATTATTTCATTTTTATAAGAGATAATTTTACTTTTAAAAACTTTGACAAATTTAACACCACCAAATATTCAGAATTATTATTACTAAAATTTCTATAATTTTACCCCCATAGTAAATTGATTTTAATAAGTCTCTGTGTTCTTTCTGTAATTTTTTTTTGTTTTTCATGTCGTACCATTTTAAATTGCTGATACAAAGATTGTAATTAGATAAAAAACAGTATGTTTAAAAATATTTGATTTTGTATTAATTTGTTCGAACATTTTCAAACTTTTACCTCCCCCTCTTTTTTGTAAGCGTTAGCTTCTGATGCAAATTTTTCGTAATCAACAATTAAAGAATTCTTTATATCCAAATAATCGTAGTTCATTCTCGTATCTACAGTATTGATCTTGATTTTATATTCTTTACAGAAAGATATATAGTTAGAAGTGGAGCAATTAATAAGATTATTTTTCTTTAAAGCATAAAACAAAAAACTAAAATTAGACTGTTGACCTTTTGATTCAGTTTTATAAACAGCATAAAACTTTCTAAAAATCATCTCACCTTCAAGTGTTTTAAATATTGAATCATTTTGTTCAAAATTAAACACAGAATCACTTCTAGAAGGTACTTTTGAGATACTACCTAATCTCAGTAAAAGATCTAATTTATTTAGATCTATTGCATCATTCAATTGCTTATGAACTAAATCAAAGTCTTTTTTTAGTGGAGTTCTATCTATTTTTAGAAAAAATGAATTATCTAAAACACTAAGAATATCATTAAACATCAAAATACAATAATGTTGAATTTCTAATGCAATTTTATAATGCCCTGTGTTGATATTATGATTTATATTTTGCGAATAATTGCCTATTACCTGCAATGCTTGTAATAATTCAGACTTTAAAATATTGAATTTATTAATATATCCTATTTCACTTCCATCATACTGATCAACTATCATAAATAATCTTACAGTTTTCTCCATTAATCTTGCTAATAATACATTGTAAATTGATAATAATTCTAATCTTGCTTGAAAACTATCGTTAGCTTTTAATAATTCATCACGTTGCTTCTTCCAGTCTCTTGTTCTTTTATCATAATAAAATTCATTTTCTGTCCCATCTTCTTTTCTTCTGTTACAAATGCTTTTAAAATAAAATGAATAAATCCCTTTCTTAAACTTGTCTATTCCGCTTCTTTTAATGGTATAAAAGCCATTACGATTTTTGACTTTATACCATCCTTTAAATTCCATTTTCAATTCTATATAATCTTTATATATATTGAATTTTCTTTGTTCTCCATATATCATCTCATCTAATTTAATTGCTGATAAAGCTTTCATCTCAGATTTTTGAAAATCTTTTTCTTCTATATGAAAACCTTCTGATGAATATGACGCTAAAGGAACGCTTCTTTGAATCATTCCATTATCGTCATACTCAAAATCTTCAATTTTTACATATTTAATATCACTAAGTTCATACTTATATAGCAGGAAATTATTCTGATAAACAGCTTCAATATTTTCTTCATCAGATTTAATATATGCAAACTTCATTACAATCTTTTCATCATTCATTTTTAGAGATAGTTAATTTACAATTTTCTATAAATTCAAAATTATTATTGTTCAGAGAAAGCTAATTACATTATAGCTAATGTTTTAGTAGATTATTTAAGATTAAGGTCTTTATACAAAATATCGATCACGTTTTTAATTTCAACCGCCATAGATATATAAGGATTTATATTTTCAAAATCTTGGGTCTGAGAAATACAGTAGAAATTAATCTTAGTAACCAAATCCATTACAGCTTCTCTACTTTGTTTATTTAGATATATACTGTTACGCACAAGAGCATTATTTAATAATGTAAGAGTTTCAACTGAATCTTTTGCTTCAGAACTCCTTTCTAGAAAGGGATTTTTGTAGATAATCTGTTCCAATTCAAACCTGTAATCAATAAGTATTTTATGAATCTCATTGAAAGCTCGAGTTTTGTTTTGGTATAGAATTTCTATACGTTTTGATCGATTTGAAAGTATATGAGTTACAACACCCACTATTATTCCACTAACAATTGGCGAAAATATAGCCAGCCATTTAAAAATTTCTAAATTGTTCATTAGTTTGGTTTTAACAAATCTAACAATAAAAATCTACCCCTGCTACTCTACAACTTATATACATATTTCGCGTTCACATATCCAAAATTACCGGATTGAATTACCTTCACCTGTAACCACTCTCCATCAATAGCAATAACCATTAAGAGATCATATCTCTTAAGGTTTTCTATTACATCATATTCATTTCCTGGTCCGTCACGCAATTTAAGGGTTTCAACATTTACAGCCAGCATATCTTCAGGACTATAGGTAATTATTGATTTTTTTATCACAGATTCTTTCTTTGTTTTGGATTTAACAGACGTCTCGGAAGTAAAAGAAACTGCTGCAGATTTTGCTGACGGATTTACAGTCCTGCTCTTTGTGGCTTTAGGTGCTGCCGTATATCTAATGGGTGGCGAATATGAAGCGCATACCCCGCAACTTCCACCGTTCGAGCAATGTGCACACCTACTGCAGTTCGAACAGGCACTGCAGTAGGCACTGCCAGTACATCTGCCCTCTTCTTTAGGTTTTGCATCGCAACAACTTGCCACTAGCTTATTGTTCTGTGCACTCGAGGTTAGTGCTGTAAAAAAGAAAAATGTATAAGTAAAAATTATTCTAATCATAATAAATCGTTTTATTTCAGACAAACCTAAAGAAAGCTTTTCAGAAAAATATACGGTTTTCCATAATTAGAGATATTTCTATTACTCTTCAAAGTATTCCTTGTAAGCGCTCTATAAAATATTTTTGACTTTGCATAAATAAAAAAACCAGTGAATCAACTTCACTGGTTTTGTATTTATTTTTATAAATCATCACCTATTTTAAGATGACTTATAAAACTAAATTTATTTTGTAATGCCAAACATCATGACCAATCTATCGTTAAGATAAAAATTAAGCGTTTGGTCTGCTACGTCAAAACGTAGGTCTTTATTGCTTAAATAAAATAGTATTTTTTGCTCTGTTTTATTTCCTTCTTCACCAATACATGCCATCAATGTAGCTGCTACTTTATCAAAAGAAATATGATCACCGTTGGTTTCATAAGTTCCTGCGAAGTTGTTGCAGCCTGTATTTCCGCTTACTTTCTTTTCTGCTACATTAAATTTAATAGAAGCTTTTCCGTAATCTTGTCCAACATTTTCTAGTGCAATTAGTTTCCAATTGTTTTTACCAATAAAAGCCCACAGTTCGCTTTGAGTTGGAATAGAAAATTCCATAACCACTTTGTTCTTAGAGTTTTTAAACTGTACTGTATTGTTTTTCTTTACAATTTTGAACTTTTTGTTGGTTATCGCAGCGCTAAAATCTTGTTCTAATTTCATGCTTTCTTTATCACAAGCCATTAAAGTTCCCATAGGAGAATTGGTCTTAATTTGATTTTTTGAAGAAAGCTTTGTGTATTTTACGTTAAAATTATTACATCCGTTTTTACCGCTAATTGTGCCAGTTTCATCATTAATTGTAATAAATGCTTTTCCGCTGTTTATCTTTTTTCCGTTTAACTGCGTTAAAATCATTTTGGTATCATAAATTCCTTTTTCCTTATTTACAGGAGTTTTAGAAATTATGCTTTTCAGTTTATACTGGTATGCAGAAGCATCAGCTGGAATAGGTTCTGGTCTTTTTGTTTTCGTTACCAGTAGCTCATATCGATTTCCTTTTTCAAAATTAAAACCTTCAATATGATCATAAAATAATTGCCATTCTTTGTCATTATCATACTTTACCTGCAGACATTCCATAGGGCCAACACCCGTGCATGGCACTTTACTTTCTTTTACAAACATTTTTAAACTTTCCTGACCATATGTAATTGTTGATAATAACACTACTACAAAAACATACATACATTTAAATCTTTTCATTTATTTTAATTTTTTAGAACACCGATTAAGCGCTCTGATTATTCAATGATTTTTTTGCAGGCAGGAATTGTGCCACTTTAAAATTAAGAATGCTTTTAACTTTTTTTTATCAGCGCCGAATTCCGTTTTTTCTTTAACAATTAAACTATTACAATACTGAAAATCAGTTTATTTATATAAATATAACAAAAATAATTATTATTGTTATATTTAAGAATATTTTTGTAGTATTATTAAGCTTCTTGAACTAAACTGCCATTTAGATATTTGGCACTGTCATTACACTTTTCGAGAAGTTAGAATAAAATAATCGCTTAAGATTTAAGCGCACCAGATCGCGAAGAAAGACTAGAAAGCAGTTCTAAAGGTTCAACATAATGCGGATTTTTGCTGATTTTTCCGTCCTTAATCACGTAAGGATGTGTAAGCAATATATCTGTAAGTGTATTTTGGCTAAAACTGCTAATATCGTACATACAAATTAATGAAACTGAGTGCTGTGGGGTAAGCAGATTTAGTTTAGCTTCATACTCTAAAAGCTCATCAGTTCCTGGCAGGTTCTTGAGAGCCCAAACCATATCTCCACACGCTCTTACACTATCATAACCCGCTCTTGAAGCTGATATTAAAGTTTGTTCGAGTGTCGCATACATTTTATCTGCAGCAAATTTACCGCCATTGATATAAGTGTTTTCTGAAGCTAGTACTTCCAATTGGCCACTTGATAGTTTTTCAGTGATAGAAATTCCATTATCAGCCAGACAACGACAATGTTCACCATGACGGTTTCCTTCTAGAATGTTTATGACTTTATCATTGGCTTCCAAACCCTCCAAAATATAGGGAATGATTACTTCATATTGCTGTTCTCTCGAATCGAAAAAACCGCAAATGTGCATTGGAGCCGACAATGATTCTCCGCATACCGTAAAAGATGTCTGTTTGTTCATAGCTCAAATATACGCAAATAGTTTCATCAACAAATCAGCAACAACCGATATTCCCCGTCATTTTCTACAGGCGCTCTATGAACACAAGGCAATACGTCTTGTTTTGGATGATCCACTGCCAATCGCCAAAGATGTCCCGAACCTAAATTAATTGGCTTTGCATTTTCATGCAGCTGATAATGCAAATCAAAATAATTCTCTTTCAAAAAATCTTCAAACTCCTCTTCTGCTCCATCATGAAGCTCTTTCAGTTTTGCTCGAATTTCTGGAATTAGAATCTTTTGTTCTGCTTGCGAATTGGCAACAATATCACTTGCCGCTCCGTGATAGGTACATAAAAAAGTATCGGTTGCAATAGGCGAACGATCTACATGAAACGAATACACATCTGTAGAGATGAAATCAAATTCATCATCGCGTTCGTAGCATTTCAGCAAATTTAGAGATGGCGAAGTTCCAAAATCGGTTAATAATTCTAAATCGTTTAAAATTATTTCTCTGGCTATATTTCCTTTTTCTGAGAGTTCGAGTGCTTTTAAATCTTCAGTAGAAACTTCTGTTATATTTTCTTTTAAAGATAACTTGGCAACGATCTCATTAAAATCGCCTTCTAAATTTCTGTACCAGCAAAGCGCATTCATTTCTCCTTTGAATTTGGTATACACAAGTTCAGAGAAAGTAGCCACTACTCCAATTTGGCTGTTATCAGAAAATATATTGCTCATGATTATTTCTTGGATTGCCAAAATCTATCTTTCCCTTCTGCAATCCATTCTAGAGATTGTACAATTCTTTTATTTCTAGTTTCATCTGTCTTTGCATCTGCAATCCAAATAATATAATTTTTCCGGAATGACGGCGATTTACTTTCAAAAATTTCGATTGCCTTACTATCTTTTTTTAATGCATCTATAAATTCTTGAGGCGCCACGACTTCTGCTGCCACTTTTTCTTTTATTGGTTTGGGTTTAGCGGTTCCATTTTCATTTAAGACCATTGCCTCTTTAATATATGCAGTCAATTTCTCTTTGCTTGGCAACTCAGATAAATCCTTAATCTTGTCCAAATAGCCAAATTTTTTACCCGCTTTTACACTTGCTTGAATCTCCTCGTCCTTCATTAATTCAGCTTTGTATAAACTAAACGAACAATGTTGTTTAAAGCCTCCCATCATAACTAAATGATCACCTTTATAAGAATAATGTGGTGTTCCCCATTTAATGTTTTCTTCTACTTCGGGACAAGTGCTAAAAATCACTTCTCGTAAATGGTTTAAAATAGGTTTTGCAAAGTCAGCCATTTTTGCAATGTAAGCGGTAACGTCTTCGTTATAATTTTCCATTTATTGAACTGTTTAATTTGTGATAAAACTTTAAACTAATTTAATTTACATTAATACAAAATGGTTTCTTATTATGTTTTCGAACTTATGACAAATCTACTCAAATAAGCAAATATTTTTTTTACTTAAATATACATTACTTCTTAATCAATCCTTGATTTTGCCTTTCGTGCAACAAGCATAAATTGCATAAAAAATAAGATCCCATTTCATTAGAAATGGGATCTTAAAAGTGAATTATTTTTTTACTTTAAAAACCTTGTAAAACACAAAAAGAATCCCCAGCCAAATAGGAATTAATTCTACAGACAACTTCATATCGGTCATCCACATAATGAATAAAATACCCAATAAAAACACAAAACAGATATAATTGCTTACGGGATAAAATATAGAAGCAAACTTGGTTTTTATGTTTTCGTTGTCTTTTGTTCGTCTAAATTGCAGATGCGTATACGAAATCATAACCCAGTTAATCACTAAACAAGACACTACTAAAGACATTAAAATACTAAAAGCTTCTTCTGGAATTACTTTATTGATTAAAATACAGATCGCTGCAAAACATGACGAAATTAAAATCGCATTCACTGGCACCGATTGTTTGTTTAGTTTCTTTAAAAACTTAGGTGCACTACCTTGATCTGCTAAACCAAATAACATTCGTGAGTTGCTGTAAACACTACTATTGTATACAGACAACGCCGCAGTTAATACAATCAAATTAAGTACGTTAGCAATAAGTCGTGTAAAGTATATTTTGTTGCCAAACAATTCAAATTCCATTCCGTTTAGGTTCTGAAAAACCATTACAAACGGACTGCTGTCTGTAGTAATTTGTCTCCAAGGTGACAAGGCAAATAAAATAACCAATGCGCCAACATAAAATATTAGGATTCTATAAATAACCTGATTGGTTGCTTTTGGGATGTTTTTTTCTGGATTTTCAGCCTCTGCAGCAGTAATTCCTATTAGTTCTAGACCTCCAAAAGAAAACATAATTAATGCCATTGCAGACAATAAACCTTGAAAGCTTCCATTTGCAGTTTTTTCGAAGAAACCTTTCGGAAAAAAGCCTCCATCATTATATAAATTATGAATTGTAGCATGTTCTCCTCCTGTTCCGCTTATAAGTAAATAAGTACCGAAAAGGATCATGGCAATAATGGCAACAACTTTTATGATAGAAAACCAGAATTCTGTTTCTCCGTAAACTTTTACCGAAGCAAAATTCAAAGCATTAATAACCAGAAAGAAAAACAAACTGGATGTCCAGAGCGGAATTTCTGGCCACCAAAACTGCACATAAACACCAATGGCAGTAAGCTCAGCCATGCTAACAAGAATATATAAAATCCAATAATTCCAACCTGATGCAAAACCTGCAAAAGAACCGCAATACTTGTAGGCAAAGTAGCTGAAACTTCCTGAAACAGGCTCTTCAACCACCATTTCTCCAAGCTGTCTCATAATAAAAAAAGCGATAATTCCGGCAATGGCATATCCTAAAATAACAGATGGTCCTGCTAGTACAGCCGCTGGACCAATGCCGAGGAAAAGTCCCGTTCCTATTGATCCGCCTAAGGCAATTAACTGAATGTGACGATTAGTCAATCCGCGTTTAAGCTGATTGTCTTGTAGTTCTTCATGTTTTTCTTTCACAAATTAGATTTTAAAGTTTTGGAAATTTATAAAGGCGAAGATAAGTTAAAACAAGGAATCGCACAAAAAATACACTATGCTAAAAACCTTAAATAGGTAATCCTTTTTTTGGAAAGCTTTCTAAGAATTTGCTAATATTTCATTAAATCACACATAAAAAACAGATAGACTTAAACTTATTCAAAAATGCTTTTAAACTGATATAAGATTCTTTCAATATATAATTTTCTTTATAGATATTAAAAATCATGCAAGACCAGACTTTATGAAAAATTATAACATGATTTACGGTTTGCTCTATTAATAGGTTTTAGTTTTAAAATAATTGTAAACTTTTTTAGTAAGGAGCATTAAACAGAAAGCCTACTTCTAATGAAATAGGCTTTTTTGTAATCTCTTCACAATCAAATTAGGTTTGTACTACCTACTTCACTTTCACTACTGCAGGCGGATTCCAGCTATCATTTAAAACTGCTTCTTCTGGCCAATAACATCTAACATATAAAGAAAAAATCTCTTTTGGCGCCGGAAGCCAATTGCTAATTTTATCCTCAGAAGGTCGTGCATTTTGTACATAAATAGTCAATGATCCGTCAGCATTCTTTTTAAGGTTTTTGTTTTTTGTTCCTAAAGAGTAACGTTTCAAATCATTTGGTGCAAAGAAATGTTCTGCATTATATAAAGTCAGTGACCAAAATCCTTTTACAGGAGGAAGCTGTCCGCTTGGGAATGTTACTGTATATTTGTTGGCACCATTTAATCTTGTTCCGCCTTCATCACGATCCTGATAGAAATATCTAGTTTCATTTGGTTTGTTTACAAAAATATTAGATTTGCCACAGGCAAGTCGTGTTAAGTAATCGTACCCAAATTGGGCTCCGTTACGTTGCGTAGTCCAATTGTATTTTATTGGATATCCGACATTTTGGAATTGAAATAAAGGTGTAACCAGATTTTTATCTGCGTCTATAGCTGCATTTTTAGCTATTTCTTTTAGTTTCGGATTTTTAGCCAGTTCATTTAAAAGTGCATGTGCTTGAGCATAAAAAGCTTCTTCTCCTGGCATTGGCGGAACTTCTTTTAAAATATCGGCCAACTGATCAAAAAATATTTCTGGTTTTACCCATTTCGTCTCTCCTTTATCTCCGTTTGGATCTGGTGGTGTTGATTTTGTTTTTGTCCAATCGGTAACTTTCATTTTTCCATCAAAATCTGCCAAAGGATAAAATCCAATCTGATTAATTAATGGCTGAATAGCTTTTTTATCGACAGGATCGTCTGTCTGAAATACACGAGGAATTACAATTCCAAGGTTTGTTGAAGATTTATAAACTGCTGTAATTCCATCAGGTACTTTACCATTCCAATCTTTATGAGCCAAAAGATAAAAACCAGGTTTTGTGCCATACATTTTACCAAAACTAGCAAATCCGTCTGTACGCTGATCACAAACCTGATAAACCCAAAAACGATCGCCAAAATCTGGAACCTGAACCACAACTGGGCTTTTTATAAGATCTAAAGCACATAATCCGTAAACCACATCCTGATTTGGACATGCAACGGCTCTTTCTTCTGGTTCTACATAATCATATAACATACACAAATGGTTTGGCGGTGCCAGAGGAAGTACTCCACCTCCATATACAGCGCCTGGCAGTGTTCTAAATAATTCAAGACGATTGTGAATATTGGCCATTGGCCACCCCCAGCTATAGATAGAAGTTGCTAGATTTTTCACATAAGCTTCCGTCAATAAAGTATTAGGAACTGGTGAAGCTGGCCACTTCTTCACTGCAGAACTATCTGTAGAAATTACAGCTGAATCAGTTGATTTTGAATTTTCTGTGTTTTCTTGTTTTTTACAAGCCATTAATAAAAACATTAGAGAAAAAAATGCTATAAAAAAATTTTTCATGGTTTTAGAATTTTAATTATTACACTGTTTTACGAAATTATAACCCAAAAAGAAGAAGCAAATTACAACTAATAGAGAAACCAAATTTTCTAATCATGTTCCAAGTTATAATTTGCAACACGATTAAAGATTTTCATAAAGACTGCTTTCTTATCATTTTTTTGTTCTAAGTATTTAAGCAACAGTTAAGTTTTGTACTCTTTCTTGCCTTTAAAGTTTTTTATACCACTTTAACTAGTGAGTAAGCATCATAAAAAAAGCCCATTTCTAACGAAATGAGCTTTCTATCTTACTACTTTACGCTTTATAAGCCTAAAAATGCTTGTATTGTGTCTGATTTAACTCCATTCTGGAAACTGAGTTTTATTTAAATCCAATTTTTCAATCGCTTTCATATCAGCATCATCAAGCTTGAAATCAAATACATTAAGGTTTTCTAGAATATGTGCTTTTTGAGAAGATCTCGGAATAGCAACAATACCACGTTGGTAATGCCATCTTAAACTCACTTGTGCAGTAGTTTTTCCGTGCTTTTTGGCAATCTGAGTTAATGTTTCATTTGTAAAAAGACCGTTACGGCCTTCTGCAAAAGGCGCCCATGCCTGCATTTGTACATTATGCTGTTTTAGCACTTTATAGTCATTTGTCTGCTGAAAATAAGCATGAGTTTCAATCTGATTTATAGCTGGTTTTACCTCGGCATAAGATAAAAGATCTTCCAATTGCGTAGGATCGAAATTGCTAATTCCTATAGCTTTTATTTTTCCAGCTTTGTAAAGCTCTTCCATTGCCTTCCAAGATCCTTTTACATCGCCTCTTGGACGGTGAATAAGATATAAATCAAGATATTCGACTTGCAGTTTTCTTAGCGTTTCTTCAAAACCTTTTTTTGCATTTTCGTAACCAGCATCATCAACCCATAATTTCGAAGTAACAAAAAGCTGCTTTCTGTCAATTCCGCTTTGCTTTATGGCTTTGCCTACTTCTACTTCATTTCCATATACTTTTGCTGTATCAATAAGACGATAACCTGATGATATGGCTTCGACTACAGATTTTTGGCAAACCTCGCCACTAAGTCCGTAAGTTCCAAATCCAAGCATAGGCATTTTTAATCCATTATTCAATTTAATATATGGAATACCTTTAGCATCTTTATCCATCAAGACATTTCCGAATACTTTAGGCATACCTAAAATACCTAAGTAAATTCCAGCTGTCGCTAATGTACTATTTTGTAAAAACTTGCGTCGGCTTATTTCGTTTTTTGGGTTTTGAGAACTCATGTTTTTTGGTCTATTAGTCAGTTAGTAATCAGCTAATAAAAGTATATATTATTTTTAAATAAAATACCTAATTTTCTAATACCAAATAATTCTTTAGAAGAAATTAAAAAGCTAATCCATAGCCATTTGTTTTTCACCCCAAATTCGCATCTGGTCAATAAATGGAATTAATTCTTTTCCCGTTTCCGAAAGGCGATATTCTACACGAGGTGGAACTTCTTTATAAACCTTTCTTCTAATTAATTTATCTTCTTCTAATTCTCTAAGAGTTTGTGTAAGCATTTTGGGTGTTATTCCTTCTACAATTCTTTTTAATTCCCCATATCTCATAATGCCATCTTTTAAATACCATAAGATTCTTCCTTTGTATTTGCCACCAATTCTTTGAAAAGCATAATCAACAGGACAATAAGCCAATTTATTTTTTTTCATCATTTTATAAATTTTAATAAACTGATAATCAGCATTACTATGTTTTTAGTATCTAGGATACAAATTTGTACCTACTTGCCATAAAGATATCGTTTAATTTACTTTGTATAAACATTTTAAATAGAAATAATATGACTTATAATACACCAGAAAATTCAGAAGAAATTAAAGTTTTAGAAGTTCGTAATTATTTATTAAAACCAAATTTGGCCGACACATTCAGTGATTTTTTTCATTCGAAATTTGTTGAACCTATGCACGAACTTGGCGGTCACACTTTGGGAGAATTTAAAATTGAGAACTCAAATGATCGATTCGTTTGGCTTCGTGGCTTTAAAAATATGGAAACCAGAGTAAAATTTCTAAACGACTTTTATTGCGAAAGCATTGTATGGAAAGAAAACGGCAAAGCTGCTAACGAAATGATGATAAACTCCGATAATGTTTATCTCTTAAAACCATTACATAAAAGCTCAAAGCTTAAAACTAATAAAGGCATTACAGTTATTGATTTCTGCATCTGCAATAGCACAATAGAACAAACAATAAAACTATTTGACGTTGAATATATTCCTTTTCTGAAAACTATAGATGTTACTGATATTTCGTTTTGGGTAAGCGAAATGAAAGAAAATGATTTTCCAAGACTGCCTGTTTTTCAGGATAAAAATCTTTTGGTTTCCATAACTCATTATGAAAACCAAAATGAATATGAAACGAAACAAAAAGCAATTGACAGTATGCCATCTTCATTAAATTTTTCAATGCAGCAATTGGTAACAATCCATCATAAATTATTACTTTTAAATCAACAAACTAATAATCAAAGAACTAAAAATGATGCAAACTGAAAATTTAGAAATCCCAAAAATAAATTTTGATGCAAATGGAGAATTAATAATTACAGCTTCTCCAACTTCGTCTAAAGATGATTTTGATTTTTTTCAAGGAAAATGGAAACTTCGCAATAAAAAACTCAATTCAAGATTGTCCAATTGTAAAGAATGGACAGAATTTGAATCGACACAAGAAATGTATAAGGTTCTAAATGGAATCGGCAATATCGATAATTTTCTTGCCACTTTTGATGGACAGCCATTTGAAGGAATGACCGTAAGATTGTTTAATCCGAAAAGTAAATTATGGAGTATTTATTGGGCCGATTCTAATGAAGGAAAATTGGATCCGCCAGTGTTAGGTTCTTTTGAAAACAATGTAGGCCATTTTATAACTAAAGATGTTTTTAACGGAAAAGATATTGTTGTTATTTTTCGTTGGGATGCTAGAGATAAAAATAATCCTGTTTGGAGCCAAGCATTTTCTGAAGATAACGGAAGTTCTTGGGAATGGAATTGGTACATGTATATGTCCAGATTTGAGCAGGAAAATTAATAAAAAACAAAAGCCGTATCTAACTCTCTGCTGATACGGCTCTCTTTTTTTTATATTTCTTTTAAGTTTATCTCTTTCTTTTCCCCATCCTTATCAATCGTTACGCGCTTCTCAATGTTAGCTTTATCATTATAAGACTGTCTTGCTGTACCATAATTGGTTGTAGAACCTTGATAACCAAAATAATTATAATAATTAGTGTAACCAGACACATACGAGTAATTATAAGAGTTTGTAAAATCAAAACTAACCATAACGATGTAAGTTCCCGGCATTAAATCTGCAAACTCAAAATGTCCTTGATCATCATACACTTTGGCTTTTTTAATTGAGTAACCAAAATCGCTATCCAAAGGGACTTCTGGCATTTTCTTCTGCTTACGGATTTTCTTGTTGACTTCTATCCACTCCTCATAATAAGCTGAACTGGGAAAAATAGTAATCTCAGTTCCTTTTGGCGCAAATTGTTTCTTGGCAGTATTAACTAAACCTCCCAATCTCTTACCAGAATCTGATCTTGCATAAGCTGTACCAATTATAACACTATTACCACTGGAAATCTGTCTGGCAACTTCTTCTTTATTAAATTTATTTTTAATAGGCTGATAATCTAATTCCTCATTAACTGTAATCTCCCACATTCCATTTGCCATAGACATTTCTCGCTGCCAAAGGCGACGGTCTTTTTTGTCTATAATATAATTATAATAGGCTTTTGTGCTTTCTTCCAAAACTGAAACAATCCATGTATCATGTTTACCAGTTCTAGGAGAATTGTAAACATAACTTTTTACCTCTTTTATGGTATAATATTCAACAAGCACATTTGACTCATCATTATAATAAAATTGTGGAAAGCGACCTTTGTATCCTACATCTAATGGCAATGTCCCAATTAAATGATCTGTCCAGTTAAAGTCAAAAAATTCTTCCTTTGGTTTAAGTTTCAACTTTTTATCTTTTTTCGTTTTCTTCGAATAAAAATTACCTGTAATCGTTTCGCCAAAATTAAGATTCAGTTTTGCGTTTTTGGTTTCATCAGAATAACTAATCGCTTTAAGCGTTAGAGCATCTGCTGTACTAATACGCGTAGTAGGTTTTCCATTATCTTTTGGAGCAAAAGTATTGTTTAAAGTCAGCTGATTGTTAGCCAAAGAAATATCATAAGTCAATGCTCCCATATTTTTCCATTCCGTACCTTTTACATAATAAACGGTGTAAAGTGTTTTTTCGGGTTTGATATATTTGGTATTGATATCCTTACTGCCAGGCACAATCTCCTTTTGTCCGAATGCAATAAAAGGAAGCAACGCTGCTAAATAGAAAAGCTGTTTTGCTAGATTTAGGCTTTTATTCTTTAAAAATGTTAATTTCATTACTAAAAAACTATCTATATTGTTAACTCTCATTGGTATTTATTTGATTAGTCACAAATTTACTGACGCCAATTAGAGAAAACAATACCTGATTACATGGTAAATTAGTATCATTTTCAGAATGTCTATTCAAAAAAAAAGACGCCTATTTGGCGTCTTTTTTAGTTTATTGATTACTGCTATTTAAGCTTTCAAGTCAAATCTGTCTAAATTCATGACTTTAGTCCAAACAGCAATAAAATCTTGTATAAATTTCTCATGTGCGTCGGCAGATGCGTAAACTTCTGCTATAGCTCTCAATTCTGAGTTTGAACCAAAAACAAGATCGGCACGAGTTCCTATCCATTTAGGCTGTCCTGTACTTCTATCGTTTCCTGTATAAAGTTCTTTATCATTAGAAACTGCTTGCCATTGTGTGTTCATATCCAATAGATTTATGAAAAAATCATTTGTCAAACGACCTGGTCTAGTAGTAAAAACACCATTTTTACTTCCGTCAGCGTTAATATCCAGAACGCGAAGACCTCCTAAAAGAACAGTCAATTCTGGTGCTGTAAGGGTCAATAAATTAGCTTTATCTATTAGAAGTTCTTCTGTTAAAACCGATGATTTTGTTTTTCTGTAATTTCTAAAACCATCTGCTTTTGGCTCAAGATATCCGAATGACTCAACATCTGTCTGTTCTGCAGATGCATCCATACGTCCAGGAGAGAAAGGCACAGAAACTGAAGCTCCTGCATCTTTAGCGGCTTTTTCGACAGCAGCAGTACCTCCAAGAACAATTAAATCTGCCAATGAAACTTTTTTCCCATCGCCTTGTGCAGCATTGAATTCTTTCTGAATGGCTTCTAATTTATCTAAAACTACTTTTAATGCGGTTGGATTGTTTACTTCCCAATCTTTTTGTGGTGCAAGTCTTATACGTCCACCATTTGCACCGCCTCGTTTATCTGATCCCCTAAATGTAGAAGCAGAAGCCCATGCTGTTGAAACTAGTTGAGAAATACTTAAGCCTGAGTTTAATATTTTCTCTTTCAATTGAGCTACATCCTGATCATTAATCAGTGTATGATTTACTTTTGGAATAGGATCTTGCCATAACAATTCTTCCGTAGGCACTTCAGATCCAAGATAAAGAGCACGCGGTCCCATATCACGGTGTGTCAGTTTAAACCATGCGCGAGAGAAAGCATCTGCAAATTCATCAGGATTTTCAAAAAATCGACGTGAGATTTTCTCGTAAGCTGGATCCAGTCTTAATGATAAATCGGTTGTAAGCATTGTTGGCAAGTGCTTTTTATTAGGATCAAAAGCATCAGGAATAATTGCCTCAGCATTTTTTGCTACCCATTGATGTGCCCCTGCAGGACTTTTAGAAAGTTCCCATTCAAAACCAAAAAGATTCTCAAAAAAGTTATTGCTCCATTGTGTAGGCGTTTTTGTCCAAGTCACTTCAAGTCCGCTTGTGATTGCATCCGGACCTTTTCCTGAACCATAACTATTCTGCCATCCTAAACCTTGTAATTCTAATCCAGCAGCTTCTGGCTCTTTGCCTACGTGATCAGATGAAGCAGCTCCATGGGTTTTACCAAAAGTATGCCCGCCAGCAATTAACGCCACCGTTTCTTCGTCATTCATTGCCATACGCCCAAAAGTATCTCTAATATCTTTGGCTGCCGCAATCGGATCTGGATTTCCGTCTGGTCCCTCTGGGTTTACATATATAAGTCCCATTTGCACTGCTGCAAGTGGTTTTTCTAGATTTCTACTATGAATATTTCCATCTGCATCATCATCAGATGACACAACACCATGGTCTTTCGGAACGCCTTCAGAACCGTCTTTATAACGTTCGTCGCCACCAAGCCAAGTCGTTTCAGATCCCCAGTATACAGATTCATCTGCTTCCCATACATCGGCGCGTCCGCCTGCGAAACCAAATGTTTTAAACCCCATTGATTCTAAGGCTACATTTCCTGTTAAGATCATTAAATCGGCCCACGAAATCTTTTGTCCGTATTTTTGTTTAATTGGCCAAAGCAATCTTCGCGCTTTATCAAGGCTCACATTATCAGGCCAGCTGTTAAGGGGTGCAAAACGCTGTTGTCCTGCTCCTGCTCCTCCACGTCCGTCATGCACTCTGTAAGTACCTGCGCTGTGCCAAGCCATACGAATGAAAAGTCCTCCGTAGTGACCAAAATCAGCAGGCCACCAATCTTGTGAATCAGTCATAAGAGCATGTAAATCTTTCTTTACAGCTTCAAGATCTAGACTTTTAAACGCTTCTGCATAATTAAAATCCTTATTCAGCGGATTTGATAATGCTGAATTTTGTCTCAAGATATTTACCTTTAACTGTTTAGGCCACCAGTCACGATTTTTAGTTCCTGAAGCCGCTTGCTTGTCCATGCTCCCATTATGAAAAGGGCATTTGCTGATGTCATTTGATTGATTATCCATAGTTGAAAAATTTTATTTTTGACTAAATTACAAACTAATGAAAGAGAAAATTAGGGCTGTAGATTGTAAATACTACTTCCGAAATAGACAAAATCTATTTGTAACCATTTCTTGCATTTAAAATCCTTATTACTCAGATAGTTTTACAAAAAATGTCTTTTACTGATAAATAACATTTTTTCACATGAGGTTTTAACTACAATAAATTTAATAAAAAGAATCTTTTCATTTATATAAAATTTTATAGTACAGCTATTTGCAGTAAATATTTGATCTGAAACAGTTTTTCTGAGACAAAATAGAGTTCTGATTTCTCCTACAAATACACAAAAAACATAGCCTGTATTTTTGTGTACGTAAAAACGTACTTAATTACTCCTCTCCAAAATTATTAATATCCAACTTTACACTTTCGGTTCCAAATACCGTAATCTACTATCTATTATTTACTAACCATTAATCGTTTTACTAACCTAAAAATTAAAAAAATGAAGAAATTCTTAAAATTAACCAGTATGCTACTTACCATAGCATTAGTATTTATTTGTTGCGAAAAGGAACAAGAAGATTTAAATACGCCCCAAACCGCTAAAAAAGAAGCTCAACAAATTGCTAGTAAAGATACTCTCGCATCTAATTCGGCACTTGAAGGCAGCACAACAGCAAAAGGTACAGCTGGAGCAAGAACTATTACATTGCAAACTAATACACTGTCTTGCCCTGGTGGTTTATGCACATCGTACGGTGTTTGGTCAACTGGAGTTTACACTGTTTGGTTTCAAATGAAATTTAATAACGGATTTTACTGGAGCCGAGGCGGAAAATGCGGATATGGTATCTTAATTGGTGACCAAAATACAGGTGGTGATGCAGCATGGGATGGAAATGGTGGAAGTGCCAGATTTATGTGGTATTGCCCTAATGGATCGAACACTGCTAAAGGAAGCGGCGCTTATCTTCAGCCTTATGTATATTACAGAGATCAGCCTGGACAATATGGCAATGATTTCGGAAAGAAATATTACATACAGGAAGGCGTTACTTATAACTGCCAAATATCTGTGAAATTAAATACAGGCTCAAATACTGACGGATACGTAAAATATTATGTAAACGGTACAGAAATATTGAACGAAAAAATTCGTTGGGTAACTAACGATTCTAAGCGAAATGTGAACGCAGTAAGTCTCCATACTTTCCGAGGTGGAAGTCAAAATTACTGGACAGCTCCAGTAACAAGTTCTATCTATTATCCGAGCGCTTCTTGGGACGCTCTATAATTTAATAGATTTTAAACAATTTGGGCCGGAAAAAATTAAACCAACTTCGATGTTTTTAAATAAGCATCGAAGTTGTTGTAATCTAGGATTAAAAGGAAAATCAATTTCAAGTAAACAGCTTATTCTTTTTAAAATAGTTCGATATTTTACAGCAGTGTTCTTTCGGCTAATCTCTTTATATTTTGAAATGCCAATTGGCAATATATCTCCGTTTTGGAATTTAAATAGAAAAAACCTCATCAATCAAAGAAAATAGAACCGTAAAAAGTAATCTACATACAAAAGGTAAATAAGATTCTATTTAAAGCGTCTCTTTCGTTTTAGTTTTGTTTTATAATTAAATAAAGAGTTGTTTTAAAGAATCTCGATATGACTAAAAAACCGAAATATACGTTAAGAGAACTAATACTATATTTTTTAAAACTTGGCACAATTGGTTTTGGAGGACCAGTTGCGTTAGTCGGTTATATGTACAAAGATTTGGTAGAAAACAAAAAATGGATTTCTGATGAAGAATATAAAGAAGGTTTAGCATTAGCTCAATTGGCTCCAGGCCCTTTGGCAGCACAGCTTGGCATATATATTGGTTATGTTCATTACAATATTCTTGGGGCTACTTTAGCAGGTTTTGCATTTATTACTCCCTCTTTCTTTATGGTTTTACTTCTTGGAATAATTTACCAAGCTTATGGCGGATTAGTATGGATTCAGTCTATATTTTATGGTGTAAGTGCTGCTGTTATCGGAATCATTACTTTGAGCTCTTATAAACTTACTATAAAATCCATAGGAAAATTGAATCTGATTTCTTTTAAAGAAAAATGGATTTTATGGATTTTCTTTACCTCAGCTATAATAATAACTTACATTACAGAAAAAGAACATATTTTATTATTTGTAGCTGCAGGACTTATTTATATGTTAATAAAAGCTCGTCCGTATTTTAAAATTGCTAAAACCACAAATATCTTAATTCTTGTATCATCTGGCTTTTGGAATTATGAAAGCTCGACCTTAATGAAAATTGCCATTTTCTTTACTAAAGCCGGTGCTTTTGTCTTTGGAAGCGGTCTTGCAATCGTACCTTTTTTACATTCGGGAGTAGTTGTTGAAAACAAATGGCTTACAGAACAGCAATTTCTTGATTCGGTGGCTATAGCAATGATAACGCCTGGACCTGTTGTAATAACTGTTGGTTTTATAGGGTATTTGGCAAATGGCTTTTTAGGCGCGATAACTGCCGCTTTAGCCACTTTTTTGCCTTGCTACCTTTTTACCGTTGCTTTGGCACCATTCTTTAAGAAAATTGTAAACAATAAACCAGTCAAAGCATTTGTTGAAGGAATAACCGCTGCTGTGGTCGGAGCTTTAGTTGGTTCTGTCATCATTATTGCAAAAAGAAGCATCGTAGACGTTTCGACCATATTAATAGCTCTAGCAAGCATTCTTTCTCTCATTTATATTAAGAAAATTCAAGAACCGTATATTATTTTAATCGCTGCTGTCTTAGGTGTCTTAATTAAATTATCTTTCTAATAAACATAAAAAAAGCCCTCGTCTCATCAACAGAGGACTTTTCTTTCTTTATAAAAACTTATCGCCAACCCAACGCAGGGGCAACATGTTCTAATATAGACGATAAAATGTGTATGTTATAATCTACACCCAAAGTATTTGGAATAGTCAGCAACAAGGTATCTGCTTCCTGAATAGCTTCGTCTTTAGCCAATTCTTCAATCAGTTTATCGGGTTCTGCTGTATAGCTTTTACCAAAGATCGCTCTTTTGTCTTGCTCAATATATCCGAAACTATCATTGCCTTTTGCTTGTCCGCCAAAATAATATTTGTCTTGATCGTTGACTAGGGCAAAAATCGAACGGCTAACTGAAACTCTTGCTTCGCGTTGATGTCCTGCTTTTTTCCAAGCTTCTTTATACAATCTTATTTGTTCTGCCTGTTGAACATGAAACGGTTTGCCATTTTCATCATATTTAAGCGTAGAACTCTGAAGATGCATTCCGTTTTCGGCTGCCCAAATAGCAGTTGCATTTGAGGCCGCTCCCCACCAGATTCTTTCTCTCAGTCCTTCAGAATGCGGTTCAATACGCAATAATCCAGGCGGGTTAGGAAACATCGGATACGGATTTGGTTCTGCAAACCCTTCTCCACTCAACTTATCTAAAAATTCTAAAGCTTTTTTACGCCCCATATCGGCATCGGTTTCACCTTCATCTGGTTCATAACCAAAATAACGCCAGCCATCGATAACTTGTTCTGGCGATCCTCTGCTTATTCCTAATTGTAAACGTCCTTCTGAGATCAAATCGGCAGCTCCAGCATCTTCAACCATATACATTGGGTTTTCGTAACGCATATCGATTACACCTGTTCCTATTTCTATTTTGCTTGTCTTAGCACCTACAGCCGAAAGCAGAGGAAAAGGTGAAGCTAACTGTTGTGCAAAATGATGCACACGAAAATAAGCTCCATCTATTCCTATTTCTTCCGCGGCAACCGCCAAATCAATAGATTGCAACAAGGTATCTGCTGCTGTACGAGTTTTGTATGATGGATGATTAGACCAATGCCCAAATGATAAAAATCCTATTTTCTTCATAATGGCTTTTATTTTTTTATTCACTCAAATATACGCATCACAACCGAGTAATTCTAATTAAATAAAAGGAAAAACCATGCATTCCATTTCGGGAAAATGCATGGTTTTGATTATTTAAAAAACAAAACAGACAACTATTGCCTGTCTCGCTTTTATATATTATTGTTTAGGATCAACACTCAAAGGTGGCAACGACAATTCTTTACTGTTCAGTAATTGTTTTGCCTGCTCTATAGTTCTATATTTACCAATTTCCATTGGTCCTCCATAAGAACCACTTTGCTGTGGTCTCGGAGGAGTTGCAGCGTATGTTTTCATCAGCTCAAGAGTAACCTGATCAAAGATGATCATTGTCCAAGTTTTTTCTGTAAAACTGTTCATGAATAAATCATAACGCTCTTGAGGATCTTGCCATAAATCGTACACAGCAGGAACAGTTGCAATATAAGTCTGATCACCTCTCCAACCCAACTGCTGTCCTGGTGTATCGCTTCCTGCCTGAGCTCCATTGTCTCCACGAGTATTAAATACAGCTTTCCATTTTCCTATACGTACTGCACCTGGAGATAATTCGTTCTCTGTAAAATAAAACCATCTGTCACGAAGTGGTTTTCCTTTTTTGAATAAAACGTTAGACATATCATAACTGTCAAAAACCATTGGTTTGCCTTCTCTATCATTCTTAGGCAATTCAACTCCTGCAAGAGCAGCAAAAGTTGCCATTAAATCTAAACCTCCAACAATATCGTGGCTTACGCTTCCCGCTTCAATTTGGCCAGGCCACCATGCAATTGCAGGAACTCTACTTCCTCCCTCACGATCTGTTCCTTTTGATCCTCTAAAAGGAGTATAACCTGCATCTGGATGTACGTCTTGCCAAGCTCCATTGTCAACAGTATAAATTACAATGGTATTATCTGCAATTCCAAGCTGACGAATTTTATCCATAATACGTCCAACATTATAATCCATTTCTACAACGGCATCGCCATATTTGCTTTTTGCAGGTGATTTTCCAACAAATTGTTTTGAAGGTAAATTTGGCTGGTGATTTTTAGCAAAATTGATGCACATAAAAAATGGATCTTTTGATTTTCCATATTCATCCAGCTGCTTAAGATTGTTATCAACCATATTGATATCCAGTTCAGCAATATTTTCTTCTGTTACCGGACTTACTTCTCTTGCTGGTTTTCCTGCTTCTCCTTCCAAAATTCCTTTAGTTGCTTTTTTAATGTAAGCACTAATCTCAGGAGCCATGTCTGGATTCCAAGACGGGAAGCAATACGTGTAAGCATTCAAGTGGTACAATACTACGTTTTGCATCTTATCAAATCCGTGAGCAGTTGGCATAGCATAATCTGCTTCTCCTAAGTGCCATTTTCCTGAAAAGTAGGTTTTGTAATTTGCTTTTTTAAGTACAGATGCTAAGGTCCATTCTGCAGCAGGAAGTCCTCCTCCTTGACCCTGAAAAGCAACTGTTGTCATTCCGCTTCTATTAGGAATACGTCCAGTAATCATAGCCGCTCTTCCCGGCGTGCAGCTTGGCTGTCCGTAAAAAGACCAGAACTGCATTCCTTCTTTTGCCATTCGGTCTAGGTTTGGTGTTGGCATTCCGCGTCCAACTCCTCCTCCATAGACTCCTAAATCTCCCCAGCCAGTATCATCAGAAATTACCATAATGATATTAGGCTTCTTTTTAGTTTGTGCGCTTACATATCCTATAAAAGTGAAACACAGCAAACTTGCAAAAATTAATTCTAAGGCATTTTTTTTCATGGTTTAAGATTTTAATTAATGTAGTTTGTTTGAAATCTGATCAAAAAAGTTGAAGTAGAGATAATTTTAATGTCCACTTCTCTGAGAATTTCAGAAACATGAGTTTTTATTGATTGGGTAAATTACAATTAATAGGAAAGCAAGATTTTTTAAACTGGTTGCAAATTATAATATGCAACGAGAATACATTTTTTTCTTAATCGCGCATTGTTGGGATTCAATTCTAAAATACTGCTTGTTTTTATAAATTTCTCTTTAATATATTTTTAAAAATTTTAGACTGATTTCTTAAAACCTCTAAATCATTTAGGCATTTCGCACAAAATCCTTAATTATCAAAATGTTAAGTTGCATTTTTTCTTGTTGCAAGTTATAATATGGAACATCAACACTCGCTATTTTATGCAATTATTCTCACTTTATGGTATATTTTTGAAAGACCTAAAAAATCTGTTCTTAAAAAGCCTCCCCAGTCTTTGCCCTACTCCTGCGATTTACATAATCAATTATTAATAAATCTATACTAAAAACAAATACTTATGGATTGGATTATTACTACATTAAAAGATTATCCCGAACTGGCAATTTTTCTAACCTTATCTTTAGGCTATTTTATCGGAAAATTTAAAATTGGAAGCTTTTCACTAGGAACTGTGACCAGCGTTTTGCTTGTCGGGGTATTAGTAGGACAATTGGATATTGTCATTTCTCCCAACGTTAAATCTGTCTTTTTTCTAATGTTTCTTTTCGCTGTCGGATACAGTGTTGGCCCTCAATTTTTTGGAGGTTTAAAAAAAGACGGACTGCCTCAGATGCTTTATGCCGCAATAGTATGCGTTTTATGCTTAATATGCCCTTACGTAATAGGTAAAATTATGAGCTATGATATGGGATTGACTGCTGGTATGCTAGCGGGTTCTCAAACCATATCGGCCGTTATTGGTGTTGCATCAGACACTATAAATCAGTTGGGGATTCCTGCCGATCAAAAAACGGCATTGATTAACAAAATCCCAGTTGCATACGCTGTAACTTATATTTTCGGGACAGCTGGATCTGCTTGGTTATTGGCTTCTATTGGACCAAAATTATTGGGTGGTAATTTAGTAGAAAAAGCAAAAGAACTTGAAATTCAGCTTGGCGGAGATGCCATTGGAGATGATCCGAGTATTGCCTCTGCTTATGATCGTGTAATATATAATGCCTATGAAATTGCTGCACATTCTTATGCCTGTAATAAAACAGTTTCGGATGTTGAGAATGAATTAGAAAACAAAGGCAGACGCTTATTTATACAACGAATTCGAAGAGGAAAAGAAATTATAGATGCTACCCCAGAATTTGTAATTCAAGAAAATGATGTCGTTGCTCTAGGCGGAAGAAGAGAATACATGATGAACTATGTTGCTGTAAATGAAAAAGAAGTTCTAGACATCGAGCTTCTTAATTTTCCTGTAGAAGTTTTAAGTGTATTAATTGTAAAAAAAGAAGTGATTGACAAGACGCTTGCCGATTTACGTCACCTAAAATATATGCATGGTGTTGTAATCAGATCATTAAAAAGAGCTGGAATTCAGATGCCTATATTACCCAATACCGTGATGCAAAAAGGAGATATGATCGAATTAGTGGGTATTAAACGAGATGTAGATCAAGTTGCAACACATATAGGCTATCCAGACCGTCCAACAAATTCTACAGATATGGCTTTTGTTGGTTTAGGAATTGTATTAGGAGGATTACTTGGCGCATTGACTATTAAAGTTGGCGGAGTACCAATAAGCCTTAGTACTAGTGGAGGTGCCTTAATATCAGGACTTTTCTTCGGATGGCTAAGAGGTCAGCATCCAACTTTTGGGCGAATTCCGGAGCCTGCTTTATGGATCATGAATAATGTTGGCTTGAACATTTTTATAGCTGTAGTTGGTATTACAGCAGGACCAAGTTTTATTGTAGGATTTCAAGAAGCTGGTTGGGGACTTTTCATTGCAGGAGCTGCGGCAACAGCTATTCCGTTGATATTGGGACTTCTTATCGGAAGGTATATTTTCAAATTCCATCCTATAATAACCTTAGGATGTGCTGCTGGGGCAAGAACTACTACAGCAGCCTTGGGAGCTTTGCAAGATGCTGTAAAAAGCAAAACACCTGCATTGGGTTACACTGTAACCTATGCTGTAGGGAATACACTGCTCATTATATGGGGCGTCGTCATTATTTTAATCATGAGTTAGTCGAATTTTTTATATAATCTCTAAAAATTTTAGTTATGGCAATTGATATTTCAAAAATAAAAACATCAAGAGAGGTAGAAAAAACACTTCAGACCCTCAGTCCATTTGAAATTAAAAATGAATTAATTCATCTGGCAGAAGAAAGTGCGCTTAAATCAACAGCGATAACACTTAATGCAGGAAGAGGAAACCCGAACTGGATTGCTACAGTTCCTAGAGAGGCTTTTTTCCTTTTCGGACAATTTGCATTAGAAGAATGTCGTAATGTTATGGAAGAACAAGGCATTTTAGCAGGAATTGTACAAAACAAAAGTGGAGTGGCTTCACGTTTTGAAACATTTTTAGCGAAACATAAAGATAGTCCTGCTGCATCGCTTTTAGAAAAAACATATCATTATGGTGTAGACAAGCACGATTTTGATGGTGACGCATGGATTCGCGAATGGATCGAAGCTGTAATCGGGTTTAACTATCCTGTTCCTGATCGTATGCTAAGTCAGATAGAAATTATTGTACACGATTATTTGGTGCAGGAAATGTGCGGTACTGGAAACGGCAACGGTAAGTATGATATTTTTGCCGTTGAAGGCGGAACTGCCGCAATGTGCTATATTTTTGATTCGCTAATGCAAAACCACCTTACCGAGCGTGGAGATAAAATAGCACTTCTTACTCCAACTTTTACACCTTATATCGAAATTCCGGAATTAGACCGATACAAATTTGATGTCGTTTATGTAGAAGCAAGTGGAGTTGGCGAAAACGGATTTCATACTTGGCAATATCCAAATTCTGAATTAGACAAGCTGAAAGATCCAGCGGTAAAAGTTGCTTTTGTGGTAAATCCGAGCAATCCGCCATCTTCTGCAATGAGCACCGACACATTAAATTATATTGCTGATATTGTAAAAAATCATAATCCGGAATTGATGGTTATTACAGATGATGTTTATGGAACATTCGTTAATAATTTCAGGTCTCTAATGGCCATTATTCCTCAGAATACGATTACCGTTTATTCATATTCAAAATACTTCGGCTGTACAGGATGGAGACTTGGAACAATCGCGGTTCATCAGGACAATATTTTCGATAAGAAAATTGCCAATTTAAGTCCAACCCTTAAAAAAGAACTGCACGATCGTTATTCTTCTCTGACATTAGAGCCAGAAAAAATTAAATTTATTGATAGACTTGTTGCCGATAGCCGACAAGTAGCTTTAAACCACACAGCAGGATTATCCTTACCTCAGCAATTTCAAATGATGCTTTTCTCCTCATTTTGTTTATTGGATACTCAAGATGTTTATAAAACGCTTACACAATCTATTATTCACAAACGTTTGAGTTTGTTATGGGAAGGATTAGAAGTTCCGATTCTCGAAGACCCGATGCGTGCAGGATATTATTCTGAAATTGATGTTATGGTCGCCGCAAAACACTTTCACGGTGAAGGCTTTGCCAATTGGCTGAAAACTAATTTTGAACCTGTTGATGTTTTATTCCGCTTGGCAGAAAAAACAGCTATTGTTCTTTTAAATGGAGGCGGTTTTGCTGGTCCTGAATGGAGTATTAGAGTTTCTCTTGCCAATCTTCCAACAGATAGTTATCTGATTCTTGGAAAAAATATCCGTAAAATTTTATTGGAATATGTAACAAGCTGGGAAAACTCAACAAAATAATAATCATAAATTAAAAACATTTGATCCATGAAAAATTTATTTACTTTATTATTATCCTTTTTATTAGTAACAGGTATTTACGCTCAGAAATTACCTAGAATAAAAATATTGGCAACTGGAGGCACAATTGCAGGAAAAGGAGCTTCGGCAGATCGATCGGCTTATAAAGCGGGAGAATTACCGATAAAAGATTTGATAGCAGCCGTTCCAGGAATTGAAAAAGTAGCCGAAATTACGGGAGAACAGATTTCAAACGTAGGAAGTCAAGACATGACCGTAGATATCTGGATTAAACTGAATAAAAGAATCAACGAAATTTACAAAAATAATGAAGCTGATGGTATTGTAATCACTCACGGAACTGATACGCAAGAAGAAACAGCTTATTTTTTATCGTTGACCGTAAGATATGATAAACCTGTAGTTATTACAGGCTCTATGCGTCCAGCAACAGCTATAAGTGCCGACGGTCCAAAAAACTTATATGATGCGGTAACTCTAGCGGCTTCAAAACAAGCAGAACACAGCGGTGTTTTACTAGTATTTAATGAATACATTTTGACTGGAAGAAATGCTGTAAAAACCAGTACAACGCACTTAAATGCCTTTACTGCACCAAATAGCGGCCCGATCGGACAGGTTTATGATGGAAAAGTTACGCTTTATGAAACTCCAGTTCGAAAAGCCAATAAAAATACCCCGTTTGATATTACAGGTTTAACCACTTTACCTGAAGTGGCTGTTGTAGAATTATATGCTGATGCTCCTGCAACTGCATTAAATGCTTACGTCGCTTCTGGTGTAAAAGGAATTGTAACGGGAGGTCTGGGCAACGGAAATCTTAACAAAGTGAACACAGATGCTGCAGTAGCCGCTATCAATAAGGGAATTGTTGTGGCAAGAGCATCAAGAGTTCCTTCAGGAAGAGTGACCTTATTTGACGAAACTGACGATCAAAAGCTTGGTACAATAGTCGCAGATGATTTAATTCCGCAAAAAGCGAGAATTTTATTAATGCTGGGATTAACGCAAACCAGTGACCATAAAAAATTACAAGAATATTTCTTTGAGTACTAAAATTCAAAATTGTAAATTATGCGTGTCTTAACTTTAATAATTTTGAGCGTTTTTTTGGCAGCTGGCGCATATGCCCAGCAAGAAAAACAGACTGATACCGTCCTAAATCATAAAACGCCATTAATAAAAGCAAGCAAGGTTGATTTGCTTAATAATGTTGACTTAATTTTCAATACGCAATTAGGTTTTAACACTTATCTGGAAGATGGAAAATATACTGGAAGTAAATTTGAAGTAAATCAGTTTCGATTGGAAGTAAAAGGTAGAGTATATAAAGATAAAGTCTTTTTTAGATTTAGAGACCGATATACTAAAGAGACTGAACCACAATCTACAGATAACATCAGCAGTTCTACAGACTTGGCTTTTATTGGATATAAAATATCCGAAAGAACTAGCATTGCGATAGGAAAAATGACTGCCAACTGGGGAGGTTATGAGTTTGATATGAATCCTATTGACATTTATCAATACAATGATATTGTCGATAATTCCGATAACTTTTTAACTGGGGTTCAAGTAAACTGGAAACTAAATGCCGATCATGTTTTTTCGGCACAGGTTTTAAACTCCAGAACTAAAACTTTTTCTGAACTATATCAAAATGTACCAGATGTCGAAGAAGCAAAATTTCCTGCCGCCTATGTTGGAAACTGGAATGGAAGCTTTTTAGACGGAAAATTTAAAACCATCTACAGTTTCAGTATTTTTCAGGAAGCCACAAAAAACGGAAAAGCTGTAAATATGTATTATACCGCATTAGGAAATCAATTTCGAACCAAAAAATGGCTTTTCCAATATGATTTTAAATGGAGCAGCGAAGATCTGGATCGAACAGGAGTTGTGAGTTCTTTAATTCCAGAAACGGTTTTAGATCATGCGGCAGAAAATGTGTACTACATAGAACATTGGCTTAGAGCGGTATATTCTCTAAATGAACAATGGAAACTTACGGTTATCGGAATGACAAGTAAAGCTTCTTGGAAAGATATACCAGATCCAAATATTAGTTCAAACCGAATTCGCATGGCATATGGTGTTATTCCAACAGTAGAGTTTTATCCGATTAAAAACTATAATCTAAAGTTTTTTGCCACTTACGTCGCTCGATGGTACGATTACAGCGATTATGCTAAAACAGGTTTGGGACAATCAAATAATAATACCGGAAGAATTATGCTTGGTGTAATTTCTCCTCTAGTGGTATTATAATAATTTAAGTAACTAACTCGATTGGAAATGCTGGAATAAATCGCAAACCACGATTTACTCCAGCATTTTTTTGTTTGTTCTCTCGCAGATTTGGCAGATTGAGCAGATTTAAGAATAATTTAAAATTCTTTGATTTATGAATAGTCTCCAGCTTTAGCTGGAGGTATCAAAATAGCGCAAGTAAAGGGCTTTAGCCAAATCGCGTGTTTTTGGCTAAAGCCTTTTTGAATCGCTTTACATAAACTCCAGCTAAAGCTGGAGCCAATTCAAATTAATAACAGATTTATATGCATATCACCCGTATCCCTGTGGTTAAAACCACAGGCTATGTTTGAATTTAACTAGACAACACTAATAACCCATAACTCATAACTCTTTACCCGCCAAATAGCGTAATCGAATAAAACAGATTGTACTATAAAAAGCAAAAAGCAGTATAAGATGCAATAAAACAGACGGATTGTCCCATAAACTAGCACCCGATTGTACGATAGCGGTATACAAAACAATAAATGGCGTTGTAGGCAAAAGATTAGACAGCCACTGCAATGCTAGCGGAAGTGATTCAAAAGGCCAACTGTATCCTGTAATCAAAAAAATCGGATAAGTTGAGAAAGCCATCATCTGCAAACAAAGCAATTGCGATTTAAACAAAGAACCAATAAACTGAGCCATCGGAATTAAAGTCACAATGAACAAAAGCAACAATAAGCTTAATTCGAATCCGCTACCTCTCATGGGTAAATTGAGCAGTTTATAATTTACATTTAAAAAGAAAAAGCCATATGAAGAAAAAAGTGTCAAATAGAACAATCCTTTACCCCAAATTCCATTAGAAATACCCGAACCGAGCCATTCTCTTAATCGAGAGCGTTGACGTTCGCCAGCGACACTTTCGCATAAGCCAATCAACAAGGTCTGCTGCAGAATTAAAGCCAACAATCCTGGCAATAAAAATGCTCCATAACTTGATCTTTCATTAAATAAAGGACGATAATCTAAATTTACAGGCATTACATTTTCCATAGCAATGGTCGTGCTCATTCCTTCCTTTTTCTGATAATACTGAAGTCTCACTCCTGCTCCAACTGTCAAACATATCTGCTGTACATTCAATAACAGATCACTCGAAGGCAGAAACCTTGCGGCATTGATTGCCAATACTACATTGCTTTGTTTTAAACTGAGCAAATTTGCTTCTGTTCCTTCTGGAATATAAAAATATCCTTGGCAATTTCCTTGATACATCTGCTCTTTTGCCTGTTCTAAATTCGAAAAATGAATGAGCTCTACTATCGGAGAATCGTCTATATTTTGCTGCAGCAAACGTGATAATCTCGAGCCATCATCATCAACAACAGCCAATTTCACATCAAATTCTTCTTTATTGATGTAAATGCTTCCGTAAAAAAAAGCATAAAGCAAAGGAGCAAAAAGAAGCGTAAGCAGTAAACTATGATCTTTTACTACTTGCGAAGCTTCCCTCAAAAAGAGATTAATCAGTGATTGTTGCGGTTTCTTTTTCATCTTTAATTGAACTAAATTGACGTTTAAACAACAACATCGCTGTCGGGTACATTACCAAACAAAACAATAAGAGTTTGGCCATTTCTCCTTGAGCATATCTCAAGGGCAAATTCATATAATACACCTTAAAAAATCCGTCTAAAAACGAAGTATAAGGCATAATAAGTGCATAATACTGATCGTACCAAGGCATAGCCCATCTCGGAAAAGTAAATCCACTGAAGACAAAAGCTGGCGAAGTATAGAAAAGTGCAACATCTCCTGAAAGCATCACATCTTTAAACAAAGCCGATATAAACATTCCGATGCCTATACATGCTAACGAAAGCATAGTATATAGCATAAAAAACTTTCCTGTGGCTGCAGAAACACCAATATCAAAAAAAGGAAAAATAATCCCTGTAATAATGATAAAATTAATCCAGCTAATAACGAGATGAGCAATTGTTTTTCCAACAATTACTGTGATAACAGAGCCTTTTGATGAATCGTATAGTTCGTTCATCGTTCCAGTAATCCATTCATAATTTAGAGCCAACATAGAACTGATAATCAGAATCATTTGCATTCCGACAGTTATTAATCCTGGAACCAAATATTCTTGATAATTGTAAGTTGGATTATAAAGCTGATAGGTTCTCAAACTAATCGGATTTGCAATCGCCATGGCCTGATCAGATTTCATTCCGGTTTTTACCAATTTCTGTAAAATTACGCCAGTGCTTCCTGTAATTACAACTTCGGCGACAGCCTTATAAACTAACTTAGCAGGAACAAGCGCGGCGGCATTGGTGTACAAAGTCACATTACTCGGATGACGGCTATAGATATTCTTCTGCAGATTGGCAGGAAAATGTACGGCACCCAATATTTTCCCTTCTTGAATCAGTTTTTTAACTTCGGCTTCGCTGCTTACTCTTCTCGTAATCTGTAGCGTTTCTTTTTGCTCTAATAAAAAAATAAGCTCTCGACTTATGGCGCTTTGATCTTCATCCCAAATCGCAAATGCTAAGTTCTTAGCATCTTGTTTTTGGTAAATAAAAGCGTAAAAGAAAAACAAAGCGACAGGAACAACAAGCATTACCAAGTAAAAAACCTTTAAACTCAGAATGCGCTTCCATTCCCTAATAACTATGTTTAGCATCAAAATCATTGAGGAAGAATTAAAGAAGCAGTCATACCAGAACGAAGTCCTTTAATCTGTGCAAGATTCTCGGGTTTCACTTCTATAGTGAAAGTTCTAAGTTCAAATTCTCCTTTATCTTTTGACGGAACCCAATTGGCAAATTCTAATGTCGGCGCAATAGAATGCACAACGGCATCAAACGTTTCAGGTTCACAACCCGGAACTTTGACTGCTGTCTTGCTCCCTACTTTTAGCAAATTTGATTTATCCTGTCTGATATTAAACTTAATTATAGTGGAGTTTTTCTTCTCAATCGTCATAATCGGATATCCTATAGAAATAATTTCGCCCTGATGTGTAACCAAGTTAGAAATTACTCCATCTGCTGGAGCATAAACTCTTGTATTATCGCCAAGCGCTTTGGTCAGTTCATAGGCTTGTTCAGCTTGTTTCACTATAGCATTTGCGGTTTTTAGCAGTTCGGGTCTTGTGCCATTTTTTAGCATTTGAAGATTTAACTGAGCTGTTTCCATTTCCTTTTTGGCTGCTTGAAATTTAAAGTAGAAAACATCTTTTTCCTGTCCCGATATTACATCTTCATTATACAATCGTTCCATGCGATCATAAGTCGTGCTAAACAATTTATATTGTTCTTGGCTAATCTGATAGAGTTTAGAAGTCGCTTCAATGAGTTCTGGTCTTGCTCCTTGCGTAAGCAGTTCCTGCTGTCCTTTTGCGGCATCAATTGCCGATAATGCCTGTGCTTTTATGGCGTTTATTTCGTTAGATCGAAGTACAGCCAGCAACTGTCCTGTTTTTACAGTATCACCTTGTTTTACAAGCAAAGAATCTAATCTACCTGGAAATTCGGCCGCAACATCTACACTTGTGGCATCAACCATTCCTATAAAATTGTCGTCTTCTTTGTTATTATCTTTTAAGAAAAAAATCAGTCCTGCTATTACTACAAAAATCGGAATGATCAGCGCCCAGTAGTTTTTAAATATATCTTTCATCTATTTAATAAATTGCGTTATTTGACTCGGATTTCCTAAACTATTAAAATATTCGGCTAAAGCTAAATAGTATCCTAAAACAGCAGTGTAATATCCTTTTTCTATTTCAGTTTCTACCAGCAAAGCATCATTAACGTCTTTTGGCGATGATAGCTGATTGTTCATTCTTTTCGTAATTAAACCGCTTGTCGTATTGGCTTCTTTTCTCGCCGCATCCATAGCTATGACATCGTTTTGCAGTGAATTCATTTTATTTTTTGCCACTCTAGATTGGACCTGAAGCATTAAACTGGAATTCTCTTCTCCTAACTTCGCTTCTTCTATTAATTGTTTAGCTGCTAAAGTCTTTTTGCTTGTTTGTCCATTATATAAAGTCCATTGCAATTCCAATCCTACAAACCAATCTGGAATAGAAACCGGTAAATCTTTTTGATATAAATTATAATTTCCAATGGCAAAAATGTTAGGCAAAGCCAATGATTTGCTGATTTTTTCAGCAGTTTCTGCGTAAGAGATTTTATTGCTGGCAATTCTATAAACTGGATTTGTAAGCCAATACTCTTTCATAGGTTTTTCTAGGTTGATTTCGGCATATCGCAAAGTGTCTGAAATTACTATTGTGGTATCAAGATCAACTCCCATCAGTTTATTCAACTCAAGATGGGCATTTTGTTTATCCATCTTAATATTATTGTATTGACTCTGCGCTTGGATTAAAACCACATTTGTCCAGTTTTTTTGGTATGGAGGAAGAATTTTGTTTTTGACCAATTCTTCGGCGTAGTTTCTATTTTTATCTAAAGCGTTTACAATCTGTTCCTGTTTTTTAATTAAAGAGTTGAGGTATAATATTCTGAGGTATTGTACTGCAATTAAAAAATCAACTTCTTTGCCTGCAAGCTCTACACCAATTCCTGCCGAATTGGCAACCGATTGAGCCAAATCTATGCTTGAACTTATTTTGTTTCCAAGAAAAATAGGCTGACGAACTCCCACTCCTGCAATAAAATAAGATTGCTTACTTAAACTCGGATTATAATCTGGATAAATACCTCCAATAACTGTTTTTGAAGCATTATAAATACGATCTTGCGCTGCCTGAGACAAATTGTTTCCAGTAATTTCATGATAAATTTCGTTTGCCGTATTTACACTTTGCTGTGACGAACCTTCAACAACTCCGTCTTTAACGGTCTGCAGATTTATCGTAAGCGGATTGCTTAAATAAGAATAACTCGATAAAAGATCTACTTTAGGAAGATATCCTTTCTTTTCGGCCTGAAGGTTATATTCTCCTGTTTTTAGTGCAGATTGAGCCTGTTTTATAGTAATATTGTTTTGCTTAGCTATAAAAAAACATTCTTCAAGAGAAGTGGTCTGTGCTTTTGTTTCCTGATTGGACAAAAAGCAAAACAAAATAAAGAGTTTTAGAAAATTTAGTCTTACGTACATCTATATAATATTCTTATGAATTGAAATTACTTTTAACTAGCGACTTCTTTGCTGTTTAATTGAAAACGGCAGGATAAAATAGAAATGAAATAAAAACTTATTATCCAGATAAATTCTGAAATTGTTTGAATGTATTTAGAATATACTGTTTATGAAATTTGGGGTTCTTAACCTAAACAGCAATAAGAAAGTATGTCAGTAAAAAACACATGTAAACCGATATACCAACTAGTTAAAGATAAAGATTTTATTTTATAAGTACTATTTTAATTTATGGAAAATATTATCCTTTTGATTTTTATCAAAACTAGAAATATGAAGCATTTTAGATGTCGCTCCGCTGGAGCATTAAAATGTAGTCCTTAATATTTTTTGCTTTTATAACACTTTTCTTCGATGGCATATTTATTGGAAAAACAACTTTCATTATTAACTGATTTAAAACGTTTTACCATGAAAGTTACTTACTACGGACATTCTTGTTTTTCTGTTTTTGCTAACGAAAAACATATTCTTTTTGATCCTTTTATTACGCCAAACGAATTAGCCAAAGAGGTTGATGTTGATGCTATAAAAGCAGATTATATTTTTATTTCTCATGCGCATTATGACCACATTCTAGATGTCGAGCGAATTGCAAAAAATACAGGAGCAAAAGTGCTCGGGAATTTTGAAATCTATAATTGGCTATTGAAAAACGGAATAGAAAACGCACATCCTATCAATCCAGGCGGTAAATTTGATTTTGATTTTGGAACTGTAAAATGTGTAGTTGCCCAGCATCCAAGCAGTTTTATGGATGGTTCTTATGGAGGAATTGCCTGTGGTTTTGTGCTTACAACTTCTGAAGGCAATTTTTATTACAGTGGCGATACTGCTTTGACTTTAGACATGCAGCTTATTCCGAAATTCACAAAACTTGACTTTGCTGTTTTTCCTATTGGAGACGGTCTCACAATGGGAATCGAAGAAGCTATTGAAGCCTCAAAACTTGTCGGAGTAAACAAGATATTAGGCGTTCATTACGATACTTTTGGTTTCATTGTTATGGATCATCAAAAAGCTTTAGATGCATTTAAAGATACTTCGCTTCATTTATTTCTCCCTAACATAAACAGCACTATAGATATATAAATTGGATATTTTCTTTGCTATATTTCGCTAAAAAACAGTTTTTAGCGAAATATCATGATGTATATTTTACATAAAAAAAAGGAATAGCTGCTGACACTATTCCTTTTGCATATAATTAAGTTTTGCTGATGAACTTTAAATTATATGTATTCTACAAAATTAATGATATACTGTGCTGTAAGTTCAGGATATTGATGCTGAGGTCCGTGTCCTGTTGCCGCATATACGATCATTTGAGCATTCGTCATCTGATTGATGTATGGGTACCAGTTCTCAACCGCAAAACTAATATCATGATCACCAGAGATAATCAAAATTGGTGTTTTTATCTTTTTAAGTTGTTCTCTAAAATTGAGTGCATCATCTCTAAAAGTATCTCCTCCGCCAAAATACAATTGAAAAACATCCATTGTCGAAGGAATTTTTCCGCCATCAATTTTTTTATGAATTCGATCATGAGAAGCTTTTGCAGCCAATCGGCTAGATTCTGATTTTGGTTCAAAAAACAAAACAATTTCATCTTCAAAATCGTTTACTGGTTTTAGCGCAGCATCAAAAAATGCTTGTTCGATTGGAATCTCATTTTTTCCTGGCGGATTTGTTCCCACTAAAACAGCATGCGTCACCAAATTAGGATATAATAAAGTTGCTGTCTGTGCGACCAATCCGCCATAAGACCAACCTAAAACAATAACTGAATCTAGCTTTAAGAAATCGGCTAGATCTTTTACATCTTTTGCAACAACAGTAATATCTGGAGCCAGACTTCCTGTAGAAGAACCAATTCCAGAATAATCAAATACGATAACGTTGAACTTTTTTGCCAGCTCAGCAATAAACAACGGATCCCAAGTATCAAGCGTTCCTCTAAAACGGTTCACAAAAATAATTGCTTTTCCTTTTCCGTAAGAACGATAAGCAATTGTACGGTCACCAATTTTCGCGAAACTTGTTTCTGTGTTATAAATTTTTTCCATAATTAAAATTTAAAAGATTGAAACCTAATATTATTTTTTAAAGAGGCAGACAAAGATTAAACCAAAACACAGAACCTTTAAAACAAAGCATTTACAAACCATTTTTGAGTTTAAACTGATGATATTTCAATAATAAAAACTCGATTTTAACGATATTTAATAATTCTAGAATTGACTTTAAGAACAATGCTTTTATAATCAATGCTTTACAAAAAAGGCATTCCTTTTGTTTTTTATAAGATAACTATACTGTTTTTCTGGGTATTAATCTAATAGCTTCGATATGATGTATTTATCTAATAAAAAAACAATTATGTTTATTACTGGAGCATTTGTGAGCCATACTTTCTGGAAAGAATGGATTGTTTTTTTTGAAAGTAAAGGATATAAAACAGTAGCACCGCCTTGGCCACACAAAAACGAACTGCCAATTGTTTTAAGACAAAGCCATCCTGAGTCAAAAATTGCCCAAATTGGTTTAAATAATCTAGTGGATTACTATATCGAAATTATGGACAAACTTCCGGAAAAGCCCATTATAATTGGTCATTCTTATGGAGGTCTTTTAACTCAAATACTCATTCAGAAAGAATTGTGTTATGCTGGAATCTGCCTTAACTCGATTCCACCTGCCAATATGCTTTATTTTAATTTCCCCTTTTATAAAACAATCTGGAGAACTTCGGGCTTTTTCAGTCCCAAAGGCAAAACCTTTCTAATGCCTTTTAAAGATTGGCAATACTATTTTACTGGTAAAATGTCTTTTGAAGAACAAAAAGAAAGCTATGAAACACTATTAATTCCTGAATCAAGATTAATCATGCGTGATATTTTTACAAAAGCAGGAAAAATAGATTTTAAAAAGAAACACAATCCGCTTTTGTTTATATCGGGTTCAGAAGATATTTTTACTCCCGCTTCTTTGAATTATTCTAATTTTAAAAAATACAAAAACCTACATTCTATAACTTGTTACAAAGAATTTCAGGATTCAAATCATTTAAGTATAATTCATGAAAACTGGGAAACTATTGCCGAATTTATAGCAAATTGGTTAATCAAAATCACTTAGCTGATTTCAGATTATTTAAACACATAAAATCATGTCTTACCTTAAATAATCCCTTTCTTTATTTCCAGTTTTTTAATTTTAGAATTTAAAGTAGAAGGATGAATATCTAGAATTTCGGCGGCACCGCCAGTTCCCGAAATTTTTCCGTTACATTTTTTGAGAATATAAAGAATATAATCTCTTTCGTTTTCTAATATCGTTTTTATAGAAAATGATTCAGCCGGTTGTTCAGGATGCATTTTAGATGATATAGAAAGCTCAATTTCTTTAATGGTATTTCCGTCCGTCAGCAAAATTGCCCGTTGCATAACATGTTCCAGTTCACGAATATTTCCTGGCCAATTGTAATTCATAATCTGCTGCAAAGCAGGATCAGAAAGAACTGGTGCTCTTCTGCCCATTTTATCACTATAAACCGCAATAAAATGATTGGCTAAATCTGGAATATCTTCTTTTCTCTTTTTTAATGGCGGAACCATAATCGGGAAAACATGCAAACGATAATACAAATCCATTCTAAACCTTCCCGCAGCCACTTCTTCTTCAAGATTTTTATTGGTTGCCGCAATAATCCTAACATCAATTTTCATGGAAGAAGTACCTCCTACGCGTTCAATTTCTCTCTCCTGCAAAACACGAAGCAGCTTTACTTGAAGTTCTAGAGACATCTCTCCTACTTCGTCTAAAAAAATAGTTCCTCCGTCTGCCAATTCAAACTTACCGATACGCTTATCTAAAGCACCTGTAAAAGCCCCTTTTTCGTGGCCAAAAAGCAGTGATTCTGCAAGATTTTCAGGAATTGCGCCGCAGTTTATAATAACTAGAGGTTTATCTTTTCTTGGAGATAAAGCATGGATGCTTTGCGCGATTTTTTCCTTCCCAGTTCCGCTTTCGCCAAGAACCAGAACCGAAGTATCTGAAGGAGCAACTTTTCGGATATAATTAAACACAGAATTCATCTGCGAACTATTGCCAATAATGCCTTCAAAACCTTCCTCTGTATTGACAGATTTAGTGTTTTTCACTTCAGCTTTTTTCGCAGGCAGATTTAATTCATCTTTCGAATAGATTTTTTCAATAAATTGACAGAATATAGGTTCCAGTGAATTTAAAATTCGTAAATGCTCCTGAGAATAAACATTCAGGTTACGGCTGTAAAACGTAAAATGATAGCTTTGGATCGCAGCAATCGAAAGCGGAAAAACCAAATACGATTTTATTCCGAAATTATGGGAGATCAAAGCTTTTATTGGAGCTTCCTGAAGATTATTTATCAATGTTTCTGCGCTATAAATAATCGGCTCTTTATCTGTTTTTGATTTTTTGTAAGTTTCATTTATTTCTTTCTCAGACAATTCGGTTATCTGAGCCAGTTTCTGCAGATTAATAATCTGATATTGATCTATATTTCTACGGACAATTCCGAGATTATCATAATGTGTAGCAGTCACAAAACCAGTTTCTAAATAATCAAAAGGAATAAAAGTCTGAACCGCTTTTGCAAAAGCCAATAAAGCCTCTTCTTTCTTTACATTTGAATTTATAATTTCTGAAATTGCTTTCTGAAGCTGAAATTGTTGTCTCAATTGGCTTTCTAAACTATATTGCTGACGATAAAAAGCAATTTCGAGAGTGGTAAGAACATCTTGATCTCGAAACGGTTTTACAATAAATCCGTATGGCTGTGTGGTTTTTGCTTCGTCTAAAATAGTTTTGCTAGAATTAGCCGAAATAAATATAAAACCAATATGTTTTTCTTTAAGAATATGTGCCAATTCTATACCGTCTCGCTTACCTTTCAGCATGATATCCAAAAAAACAAGATCCGGTTTTTCAATCTCAATCTGATCCAAAGCCTGCTCCACCGATCTTGCAATTCCTGTTACTTCATAGTTTGCTTTTTCAAGAATTAGCTGTAAATCGTGCGCCTCAATAAACTGATCTTCAACAATTAAAATTCGCTTTTTTAATGCTGAAGCAGAAGCTTCATATCTGTTATCGGCAGACTTTTTCATAAGTGAGTAAATTTTGTCTTATATTACACTTAATTAATTGATACAAAAATAGTTAATTATCATAATTAAAATTAAGCGTTTCCAAATTTAGCTAAATAAAAATCACATTTTACCATAATTTTCGTGTTATTTTTCAACCCAAACCCAATTGTTTCTCTTTATATTTGTTAATTAAACACTTACTAAAATTTAATTCTAAATAAATCTATGAAGCTACTGTACACTTTTTGTCTGCTGTTCTTTATAACCCTTAATTCTGAAGCGCAAAATCATCCCGCAACAGCGGGCTATGATTTAAAGAAAAAGCGCTTGCTGATACAAACCTGTTCTTCTTATTTATATAATTCAAATCAAGGATCAATTGACGCCGACAGTGCTGTAGTTTTAGCTTGTAAAGCTTACAAACTGCCAGTTTCTTTAGCTTACAATGAAGGCTTTAATGATGGCTCTTATTTAATTGGAAATGATTTAATTGAAAAAGGAAATATTGAAGCTGCTAAAAAGCTTTTTCTCAAATCAAAAGATGTAAACAAAGTAAAATTGGCACTGCAACTGGGAATTTTTTATTTGTTTAAACCTTTTACAAAACCAGATGACATTAAAAATGCAAACTTTTATATCACAGAAGCAGTAAAAATAAGTAATGAGCTAAAAATTCAGAAATGGCAGCATGAGAGTTTAATGCTTTTGGGAAAGTTTTATTTTCAGATCAACAATTATCCTGAAAGCAAAAAATGCTTTTCGCAAGTTGTAAATGAATGCCGAAAACAAAATGACAAAGCCGCACTGGCAGATGCATTATTCTATCAGGCAACAAATCAATACGATTTAGATCCCGAAAAAGAAAAAATACTGAAAGAAGCCGAAGCTTTATACAAAACCTTGGGCTTTGAAGAAAAAAGAATAGTCACAAAAGCAAGGATATGCACGATCTATTTCTGGCACGGAAAAATAAATGATGCTAAGAAAATCTTATATCAAAATGCTGCCGATATGCGAAAAATTGGTTTCAGGCAGCAGCAATATATTGAAACTACAATTGCTTATATAGAAAGCGTACAATTTAATATTAAAAGTGCTCTCTATTATGCTCTAAAGAGTGTAGAAAGCATGGAATCTACAAATGATTATACTTTTGCTGACATTTTTTATATGCGCTTAGGATTGGTGTATTTACAAATGGGACACACAGATGAAGCTATAAAAATGTCTGAAAAAAGTATTAGGTACGGACAAAATATTTTTAGCAGCGGCTCATGGTACAAAAGTTTTATGACCGCAACAGCATCTTTGTCAATGAAGGGAAAAAACAAAGAAGCCATAGAATACATGAATTCTATTACAAGCCATTATCCCCCACCGAATAAGTTTGATAACATGCTTATGAATTATGGCTATGCTAATTGTTATTGGCGCATTAAAAACTATAGCATTGCCGAAAAATATTTTATAAAAGCAGGAGAAGCCGCAGATGCCTTAGACTCGCCACAAACTTATAGAGATGTTTGCAACACGTATTCATCTATTGCTTTGTTCTACGGTAATCGAAAAAATCTGCATAAAACAAAATTGTATATTGATAAAATTGAAGCTATTTCAAAAAAATACAATAAACAGTACAATTCAGAAGCGCTGCAGATGTCTATGTATAAATTAGATTCTCTAAATGGCAATTTCAGATCAGCATTGGAGCATCATAAACAATACAAAATACTGAGTGATTCAGTTTTGGACTATTCTAAAAACAAACAGATTGAAGAGCTTAAATTTCAGTACGAAACTGAAAATAAAGAACAGAAGATCAAATCTTTAAATCAAGAAAAGGTTTTACAGGAAACGGCTTTGAAAAAGTCAAAATTGCTAAACACGGTCTCTATCTCGAGTTTAGTTTTATTGGTTCTTTTAATTGTCTTATTGTACAATCGATACCGTTTAAAACAGAGAACTAATGCCGAACTTGAGCTGAAAGAAAAAGAAATCAACCAGAAAAATATCAATTTGAGACATTTGCTCGATGAGAAAGAATGGCTTTTGAAAGAAATTCATCATCGCGTAAAAAATAATCTTCAAACCGTGATAAGTCTTCTTAATTCACAATCGGCTTATCTTGAAAACGATATGGCATTGTCGGCTATTAAAAATAGCCAGCACCGTATTCATTCTATGTCTTTGATTCATCAGAAATTGTATAATTCAGAGAATATTTCGACGATTAATATGCCGAATTACATCAAAGAATTGGTGGAGTATTTAAGAGAATCTTTTTCACTTGGACAGCGCATTCGCTTTGATCTCAAAATTGATTCTTTAGAATTAGACGTTGCGCAGGCCGTTCCGCTGGGACTTATCTTAAACGAATCGATTACCAATTCCATAAAATACGCATTTCCAGACAACAGAACCGGAATGATATACGTGACATTGCAAGCCACATCTGAAAACAAATATCTTCTGACCATTGCGGATAACGGAGTTGGTTATGATGCGAATATCAGCGATAAGAAAATCAATTCATTCGGATTGAGTTTGATTAAAGGTTTAAGCGACGATTTGGATGCTTCTTTTTCTATGGAGAACAACAACGGAACGATTCTTAAAATTGAATTTTCAAAAGAGTTTCCAATCAATGAAAAAAGAAGATAATTTTAAACTTGATATATAGCGAAATTTCACTAATCTAAATTTGTTTAGCGATATATAGTACTTGTAAACAGGCAAATAGCTCTAAAAACCTCTATTATTAAGTAATATTTTGGCATGGCATATAAATTGGTTTTTAAGAAAAGTCAACCCTTAAAACCATTTATTATGAAAAGTATAATGTTGTTATCAGGCGTTTTAGCCCTAAATTTTAGCAGCGATGCTTGAACAAAAAAGCATCGGATTGATTGTAATTGATGTGCAAGGAAAACTTGCTCGAATTGTACACAACAGCGAAAAACTGACGAAAAATCTAGAAAAACTCATTCGAGGCTGTCAAATACTTTCAATTCCGATTATTTGGGCTGAACAAAATCCAAAAGGACTTGGCTCTACAATTTTCGAATTGGAAAAGTTATTAATTCATCAGAACCCTATTGAAAAGTATTCTTTCAACGCTCTGGATAATGAAACATTTAAACAGGCAGTTAGAGATTCTGGAAAGAAACAATGGCTGATTTGTGGCATTGAAGCTCATATTTGTGTCTATCAAACCGCTATGGGATTATTATCTAACAATTTTGAAGTCGAAATTGTGACCGATTGCATTTCTTCACGTTCAGCTGAAAGTGTTGAAACTGCTATACAAAAACTGCAGCAAAAAGGAGCTTCAGTCACCAATATTGAAATGTGTCTTTATGAGCTTGTTAAAGACTCTAGACGAGAAATCTTCAAAGAAATTCTAACATTAATCAAATAAAAAAATCATGTCAAAATCAAAAACTATTGTGCTTATTCACGGAAATTTTGTCAACGACAGAACTTGGGAAGAATGGAAAAAGTACTATGAACAAAAGGGATACACCGTTTATGCTCCAGCAAATCCTGGACATGATGGAAATCCTGCCGAATTGAGAAAAAAAGTTCATCCAGACCTTACTAAAACAGGTTTTATAGATATTGTCAATAATATAAGCAGATTGATAGATACTTTACCCGAAAAGCCTTTAGTAATTGGACATTCAATGGCTGGTATGGCTACTCTAAAACTGGTAGAGCTAGGTAAAGCAGCGGCTGGAGTAAGCATTGACGGAGCACCTCCAAAAAATGTGTTTCCGCCATTTCAAACTTTAAAAACAGTAATTCCTGCTTTTGGCTTTTTCTCTTCTGCAAAGTATTTTATGGGAAGCCGAAAATGGTACGATTATGCTTTTTTTAATACGATTCCAGAATCGCAAAAAAGTATTGCTTTAGAGAAATTTGCAGTGCCAGAAAGTTATAAGGTAAGCCGAGAATTGGTTTTGAATTCTTTCTCTAATATCAATTTCAAAAAAGCACATGAGCCCATTCTATTTATTGGAGGCGGAAGCGATCATATTTTCCCTCCTGGCCTTACCGAAACAATTGCTCGAAAATACAGCGATAATGCAGGTCGTGTAGATCTTAAGATATTTGACGGCAAAAGCCATTTTATTTGTGGAGAACCAGGCTGGGAAAGTGTAGCCGATTATATTTTAAATTGGTATGAAAAGCTATAAAAAAATTGTAATTCTAAACATTAAAGCTCTGTATCTTAGCTGAAACAGGGTTTTTTTTCATTATTCATTTCTAATCTCTTCAACTCCATTTTTATAATTCGTTATAACGAAATCTGGAAAACGTTTTCTAAATTTTGAATCATCAAAAATATTATCGTGTTCATATCTTGGAAGCAGTTCTTGTAATTCTTTTGCTTGTTTATTGAAAAACGCTCCCATTGTAAAAACAATTTTTGGGATAACCTTATATTTTAATTCTTTGCCATATATTTTAGAAGCTAGAGCAACAAATTCTTTGTAATTAATATGGCTTTCATCAACAGGCAAATGCCAAGTCTGACCAAAAGCATCTGGTGTATTTCCTATTAATGCTGTAGCATGGCTTGCATCTGGCGTCCAAATCAAGCTTCGTTTTTTAGTGTCGCTTAAAGGTACTTTTAGTTTTTTATTTTCTTTAATAGCTTTGAAAATTAAAGTATTGGTGATACTCTGCGTTTTGGCAGGACCGTAAAATTCTGGTGCACGGCAAATTACCGCTTCCAATTCGCCTAATTTTATTTCGTTTAAAACCATCTCAGCCATTTCTTTTCTGACTTTTCCTTTTCTACCCACAGGTTCAAAAACAGTTCCTTCGGTAAGAATTCTGCCGTCTTGCGGATACATATAAGTATTGTCAAAAAACACCAGTTTCGTTTTATTGATTTTACAAGCTTCAATAACATTACTTAAAATGAGCAAAAATTGTTTTTCCCATAAATCAGAATCCATAGGAAGTCCTAATGTAAAATATGCAATCTCAGAGCCTTTAACAGCTTCTATTGCTTGTTCTTTATTCGTTAAATCTGCAGAAAAAACAGTATCTGTATCATTAACTTTTTTTGCTCTACGGCTTACAATTCGTATATCAGAAGTATACTTTCTTTTTAGTTCTCTTGCCAGTTCTTCGCCAATCTGTCCGTTTGCTCCTAATATTGTCTGCATATTATTTCGCTAATTTTGATTAATCCGCTATTCGTTCATCCTTCTAGTGAGCATCTAAATTATGGAAAATTGCAACAATATCTACGAAACTTTAATTCGATTATATTGTATTTATTATTAATTTAGAACTTGTTATAAATCAGTTGATTTACTCCTAAAATTACAATAAAAAACGATATGCAGATTTTACCATCCGCCAGCTTAGCGCCGTTTATAAAAAATTATACTATTGTTACGATTGAAAAAGATCTCGACAATGAAGTATTTTATCCAAGCGGATATGTCGATTTGATTGTAAATATTTCTGGAGGATTTGCAGCTACCATTATCAACGGCAAACAAAAAGATACTCCTGCTATAGAATTACTGGGGCATCTTACGCTTCCAACACGACTTTCTGTAGCAAAAGGAACTTCTGTACTTATAGCAAGAATTTATCCGCATGCTAGTGCATTGTTTTTTTCAGATCCTTTATCAGAATTTACCAATTATGCTACCGATATGTATGATGTAGCTTTGGGAGAAAACAGAGATTTGTATGACCAGATTATGGAGAAAGACGATTTAGTATCTAAAATCAACGTTTTAGAAACGTATTTTCTTCAAAAATTAAAGAAAAATGAAACTCGTCTAAAAAAGGTTTCCATAGTCCAAAATCTAAGTCAGGAACTTTTTCGCCATCATCAGCAATTGGACTTACCTTTCCTTGCCCGCAATTCAGGATTATCAGAAAGGTATATCCAAAAACTTTATTTGTCTAATATTGGCATCAGCCCTGCTGCTTTTACTTCTGTAATCCGATTTAATAAAAGTCTGGATTTAGTACTCAATACAACAGAATCATTAACTACAGTAGCATACGATAATGGCTATTATGACCAAGCTCATTTTATAAAAGAATTTAAGAAGTTTACCGGCATTACGCCCTCTGCATCCAGAAATTCGATGCTAAAAAGCGATACCGATTTACAGCAGGCTGTTAACATTGGCTTTTAGCCTTGTTTTGCAGGATGATTGCTGCTAAACATATCGCGATGCATTTTCCAGCCGTCTTTGGTTTTCTTCCAGATCACGATTACTTTTCCGTCATCTAATTTTTTGCCATTCATATCAGTCATTTCATAAAAACTTTCTTCTGTAACCGCTGTTTTTGCGTCTCCATAAAGATGCTGAATTGTGAATGTAACATGCACTTGAGGTCCGCCTCTAAAAAAAGAATCTATTTGTTTTCCTCCACATTTTGGCTCTCCATTTGGCGGAAATAGACAAGCATCATCCGTATATCTTGCAACAATAGAACCGTCGTTCTTGTTGGTAAAATCGGAGAACGTTCTGTTACTTGCTTCAATAAATTTTTTCACTTCTTTTAAAGCAGGATCTGTCGTTTGGGCATTACACCAAAAAGCAAGCATCAAGAAGGTGCTTAAAATGATTTTTGTTTTCATAGTTTATATATTTTTTTACAAAGGAAATTATTCTAATAGGGCAAAAATTGTAAAATAACGAACAACTTATATTTATTATTTAAATAAAAAGCCCTGCATCTAATTAAGATACAGAGCTTTTATTGATGAAATTTAAAATTCTGATTTATTTCACATCAAACCATAATTTGGTTGTCAATAAATCTTTTCCTTGATCTGCAACAGCAGCTTGATAACTTGCTTCGTTAAGAGATTGTTCTGTCCCAGGATAGAAAAGACGTGAAGGAATTTTGCCGTCCAAAACAGTTGCTGGACCAGCTGTTAAGACAGGATAATCCAATCTTCTCCATTCTGTAAAAGCATCTAGGCCTTGTCCGAAGAAAGCGATCCATTTTTGTGTACCGATTGATTTAGCATAATTTGAAGCATCATATTTTACACTTGCCTGATTCAGGTATGCTGAAATTGTTGTTGGACTTGTAACTCCAAACTGAATGAACGATGCTGTAATAGCACTATTATAATATTGTTCTGCATTACCAGAAATATAACCTCTTGCTGCAGCTTCTGCTAGATTAAATAATGTTTCTGAGTAAGAAGCAATTACCGCAGGCGAAGCTGATGTAAGGAAATAAGTTCCTGGTTTTGATGTTTTAGCAAAACCTTGGCTATTAGCATCACTATTTGATAATCCGTTTGCTCCGCCAACATATTTGCCTACGCTTGCATCTGATGGCAATTGCGCAAATACTGGCAAACGCGGATCAGATAATGCATATAATTGATCTACCATAGTTTTTGAAATACGGAAATCATCACGAGTTTCAAACCAAGCCGAAGCAGGATTTTGCTGTGGAGAACTTGTATAAGTAAACTTAAATGTTTCACTTTCGCTGCTGATTAGTCCTGCAGCATCGCTTGTTGCATCAATTGCTGCTTGTTTCGCTAAAACAGGTTCTCTGTCTGAGATTCTCAAAGCAATACGCAATCGAAGCGAATTCACAAATTTTTTCCATTTCGATATATCGCCTTTATAAACCAAATCTCCAGAAACAGAACCATTTGCAGCATTTAATAGAGATTGCGCTTGTTTCAAATCTTCAAGCAATCCTGTATAAACTTCTTTTTGAGTGTTGTAAGCTGGCGTTAATTTTTGCCCCGCTTCTTTGTACGGAATGCTTCCGTAAGCGTCAGTCAACAGTAAAAATGTCCATGAACGTAGTGATAAGGCAATTCCTTTATAATTAGAGTTAGCCTGTGCATCTGGAAATTTTATAATCGTGTTCAAATCTGTAATTAGAGTTGAATATCCCTTATCCCACAATGATGTGAAAGAAGTATTTGAAACATCGTACCGATCTGGTTCTGTATATTGAATTTTTGCCCAATGCTGTACAAAAAGCAAAGTTGAGTTAAAGTTATTTACATCTCCCCAATACAAATCTGCTCCTTGTTTTAAAGTACCTGTCAAAAGGTATGGCGCAAGCGGAGTTTCAGTTGCATTTGGGTTCTTATTTATATCGTCTAAAGTATCACTGCAAGAGCTCAGTGCCAATGCAAACAGAATTGTATATGATAGTTTTTTTAGCATGATTCCGAGTTTTTAAAATTTAACATTAAGATTAAGACTGTAGTTTCTAGTTGTTGGCAACGCTAAACTTTCCAATCCTTGCGCATTTCCTGTATTGAAAGCCGTTTCAGGATCAATATTTGGTGCATCTTTGTAGATAAAGAATAAGTTACGACCAGCAGCAGTAATGCTTGCTCCTTCTAATCCTAGTTTTTTAACCAGTTTTTTATTAAAATTATAACTAAGTTTAATCTCTCTCATTTTTACAAAAGTTGAACTGTAGATATACGCTTCGCTAATGTTGTATGATGCTTTATAATATTCTTGCGCACTAATCACTTTATTATTTGGCGTTCCGTCTGCAAATACACCTCCGAAAATCATTCCGTCATCATAAACCGTTACACCGCTTGGAGCAGCTCCTCCGCTTACAAGAGTTTTAGGATTAGAGGTATTGTTTCCTGGATAATAGTAGCTTAAACCTCCGTTTTCAGCACCACGTCCCGGAAGAGTCTGTGCTAAAACTCCTGTATAGTTTCCTGTTCTGTTCGTTCCAGAGAAAAGCTCTCCACCAACACTCGCATCAACAAGGAATGAAAGCTCAAGATTTTTATATGTCAAAGTATTCGTAAGACCTGCTAAATAATCTGGCGTATAATGTCCTAAAACTTTTTTTGTCGGATCTGCTTTTGGAAGACCGTTTGCTCCCACTACAATATTTCCGCTTGCATCACGCTGATACGCTGTTCCGTAAAGTGCCCCGTAGGCTTGTCCTACAGATGCTAATACATCAACACCTCCAGAAGAACCAATTGTATAGTTTTTAATATCTCCAGCGTAATCTAGAACTTCTACCTTACTCTTATTTTTTGAATAATTTAAAGCCACATTCCATTTGAAGTTTTCAGTTTGAACTGGATTTCCGTCCAATTGCACCTCAATACCTTGGTTGTTAATTTTACCTGCATTAATTAACTGCGAAGTATAACCGCTTGATGCTGTAGTTTTAATTTCTAAAATTTGATCAAAACTATTTGTATTGTAATATGCTACATCAAAATGAAGTCTGTTTTTCCAGAAAGAAGCTTCAAGACCTACCTCTGTAGAACGAGTTGTTTCTGGTTTTAAGTTTTCATTTAATTTCTTTTGCGAAGAAGTCTGGATTGGATTTCCATCAAAAGCAGTTTGGAAATTATAAACCGTAGCCAATTGATATGGATCTGCATCGTTACCTACTTCAGACCATCCACCTCTAACTTTTAAGAAATCAAGTGTACCGCTCTTAATGTTCAAGGCATCTGTTAAGATTACACTTCCGTTAAAAGAAGGATAGAAATAAGAACGGTTACTGCTTGGCAATGTAGAAGACCAGTCATTACGCGCTGTAATGTTTAAGAAAGCGTAATTTCTAAAGCCTACTTGAGCAGATGCGTAAGCACTATACACTCTTAACCTTGACAATGAGTTTGATGATGTCAAAGGATCTCTAGAGTTGGTCAACGTATATAAATCTGGAACCGCTAAACGTGGCGCTTTCTGATAATTGTTGGCATCGCTATGGTTACGAATATTGAAACCTGCAAGTGCATCTAAACTGAAATCATCATTAAGCTGTTTTGTATATTGAAATATACCCTCAGTATTTTGCTCATTTACAGTGTAAGCGTCTTCAGCATACGATCCGAAAGGCGTTCCGTTTGTACCATACTTGATAGTATATTTTCTGCGGTCATTATAATAATCAACACCTGTACGGAATCTGAAGTTAAGTCCATCAGCCAATTTCGCATCTAAGTGAACATCTCCAATTATACGATTACGTTGTTGGCTTGTTGTATTGTAATATGCATTCCAATATGGGTTGCTGTAGTAACTGTTATTCCAATTGGTTGTCCAGTCTTTATCCAATTCATTGATGTCAACCTGACGTCCGAACCAAAGAAACTGAAGCATTACACCTGCCGCACGTCCTCCAGATGGTCCCCCTGGCAATTGTGGAGCATTTGTTACAATATAATTAGCATTAACCCCAACTTTTACATTCTCAGAAATCTGATAATTGGTGTTAACCGTAAAATTTGTTTTGTTTATTTCACTGTTAGGTACAGTTCCAAGCTGTTTTTGATTGTTTACACCTAAACGGAAATCTGATTTTTCGTTAGATTTTGCAATAGAAACGCTATTGTCGTAAGTAAGTCCCGTGTTAAAGAAATCTTTCACATTATTTGGATGTGCAACAAAAGGAACTGCTTCACCTTTAGAATAAAACTGCGGAATAAGACGACCATCCAATCTTGGTCCCCAGCTTTCATCAACACCGTCATTAACTCCTCCTCCTTTTCCGTCTACGTAGCTGAATCTTCCATTAGAACCTTGTCCGAAACTATTTTGGAACGAAGGCAGAGTAGCTACTTGAGAAACGGTTATACCAGTATTAAAAGTAACTCCGTATCCTGATTTTTGTCCTTTTCCAGATTTTGTAGTGATAAGTACTACACCATGCGCAGCACGAGATCCGTAAAGCGCGGCAGCATTTGGACCTTTTAAAACCGTTAATGTCTCAATATCCTGCGGATTTAAATCGGCAATCGCATTTCTGAAATCACGAGTAGCTCCTCCAAAGTTCAGTTGAGAGTTATCTACTGGAACTCCGTCTACCACAAAAAGTGGCTGGTTATTTCCTGCGATAGAAGTTTCTCCACGAATAATAATACGTGAAGATCCCATATCTCCTTGCGAATTTGTAATACGTACACCCGCTACTTTACCAGAAAGCGCATTTAAGAAGTTGGTTTCTTTTGTCGTCGCCAATTCTTTTCCTTTTACTGCCTGAGTTGTATATCCAAGAGATTTCTTTTCTTTAGAAATTCCAAGTGCCGTAACCACTACTTCAGATAACGCGTTCTGTTCTTCGGTAAGATCAATAACAATCGCGTTTTTGTTGACTACAACTTCTTCTTTTTTATATCCTAAATAACTAATTAAAAGTGTGTAAGGGAATTTCTGTCCTGTTTGGAAGAAAAACTTTCCATCTGTATCTGTGATAACGCCATGTGTAGTTCCTTTAATAGTTACTGAAGCCCCAATAATAGGCTCTTTTGTAACAGCATCTACTACTGTTCCTTCCAGTTTAGACTGGATTAGTGGCTTAGTCTCTTGAGCTTTAACTCCTATGGAAATCACTAAAATACATAGCCAAGCATATCTTTTTAATTTTATTTTCATTACTTTGTTTTAGTTTAATAATAAGGCGAGCCCAGAGCATTTTTATGCTACTCACGCTTTCCTTTTAGAGATGACAATTTCTTTAAACTCTGACCATTTCTGCTGCAACAGAAATGGTTTTTCTTTTTATCTGCAGCACATTCGTTTTTTCATTTTTACTTTTTTTAGATTAATTATTTTATTTGGCCTATACAATTTTTACCCTTGTTCAGGATAGTGTTATTAAAAATCTATAATGAATTTAAAAAGAGGAATTTTAACCGTAGTGATGCATAAGTTGCAAATGTCTCTTATGCTTTTATATTTCTAAAAATGAAATGATAAGGTTTTAATCTCTGTATTATTAACTAAATTTTAAACTCTACTAATTTGATAGAACAAAAGTATATTAAAAATTTTAGTTCCCAAATTTTAATTAAACTTTTTGCAAAAAAAATGTTAACTTCCACAAACAAAACATCTTAAAAACCTAAAAATAAAATAGTTATATAAAAAGTAACTTTTTATGATTTTATAAGAATTGTACTAATCTGAAATCTAAAAATCACTTTCTATTGCATTTATCGTAAAGTTTAGTGCAAAAAAAAGCTCCAAGATCATAAGACCTTGGAGCTTTCTATTTTTTGTATTGAATTATTACATCTCGTTAAACTCGTGTAATGATTTCAATGTAGTTTCATAAAATAAGATTGCAGCGATAAGATTTCCTTTATCAGAATACGGCATCATTTTTCTTTGGAAATCTACTGTAGTATCTAAGAAAACAGTTGTGCCTTCTGCCTGTCCATCTAAGAACTTTTTATTCTCACTAGTGTCTGGAATACCTAAATCTGCCATTGTTACACCAGGTTTAGTAACCAAAGCAATGTAAGGAAGGGTTTTTACTAGAACTTTAATACGTTCAATGTACAATTCTAAAAGTTCTCCTTTTTGCATACCACTTAACTCTTTTTGGTCATGGTATTTACGGATTAAGGCAGTTGTACTAATGATACTTCTTGGTGCATTTTTAGCCTGTGCAGAAACGGCAGCAGTCGTCAAGAAGAAAAGGACACATAATAAAATAATCTTGCTCTTCATTTTCTTAATAGATTTGGTTCTTGAATAAAACAAAAATATATAAATTATGTTAAAATGCAACTTTTATAATTTCTTTTTCACAATAAAATTATAATTGTTACGTTGCGATAAAGAAAAGATTACAGCAAACACAGTAAATTAAGCTATTTCAGCACATTTTTACCAAAGTTAATTTTACTGTTTTTATGACTTAATTATTCTGAAACGGCTTGGGTATTTAATCCACAAGCTCTTTTTGTTTCCATAATAATCCATAAATTCTCCGCAGACAAAAACAGCATGCACTTTTGACCACGCTACAACACCGCAATATTCAGTTCCCGCTTCTTTTTTTAATTTCTGAATCTGTTTGCCTAATGTAAATCCTAAGTATTTATAGATTGTTGGAGTATAAACCGTACCGTCTTCCAGATCTTCGAGTGCTTTATCAAAAGTAGATTCTTTATCTATGATCTGCTTGTATTTTGCCATTACCGCATAAGTCAATTCTGCATAATCGGTAATTTTTTCGCTGTCACAATTATCTTTAATATAGACAAAACCCGCAGATTCTTTGGCTTTGTTTATTTCACTGCTATTCAGGTTGAATGTTGCATTGTTTTTCAGCGTGATTTTATATAAATCGTCGTTTAGCTTTTCGCTCACAAACAAGTTGTCCAGACCATAAATGTTTAAAGATGCTTTAATAAAAGCTATAGATGAACAATTGGTGCGTTCCCCTTGTTTAAAACTCTCGAATATTTTATCAGAGCTCAATTGTGAGTAAGAACTTGAACAGACAAACATTAAAAGTAAAAAAACTGAAGTAACCGATTTCATGCCTTGTATTATATAATTGCTTCCTTATTATGGGGTAATATTGTATTAGATTATTACAAATCTATAAAAATCATGTCATATTTTTTACTTCTTTACCTTTATCTCTTGAAAAAAGTGATTATAAAAATATAAAATAGATTTTTCTACGAGGAAATAAACACAAAAAAACGCCTCAAGTTTATTTTGAGGCGTTTTTACATTATTTTTTTTCTTCATTATTCAATTTATCATCGAGCTCAGGTTCTTCTCCTTTAAACTTTTTGGTGTCAGCATCATAATTTTCATCATTTGTCAACACTTCATCATGATCTTTATATTGATGTTTTCTAGTATCGTTTCGATGATCTCCTCCACCCTGCTCTTTAGGATTCAGATTTTTCTGGGTTTGATTATTCTTTTCCATAATTTGTTCGTTTTTAAATGATTATTAAAATTACCTCAAATACAATTGTTTGACTTATACAATCATTTTAAAAAATTATAAAATAACCCTATAAAGCGCTGGAAATCATACCTTATAAAGATTAACGATTTATTCTGACAACATTTAGTTATTTTTGCAGCTTTAAAGTAAGCTACAACAGATTATGTGGACTATATGCCATGAGTGCCAAGGACAGGGCAAAATAAATCGCGGACTCAGTAAAAAAGCGCAACGTCGTTATCAAACGGAATTGGCTTTATATGAAAATAAGCAGAGCAACACTGCTCCAATACGCCCTAAAGCCCATCTGCATTTGTGCACAAATTGTTCAGGATCAGGATTAATTCAATCTGAAAAGTATCTAGAACCCGATCTTACTAAACCGCATGTTGCCATTATTGGTGCTGGTATTGGTGGCGTTGCTTTGGCTGTGGCTTGTTTACACCGCGGAATTCCATTTACGATTTATGAAAGAGACAGCGACTTCAATGCCAGATCTCAGGGCTACGGACTTACTTTACAACAAGCCAGTAAAGCCATGAAAGGTTTAGGCATTACTTCTCTATACGGCGTAATTTCGACAAAACATATCGTACACAATACTGAAGGAAAAATATTAGGCGAATGGGGAACCAGAAAATGGCTTGAAACCGCCATTAAATCATCCACAAAACGTACCAACATACATATCGCAAGACAGTCGCTTCGATTGGCGCTTTTGGAACAGCTTGGAGGAAATAATACTGTACAATGGGGACATCAATTAGTAAATCTAAGAGAATCTGAAGATGGTGTTGAACTAGACTTTCAGACAAACAAAAATATAAAAACAGTAAAAGCCGATCTTGTTATAGGCGCAGATGGCATTAGAAGCGCTGTTAGAAAACTCATAATTGGCGAAGAAGCAACACCACTCCGTTACTTAGATTGCATTGTAATCTTAGGAATTTGTCCTTTAAGTTCTCTTGAAGCACTTGAAAGCGAGTTACTAGATGGCGAAACGATATTTCAGACCGCTAACGGAAATGAACGTATCTACGTAATGCCTTATACCGCTGATTCTGTAATGTGGCAATTAAGTTTTCCAATGTCTGAAGAAGAAGCCAAAGAATTAAGTGCAAAAGGACCACAAGCCTTGAAAGAAGAAGCTTGCCGAAGAACACAATGGCACTCTCCTATTCCTCAGATTTTGGAAGCAACGCAGGAAAATCTAATTTCTGGATATCCTGTTTATGACCGTGAATTATTGAGTTCAACATTATTAGAAAAGAATCAGAATATTACCTTAATTGGTGATGCGGCGCATCCGATGAGTCCGTTTAAGGGACAAGGTGCCAATCAAGCTTTATTGGATGCTTTGAAATTGGCCAGAAAAATTTCGAAAGGCTGTAACGCTAAATCGAAATGGAAAGAAAGAGGATTGAGAGAATGCATGTTAAACGAATTTGAAGCTGAAATGCTCGAACGCAGTGCAGCAAAAGTACAAGGTTCTGCAGATGCCGCTCAGTTTTTACATTCTGAAATTATACTTCAAGAGGGCGATGAACCGCGAGGAAGGTGCCTAAAGAGAAAGAAAGATTAAAGAGTAAAGAAGAAAGATTAAAAACTCCAAAAAAAAAGCTAAACAAGATTTTGTCTAGCTTTTTTTATAGGGTTAATTTTCAATCACATACATGCAAATTAAACAATAATTTAATATTATTTTATAATTAATTAAGATTGGTTATTTCTACTTTTATAATCTCATTTACAAACAATTATATACAAACAATTATAAAAATCACGTCATGAAAAATTTACAAATAAATTTCAGTCCAAACAATGAAACCTGTACAGACCGAACTTTGGTTTGTAATGGTGATAATAACGAATTAATATTTCGTAAAACTTATGTAGGAGATTGGGGCGATTGGGACGAGAAACCAGATGATGCTATACAAGACAAGCCACTTTATCTGGATCAAAATACAAGTTTTACAAGTGCAGTTTAAATCTGCCATATTAAGCACTACAATTGTACAATTCTATCAAATTATGCTAGAACACTAATTGTATTGCTTAAATTTTCTTTGTTTATAAAATCTAAAATAAATTCTTTTACTTCGTTGCTTGCTTCTGTTTTGGTTGCAAACGAATTAATGTAAAATTCATCGTCCTTATCGCTAATATGGATAATTTCTGTGTAGCCTTTGGTAATTAAACTCCCTTTTAGCTTAATTACGTTTACTTGCTGCTTCCCGTCAAGTTCTTTGCGAACCTGTAATTTTATAGCTCTTTCCATATTCAAATACTTTTAAATAATTAACTATCATTCAGTTACTAAATTTAAAACATTTAATCTATCGAAATCAGATTTTAACACTATCCGCAACGTATTATTTATCAACATATTATAAACATTCCTTCTTTTTTATAAAAGAAATGCCAAATATCAGTAAAATCAAGCGTTTTGAGATTAGTTGCCAGTAAAGTCTTTGTCACTCAAAGTCTTCATGAACGCAATAAGGTTTTCTTTTTCCTGTTCTGTAAGCGGAATTCTATTACCATTATTTTTAAAAATAGGATCTAGATTTTCTGCATCCAAAACACCATTATCAAAATAATCCAAAACTGATTTTAATGTGGTAAACTGTCCAAAACTTCCGTAAGGCGCTGTATATTCAACATTCCGTAAACTTGGAACTCTAAAACTCATAAAATCAGACGGAATTCCGGTAACTCTGCCTCTTCCTGCTTCATTAGAATCTGTATTTAATGGAAATCCAATATTTCTAAAACTCTGGTCTGTAAACAATTCTGTGCTATGACAGCTGGCACATTTCTGCTGAAACGTTACATAACCTGCTGCTTCGCTTTCTGTAAACGACTGACCTTCTTTTCGTTTTACTTTATCATATTTACTGTTAGCAGAAATTAAAGTATATTCAAACTGAGCAATACTTTTATAAATCCTGTCAGCAGTAATTTCTTGATCTCCAAATGCTTTTTTAAATAATTCTTTATAAGAAGCATCATCTTTAATTTTTCCGATCACTTCCAGAATTGAAGAGTCCATTTCTTCGTGGGTAATAATTGGCACTAATGGCTGTGTTTCCAACTGGAGTCTGCTTCCATCCCAATTAAAGAACTTTAAAAACATCAAATTCTGAAGCGGTGGCGCATTTCTAAGTCCAACTCTACCTTCAACTCCAATTGCTCGCGCATTATGATCTGCAAAAGCATTTCCTTGAATATGACAGCTTGAACACGAAATAGTATTGTCTGCACTAAATCTCTTATCAGAGAAAAGTTTTTCGCCTAATTCAGTGCCATATTTTGTAGGCTTGTTCAAACTCACATAACTATTTACTTCTGGAAAATCAATCGGAATTTGTAATGAAAGCTCAGGATTATCAAAATAAGTTTCATCTGAATCACTGCTGCTACACGAAGTGAAAAAGATTACGATTATGATAAAGCCAAATATTTTTTGCATTTTAATGAATTTTAAGAAAGAACCGTCTTTTTAATTTCAGACGGTTCTGAAAGATGACTTAGTTTTCTACACTAGTTACAGAAAACATTCCTGAAATATCATTTGTTCCGTTTCCTCCTAGATTATCCACAAATTTTACCATTTGCGCAGCAGTATGCACATTTGGAGTTGCATTATCACTCATTCCTGTTCCTGTTGATAATGTAATTGTATTGATTTTTCCGCTCAATAATTTGTCGAAATCAGCTTTAATTTTGATTTTTGGAGCTTTACTTCCTACTACTGCATTTGCTGTAAGATTTAATGTAATATCTCTATAAGCATTTACACCTTGTTTGTATGCGCCTTCTTCTCCTGCGACAGTACTTCCGGTATGAATAGACATTACTTTGTTATCGTTATCATAAAAACCCTCCACTTTTGTAAAACGGTATCCAGTTCCCCATTCCCACATCATTGCTGTATCATTTGCTCCAGCCGCCGCATAAAATAAAGGAAATCTTGTTTGGTCTAATGTATTTTGTTCTGTTTTGATTCCTAAACCAAATTTAATTTGCTTGTATGTTGCAGATGGTACATTGCTTAAAACATAACTCAACGATGCCGCTTTTGCCTGATCAATTACAGTTGCACCTTTGTCTAAATCATTTACATTGTAAGGCACTTCGCTTCCGTCATCTTTTATTAGACGAATATTACTGATTACATATTTCGCCTCAGAAAAGTGATGAATTTGTCCTGCTGCAGAAGTATTTGTTGTTGCAGAAGCCGAAGTAGCACCTCCTAAAACAATTGTTTTGTCTTTGAAAGTATTATTAAATTCTAGCATTAAGTTGTTTGCTGCTGGAGCATTGTCATCACTTGAACATGATACAAATGTTAAAGCAACCGCTGATAATAAAAGGTATTTTTTTAAAGTTTCCATATTGTGATTTTAATTTATTGTGTTTAAATTCAATTTTTATGTTTTTCTAATTAGAAATTCAATTTTAAAGACGTGAAAATATTACGTCCCATTCTTGGTATATTTCCCCAATCAGCATACGTGCTATAATATTCGTTTAACAAATTCTCGGCGCCAATCTGTATGGTACTTTTTACTTTATTGATTTTAAAAGAATAATCGGCAGAAATATTCCAGATTGCATAAGCCGCAGTCAAATCTTCTCCATATTCCGGACTGTAATTAATCTGCTCAAAATCGCCATTGACAGAAGTCTGGATTCCGAAATTTTTATACATATAATGAAGCGAAGTCAGATAGCTTAACGGACGTATAAATGGCAGATTTCCTCCTTTGTTGTCCATTCCGCGTGCATACATAAGCGTTCCTTTCCAGTGCAAGTGCTCCAAAATATCGTAGCTTACATTCGCTGACATATTTAAAAGTGTTGCATAATCTAAAGAAGTATAACCTTTTACCCCAACCGACTGATAATTCATCGGACTTCCTAAACTCAAGATTTTACCGATAATGTAATTATCAATGTAGAAGTAATTAATTTTTCCTTGAATGCTTAATCTTTCGTTTTTAAAACCTGCGCTTGCATTTCCTTCATACGAAATTTCATTTTTCAGATTTGGATCTCCAATATAATCGTAACGGTCAAAACTATTGTAAATGTAATATCCGTAACCTTCAGAAACAGAAGGCGCACGATGACCGTAGCCTGTTCCTATAGAGAAATTAAACTGATCTATATTTAATTGGTAACTAGCATTTACACTTGGCAGAAATCTCGTTTTCTCCTGTGGTGCACCAGGATGAAAAATCCAGTTAAACTCAATGTATTTAGAATAATTGTAATTCACTCCCAAAGAACCACCTAAATTCACCGTACTTTTTTCTGAAAGTTCCCAAGAATTATTCATAGAAAGTCCAGCATAACGAGTCGTTACCCATGGCCAGCTGTATGCAAACATAGTTCTTTCGCTTCGATCTTGCGGATACATGCGCATTTCTGCAATCGACAAATTATCGTAAGCATTCAATTGAATTTCAGACGAATAATTATTCTTTTTCAAATTGGCTTTAGAAACCAATCCGTAAGTCGTGCTCCAGCCCGGCATATCCATGTGAACCAAATTTTCAGGACGCGTTGTATCATCCATATAATGTTCAATGGCATTAAAATATATTTTTGTATCTACTACTCTAACCAATCCTTCTTCAAACAATTGTTTATAAGAAGCCGAAGTAATTAGCGCACGAGAAAGCCACAAATCCATTGGTAAAGCGGGATAACCTACATCTTTTGCCACATCAAAAATCGCGTCTAATCGTAACGACGATAAATCGCTTGTTTTATACGCTAATCCCAATGAAGTGTTGAATTTATTGTATTGCGAATGCTTCACTTCATTGTTATTTCCATCAGAATAATTATCAGCAGTTCGGTACGAAATGCTTCCATCTGCCACAAACTTAGTTCCCGAATAAGAGATATTTCCTAAATTGAAAAACTGCTTATTATTAAACTCAAATCCTGTTTGATATCCTCCATTCCATTTCTTTTGAAGTCCAAATGGCGTGCTTTTTCGTTTTAAATCAATGCTTCCTGCAATGGTAGATCCGTGTAGACTTCCCTCTTGTCCCGATTTAATATCAATTGCCGCAAGATTATTGCTTTCTACATAAGATGTAATCGGATCCATTTTATCGGTACAAGCGCCAAAAACATGCATTCCGTCAATGGTAACCGTAGAACGTTCCGTACTCATGTTGTTCAATAAAGGTTCCCATGCATAAGCTCCTCGTTTTATAAAACTGATATTTTCAGATGATGATAAAAATTCATCAACAGAAACAGCCATTTTCATCTCGGTTTCAATTTTCTTTTTCGTGGCATTTTTTACTGTTACTTCTTCTAAGTTTTTGATGCTGTCGTGATGTGCATGATTGTTTTGAGCCATTACAGACATTCCCAAAAAAAACAGCATTATAATATATTTCATGTTATTAGAATAAAGTATCAATATATAGTTCGCTTTTCACGCCTTCTACACCTGGCGTATGATCAGTTGGAACTACGGTTCCTTTTACGATTAATCCGTTTTGATTCATCATAATTAAATTCAATGTCCAGTTTCCTGTCATCGTATAATTAACCACGCCGTGATATAAACCATCATTTCCCTGTACCAAATCTTTGTTATTTGGCGAAGAATGATTCCCCATAGATGGTTCTGGCATTCTTGGATCTAACTTTAAAGTATATCCCACAACTTCAGAATAAGAGAATTGTGTTGGATCTGGAAAAGTTCCTGCAGGAGTTGTCGGTTTGTTGTATTTGTAAACACCAGCCACAAGCGGATTCTCTGAAACTGTCGGTTTTTGAGGTGAAACGAGAGCGATTACATATTGTTCTCCATCATTTCCTGCAAAAGCTGTCATGTTTAGATTCTTATTGGTTTGTTTTTCAACCGTTATATCTTTATTTATCTCATATTTTTGGTTATCAGCCGTAAAACTGATGTACAATTTCCAGCTTGCTGTAGTTGAACTTTCGCCAGTAAAAACAGAATAACCGCTGTAATATTTATTAGTCGCATCATAAGCAACATTGTACTCATGAGGACATGAACTTTTGCTTTCGTCTGCATTACTCAAAATAGGAAGAAAAGTTACTGCAGAAGAATTCAGTTCTTGATTATTCTGCGTATTAACAATTTTTAAATGAAGCTCATTATATCCTTTATAGAATGTTCCGTTTAAGGCATCTATAGTGATTTTATAGCTGCCACTTGTAAAAGAAGTAGCTTCTTTAAAAACATAACTTTCAGGAACTTCAGAACCGGTTTCTGCTTCGTAATCTGTTTTATCAATCGTACAGGAAGTAACCGCAAACAATAGTGCAATTATCCAAAAATTAAAAGATTTCATTTGATGATGTTATAAAAAAAGTTCATTATGTAGCACGCTGTCATAAATTTTTGAATACCAAAAAAGAATCAAAATGCTGTTAGTGAGCCAGAGTGATGGAAGCGTAAATGAAAATAGAAGCATCTTCCTTTCAATTACAAAAGAAGATTAAAATCAGATTTAGAAAAATAAATTGAGTAATTTTCGTATAAACTTTGAATGTTAGCGCAAGTAAAAAACTGCCAACAAAGCATTCTAAAATTTCAAATTTCACAATTGAAATTTATAAAGTAACCAAATTTTAATCCTTACACTATATATAGAGGAGGATGAAAAGTAAGATTAGAAGCACCGATAGGTTTCTTTTCAAACAAAATTGAAGAATTATCTTTTGGTTCGATAACTGGAATTATGCTAAAATTGATTTCAGCACTATTTTGAACGTACACAAGCTCTAATTTGTCTTTTAGACTATCCTGCATTTTTCGTTCGTTATCAGAATATTTTTTAATGCTTTTTTGAAGTTCGCAACGCCCATTACAGCTGTTAAAAGCTTGTTTACGCTGAACGCAAATGGTTTTTGCAATTTCTTTCTGATTGATTTTAAAAGAAGCATAAACGAACAAGCTGCCAAAAGATGGCGACAGAATTAAAATAGAAAGTGCTATGATGATTACCCTTTTCAATGCTTGTTCAATAGTTGCTGGCAAAAGTACATACTATTTTGTATTTATTTTAACTAATTCCTCATTTTTTACTGAAATAAGAACCAATCAATTGCACTTGCAAAAAGCGAACTCCTCGTCAATTAACGAAATATCGTAAATAAAAAATTTCCTCTTTTTGATAAAGCCTTTAAAATAAAGCCATTGTAAATAAGGCACGTTAATTGGCTAAAATCTGGCATCATTTTATAAATATAAAAATGCGAAATATGATACACAACCAAATTTCCTTCTGTATACAAGCCTTAGCGCATATTAAACACAAAAAATTTCACTTCTTAATCTAGATTAACCAACAGACCTTTCACTCTGTAATACATTTGCAGTGTAATCATAACAAAACAAAACACAATACCACATATAAGTTTAAATTTTAAACTTAAAAACCAATTTAAATTAAAATTACAAATAAAAATTAATCTTAAAATCAAAAACCATGAGCACATTTACAGTAAAAGACGGAGCAGAAATTTATTACAAAGACTGGGGAACAGGACAGCCAATTGTTTTTCATCACGGATGGCCTTTATCAAGCGATGATTGGGACGCACAAATGATGTTTTTTCTTCAAAAAGGATACAGAGTTATTGCACACGATCGCCGCGGACATGGACGTTCTAGCCAAACTTCTGAAGGAAACAACATGGAAACTTACGCATCAGACATTGCTCAATTAGTTGAAGCTTTAGATTTAAAAGACGCAATTCACGTTGGTCACTCAACAGGAGGCGGTGAAGTAATTCGTTATGCTGCAAAATACGGAAAAGGACGTATCTCAAAAGCAGTAATTATCAGCGCTGTGCCACCAATTATGGTTCAAAGCGAATCGAATCCAGAAGGTGTGCCTTTGTCTGTTTTTGACGAAATTAGAAAAGGAACAGCTTTTACGAGATCACAATATTTTTATGATTTCCCAATTCCTTTTTATGGATGGAACCGCGAAGGCCAAACTGTTCAGGAAGGAATCAAACAAAATTGGTGGCGTCAAGGAATGATGGGATCTGTTTTAGCACATTACGAAGGAATTAAAGCTTTCTCTGAAACAGATTTTAGAGAAGATCTTAAAAGTTTGGATATTCCGGTTCTTGTATTGCACGGAGAAGATGACCAGATTGTTCCTTATCACCAAGCACCAAAATCTGCTGCATTGTTGAAAAACGGAAAATTGATTTCTTATCCTGGTTTTCCTCACGGAATGCCAACTACAGAAGCAGAAACAATCAATAACGATATTTTAGATTTCATCAAATAATCCATAATTACTACCTGTAAAGGTTCATTTACAGGTAGTTTAATCTTCTCAAATTATGAGTTTTTTTCAACAGCCCTCTTTTGATACGGTTACAGAAGCTTTACAATGGTTGAGTACGCAAGGTTTTACAGAAAACTTTAATCTCGATTCTAATTGTATTCGCTACAATAACAATACGCAAAGCATGTCACCAGAAGAATTCAAAATTGAATATTTATTTCGTTTTGAAGGAGATACCGATCCAGGAGATGAAGATATTGTCTATGGCATTAAGTCTGAAATCTACAATATTAAAGGTGTTTTAACCAGCGCTTTTGGAATTTATGCTGATTCAATTTCTTCTGAAATGATTAAAAAATTGTCGACGCATTAATTTTCAATAAAATCACGATATATCGCTAATGATTATTCTATTTCATTAGCCTAACCAATTAAAAATCTTAAAAAATAAATAGTATGAAACCATCAGTTAACTTATTATCCCCGGACAACCACGCATTAGTATTAATTGATTTTGAAGGACAAATGGCCTTTGCAACTCACAATATTCCAGTAAGCGAATTACGTACGAATGTGGCAATTGTAGCTGGAGCATCTAAAATTTTTAATGTAGCAACAGTTGTAACTACCGTTGCAGAAGAAAGCTTCTCTGGTCCAGTTTTTCCTGAAGTTGAAGAATTTTATCCGATTGCAACTTCTGGATATATCGACAGAACTACAATGAATACTTGGGAAGACGAAAACGCTTACAAAGCAATTGTTGCCAAAAACAAAAAGAAAATAGTTCTAGCTGGATTATGGACAAGCGTTTGTATTGTTGGACCTGCTTTATCGGCTATTGAGGAAGGTTACGAAGTTTACATAATTACGGATGCATGCGGCGATGTAAGCAGCGAATCGCACGAACGTGCAGTACAAAGAATGATTCAAGCTGGAGCAATTCCTGTAACTTCTATCCAATATTTATTAGAACTTCAAAGAGACTGGGCACGCGAAGCTACTTATGGCCCTGTTACTTCTTTAATGAAAAAATATGGTGGTTCTTACGGAATTGGTATTCACTACGCACATAACATGTTGAAACACTAATCTGACTAATTCATTTTATTATAAATCTCTTACCCTTCATTATGTTGGAATCATCAAAAACCATATTATCCAAAATCTTTTTTATAGGTATTGTTTCTTTTCTTTTAGCAGGAAACACAGCATCGGCTCAAAGTTTTAAGCTGTTGCGTTATGATGAAAATTATGAATTCTTAAAAGACTCAAACAGAAAATTTTACGAACGACTAAAATTCATTCCCTTAAATCAAAAGAAGGATATTTATATGTCTATTGGAGGTGAAGCTCGATATGAATATGTTGATTTCAACAATGAAGATTGGGGAAGATTTAATATCGGACACAATAATTTCCTGCTCCAGCGCTATGATCTTCACGCCGATATTCATCTAGGAAAAACCTTTAGAATATTTGCTCAATTAAGAAGTGCCTTGGAAGACGGCCGTACAAACGGTGCGCGAGGCATTGACGAAGATCAGCTAAATGTTCAGAATTTGTTTTTGGATGTGAATGTATGGCAGCAAAAAGATAAAAAAATAACCATTCGTGCTGGAAGGCAAGAATTAGATTATGGTTCCGGAAGACTTATTTCTGTTAGAGAAGGTCCAAATGCAAGACTTTATTTTACTGGTGGAAAATTGATGTACAATTCATCAAGACTTTCAATTGATGCTTTTGCAATGATGGCTGATACGGTTTACACAGGCGTATTTGACAATAAAATGTCTAAACAGCTTAATCTTTGGGGCGCTTATTCTAAAATAATTTTTCCAAAAGCAGGAAATCTCGATCTGTATTATCTCGGGTTCAGAAGAGATGCTTCTGTTTTTGAAGAAGGAATTGCTCCCGAAAGACGCCATACAATAGGTTCCAGATTATGGAAATACGGCGGTGGTTTTATTTACAATCTCGAAGCAGCCTATCAATTTGGAACATTCGGATCGGGAAATATCAACGCTTGGACAGGATCTATTGATATTGGATATATGTTTGAAAACACAAAATTCAAACCAACCATAAACCTTAGAAATGATTATATCTCTGGAGATAAAAACCAAGGAAACGGAAATCTCCAGACATTTAATCCGCTGTATCCAAAAGGAGGTTATTTTGGTTTTAGTCCGCAGGTTGGGCCAGTAAACCTTATCGATATTCATCCTTATGCAACCTTCGATTTACTTTCGAATTTAAAGATGCAGGTCGATGTGGTTTTAAACTGGAGATATTCAACACAAGACGGAGTTTATCGACCAAGCGGCATCCTAAATCTTCGCGGAAGTGATTCTGACGAAAAATATATCGGAACGGCTTATCTCGCCAATTTTACATACGGCATAAACAAATACATTTCGGTTGTCAGCGGTATTCAATATTTCAAAACTGGCGCTTTCATCAATGATGTTATTCCGAATTCTAAAGACGGTGTTTTCTTTAATGCCAGATTAACATTCAAATTTTAATAACAAAAAAAATATACGACACTAAATTAGAACGCTGATAATACGGTTTTATCAAATAAAATTCTAAAAAAATCTGTGCAAATCCGCGTTTTTGCGATAGCAAATCCGTTAAATCTGCGTCAAAATTTATGCGCTAAAAAAATAAAAAACAACACTAAACCCTTAACCATGAAAACAAACACTTCAACATACAGATTTAGATTATCCTATCTGTTTCTTCTAATTATAACATTTGCAGGCTCACTTAGTAACAATGCATTTGCACAAAACGCTTCAATTGGTTCTACGACAACTTGGGGGAAAGTAGACGGAATTGCAGTAAACGGATTGGTTCAGGGGCCATCTGCAGCAGAAGCTGACTTACAAGTTGCCTGCGTTTTTGAATATACAGAAGGTGATATCTTTAACCCTCCTGCCCTGCCTGCTAACTTAAATGGAATGGTGCATCTAGATGACGCGCTAAAAGGCATCATAACCGAATTACGCAAAAGTGGTAAATTTCAAGGACATTCTCTAGAAACTTTATTGATTACGCCGCCAAAAGGCACTTTAGCTTCAAAACAGTTATTATTAATCGGATTAGGAGACCGCAATAAATTTACTCCCGATTTAATGATCAATGTTGGAAGCACTGCCATGCGCGAAGCTTTACGTTTAGGCGTCTCAAATTATTCTTTCGCAAGCGATATTAAAGATGCGGGAATCGATTCTCCAACCGCATTAGTAGCCGAAAATGTGGTTTTGGGTTCATTTGAAGCCTATAGAACTCAATCTTATTTAAAAGAAAAAAAGCTGACAGATTATAAGCCTTTAACAAAAGTAATTCTGCTTGCAGGGCCAGCATATTACACCGTTGCTGGTGAAGGAATTAAACAGGCAATTGAAAAATTGAACGCTAAATAACTGACCTATGAAAGCAGATCTAATTTTATTTAATGGTAAAATTCATAGTTTCAATCCAGAAACACCAAATGTTACAGCCGTAGCGATTAAAGACGGAAAATTTATTGCCGTTGGAAATGACAGCGACGTTATGAGTTTTGCTTCTGAAGAAACCAAAATAATTGATCTTCAGAATAAAAGAGCCGTTCCTGGAATCAACGATTCGCACATTCACCTTATTCGTGGCGGATTAAACTATAATCTAGAATTACGTTGGGACGGAGTTCCTTCTTTAGCCGATGCCCTTAGAATGCTGAAAGAACAGGTAGATCGCACGCCAAATCCGCAGTGGGTACGTGTAGTGGGCGGTTGGACAGAATTTCAGTTTGCTGAACGCAGAATGCCAACCTTAGAGGAAATCAATGCCATTGCACCAGATACTCCTGTTTTTATTCTGCACTTATACGACAGAGCAATCATGAACAGAGCCGCATTGAGAGCAGTTGGGTATAACAAAAATACTCCTGCGCCTCCAGGCGGACATATCGAACGCGATTCGAACGGAGAACCGACAGGGCTTATTATTGCGACACCAAATGCAATGATTTTATATTCGACTTTGGCTAAAGGCCCTACTCTTTCTTATGAGCATCAGATTAATTCAACGCGTCATTTTATGAAAGAATTAAACCGTTTCGGAATCACAAGTGTTATTGATGCAGGTGGCGGATTTCAGAATTTTCCAGACGATTATAAAGTGGTGAATGAATTGAATGAAAAAAACCAATTGACAGTAAGAATTGCGTACAATCTTTTCACACAAAAACCGAAACACGAATTTGAAGATTTTTCAGATTGGATTGATACGGTAAAATTATATCAAGGAAATGATATGTACCGTCACAATGGAGCTGGCGAAATGTTAGTTTTCTCTGCTGCCGATTTTGAAGATTTTCTGCAACCAAGACCCGATCTTCCAGAAAACATGGAAGCAGATCTAGAAAAAGTAGTTCGTCTTTTAGTAGAAAACCGCTGGCCTTTTAGACTGCATGCTACTTACAACGAAAGCATTACACGATTTTTGAATGTTTTTGAAAAGATAAATCAGGATATTCCTTTCAACGGACTTCCGTGGATATTTGATCACGCAGAAACTATTGATGAAAGAAACATCGAACGTGTAAAAGCTTTAGGAGGCGGAATCGCTGTACAAAGCAGAATGGCTTATCAAGGAGAATATTTTACAGATCGATACGGTGCAAAAGCAGCAGAAAACACACCGCCAATCAAAAAAATGATCGAAATGGAAGTTCCTGTTGGCGCGGGTTCAGACGCTACGAGAGTGAGCAGTTACAATCCGTGGGTTTCTATGTATTGGATGACAGCTGGAAAAACTGTTGGTGGTTTGCAATTGTATAACGAAACGAGACTGAATAGACAAACTGCCCTAGAATTGTACACTAGAGGAAGCGCTTGGTTTTCGCAGGAACAAACCAAAAAAGGCGATATCAAAGTGGGAATGTTTGCCGATTTAGTGGTTCTAGACCGTGATTATTTTACAATTGAAGACGAAGACATCAAGAAAATTGAAGCAAACTTGACTATCGTAGACGGAAAAATTGTGTATGCAAATGGAGATTTTTCATCTTTCTCTCCGCCACATATTCCGATTCTGCCAGATTGGTCACCAACGAATATTTACAATGGCTATCCTGTGAGAAGCGGTTTGCAAAGCGCTATCGAAAAAAATGCAAAAGCAGATGCAAAACCAAAACTAACATCACAGATTCATAGCTGTAGCGGCAGCTGCGACGTTCATTTACACAATCACGACGCTGCCCGATTAAGCAATGTTCCAGTTAATAATTATAATGCATTTTGGGGCGCTTTAGGCTGTTCTTGTTTTGCTTTTTAAATTTTGAAAAATGATCGATATTATAAAACAAATCCTTTATTCCGATTTAGGAACATCATTCAACAATGCTGCTCTTTTAGTTTTTAGAGTTCTGCTGGCTGTTGAATTATTTAGAGTACATGGAATGAAGAAATTCAGAGTCGAAAACGGACAAAAAGAACATGTACCGAATCCGTTGCATCTGCCAGAAAAACTAAACGGTTTAGTGGCAACGTTTTCAGATACGGTAATTCCGTTTTTCATTATTCTCGGACTCGGAACAAGACTTGCTGTGTTGCCCACAATTGGAGTAACAGCAATTGGCTATTTTGTAGTTCATAGAAACGATTCGCTAGAAGTACGTGATGTGCCTTTTATGTACACTTTATCCCTATTACTGCTCCTTGCCCTTGGCGCAGGAACGTATTCACTAGATCAGTATTTAGTAACATTTCTAAACAATTAATTTAAACACAAAATATTTTTAACACATAGAAACATAGCTTTTTGGAGCGAGTAAAAGGCGTTTCACTTGCATTAATACACATAGCATATTTATTCTCTCGCAGATTGAGCAGATTAGGCAGATTTTTTAATTTTTAATTTTTAATTTTTCATCTGTCTTTTCAACACAAAGATCTATGTGTTAGAAACTAGTTTCTTTCTTTATTCTTTTCCAAAATCAAGAAAAATCTATGTTTCTATGTGTTTATTCATTTAGATTCCTCCACAACTCATAACTCATAACCCATAACTCATAACCCATAACTCATAACCCATAACTCATAACCCATAACTCATAACCCATAACTCATAATTAATAACTTATTAAAACCTAATTTAAAATGAAAACAAACATCGGAATCAAACAAGAAAACATCTCAAAAATTGTAGAGATTTTAACTAAAGTTCTTGCAGACGAATTTATACTTTACACCAAAACAAAAAGAGCACACTGGAACGTTGAAGGCCCAGATTTTTATAACAAGCATATTTTCTTTGAACAACAATATGATGCAATTGACGAAATCGTGGATACTGTTGCAGAAAGAATCCGTTCTCTAGGACATTATACGCCTGCAACTTTAAAAGATTTCTTAGCTTTAACACATCTTACTGAAGAATTACAGGAGAAAAATGACAGTAACGGATTTATCAAAGAATTGCTTTTAGATCACGAAAGCATTATTATTTATCTTAGAGAAAATATTAATCCAATTGCTAACGAGTGGCAAGATGCAGGAACAAGCGATTTTATCACAGGGCTTGTAGAAAATCATGAAAAAATGGCGTGGATGCTTCGCGCTCATTTAAACTAAAAACAAACTATGGAAATACAAAAAAATAACATTTGGTACGTAACCCTGCTTCTAACAATCATAGCAGGGTATTGCGATACCGTAACCTTTGTCGCTGCCGATTCGATATTTTCGGCGCATGTTACAGGTAACTTTATCGTATTTGCTTACCAAATTATCAAAGGCTCAGATCTTCATGCTTGGATAAAACTGCTAACTTTCCCTATTTTTATTATGGCAGTCATTACTGGAGGAAGAATTGCATTAAAAGCTACTAATCGCTACACCATTTTGTTTTGGGAAGGCATAATATTGGTTTTAAGCGGTATTGCTTCTTACACTTTTGGTTATCTGCAAAACTTCGAAGAATGGACGATGTATACTGTTGCGATGACAACCGTTTTTGCGATGGGACTTCAGAATGCTTTTGGAAAGCTTTACGCTAAAGAAACGCACGGCCCGACTACTATGATGACGGGAAATGTAACTCAGGCTTCTCTTGATTTGGGAAATCTATTAAAAAACGGATTTAAAGATGCCGAAGTTTTATTAAGTTTTAAAAAGCAATTAGTCACTATAATCGGATTTCTTGTCGGATGTTTTTTTGGTGCTGTTGCAGGAAAGTTTTTCGGATTAGGAACTTTAATTCTGCCAGGAACTGCTATGATTATTTGCTATTTATACCATCGAGACAGCCAGTAAACACGTCTTTTTGAATTGCAGTTTACTAATAATATAGTATCTCTAAAGAATGGTTTTATCTCTTTTTCCTAAAAAAGAAATAGCTCAATAGGTATAAAATAAAAATACAACCCAATAAAATGGAAACAATAAAATTAGAATTAGACGAAAAAAAACACGGCGCTTTTAATCTATATGTCGATGATAAAAAACTGGGAGAAATGACAGTAAGCATTAAACCGGATTTATTGACGGTTTACCACACTGGAGTTGAACCAGAAGGAGAAGGAAAAGGTTATGCAAAGAAACTTTTAGAAGAAATGGTATCATACGTTCGCGCAAATAATTTGAAAGTTTTACCGCTTTGTCCTTATGTACACGCGCAATTCAAAAGACATCCGGACGAATATGAAGATATTTGGAAGAAGTAAAAAAACGAAAGAATAAAGACGAAAGACTAGGTGAAAGACTAGAGATGAAAGTCTCTAGACTAAAATTAAAGATTAAAAACTATGAATACAGATATATTAACAGACGGAGTTCCTTTAAATGAAGCTAAAAAAGCCTTGATCATGATTCATGGTCGTGGTGCGAGTGCACATGATATTCTTTCTATCGCAAAACATCTTAAAGTAGAAGATTTTGCACTGGTTGCACCTCAGGCAGAAAACAGAACTTGGTATCCGTATTCGTTTTTGGCTCCGTTAAACGAAAATGAACCATCTTTTTCAAAATCTTTAGAAGCAATTCATCAGGTTGTGGTGGCTATTCAGCAAAATGGAATTGAAAAAGAGAATATTTATTTCTTAGGTTTTTCTCAGGGAGCTTGTCTTGCTTTGGAATTTACAACCCGAAATGCCGCAAAATATGGCGGAATTGTAGCTTTTACAGGCGGATTAATTGGTGATCAAGTTTATGAAAATCATTATTCTGGAAACTTTGAAAATACTCCAGTTTTTATAGGAACAAGCGATCCAGATTTTCATGTTCCTGTAGAACGAGTGAATGATACCGAAGCACTTATGACAAAAATGGGTGCAGACGTAACTAAAAAAATCTACCCAAATATGGGACATACAATCAGTCAGGATGAAGTAGATTGCGCAAATGCATTGATTTTCAATAAAAAATAATGATTACCATAACTCGTGTTTATAGCGATGCTAACGGAGAAAGCCATTTTGAAGACTTTAAAGTTCCGTTGAAAAACAATGGCGATATCGGATTTTTATCTGAGGATGAATCTGTTAAATCAATTGTTTTTAGAGAAGTAAGTCCGTCTTACGACTACGATTTTCATAATGCGCCAGACCGCCAGTACATTGTTTTGCTGGAAGGAGGCGTAGAAATCGAAACTTCGTTGGGAGAAAAAAGAACATTCCCAACTGGTTCAATTTTATTAGTAGAAGACACTACAGGAAAGGGACACAAAACAAAAAATATCGAGCCAAAACTTCGAAAATCAATATTTATAAAGTTATAATTTAAAAAAGTGCCACAGATTAAAAGTTTTTTTTGCCACGAAGGCGCTAAGGCACAAAGTTTTTTTTGTAAATACTAAAAAAGAATCTCGCAAAGACGCAGAGTCGCAAAGTTTTTTCTAAAATAAACTAATAAATAAATTTAAATCTGCTCAAATCTTTTCAAATCTGCGTGAAAAAAAAACAAAAGTAAGCGCGAAAACTATGTGCATTTAAATAAGTGAAACGCCTTTTATACATCCCAAAAAATGTTTCTATGTGTTTAAAAAAGATTAAATATTCGATCTGCTTGAATCAGTTTAAATCTGCGTGAAAAATATTTTTTTGATTCTCTAAATATGCCATTTCATATCAGTAAAGTCTCGATATATCGTGTAATATCAAATTGACTTTTTCTTAAAAACACTGAAAACAAAGCATCTAACAAAATGGAACATGGTTTGGTTATTCTTTGAAAATTTCAAAAACGAACCGTATTTCATTTCTTAATCTAGGTTAATCGATCCAGAAGCATAACGGACGTAAATTTGTAAAAGAAAAATCAATAACAATTTAATATAACAAATACCATGGAAAATAAAATATTAGGCTTACACCATATTACTGCAATCGCAGGTGACGCTAAACGTAATTTTGACTTTTATTCTAAAGTTTTAGGATTAAGATTTATCAAAAAGACAGTAAACTTTGACGATCCTGGAACATACCATTTTTACTTCGGTGACGAAGTAGGAAGTGCTGGAACTATTCTAACTTTTTTTCCTTGGGGAGAAGGAATCCAACAAGGAAGAAAAGGTTCTGGAATGGCTACTGAAATTGGTTATTCTGTTCCAAAAGGAAGTTTGGATTTTTGGCAGAAACGTTTTGAAAAATACAATGTAATTTACAATAAACCAGCCGAAAAGTTTGGAGAAAAATATTTGACTTTCTTAGATCCAGACGGGCTAAAATTAGAGTTAATCGAATCTAAAACAGACGATAACAGAAAAGCGTGGGAAACTGACGAAGTAAAAGCAGATGTGGCTACAAAAGGTTTTCATAACATTACTTTGACTTTAAACAGCATCAAAGCAACTGCTGCAATCTTAACCGATATATTTGGGTACAAACTAATCGATCAGGAAGTAAACCGTTACCGTTATGCAACAGATGCTGTAGAAAATGCTGCCATTGTTGACTTAGTAGAATTGCCAGAAGAAAAACGTGGTTTGAATGCAAATGGTACTGTTCATCACGTAGCATTCCGTGTTCCAAATGACGAAATTTTGATGAAATTCAGAGAAAAAATCGAAGAATACGGACTGTCTATTACACCACAAATCGACAGACAGTATTTCCATTCTCTATATTTCAGAGAACCAGGAGGAGTTTTATTCGAAATTGCAACTGATAATCCTGGATTTACAGTAGACGAAAGCTTAGAAGAATTGGGTCAAAACCTAAAACTTCCTGCTCAATACGAATCTCAAAGAGAAGCTATTGAAGCTCATTTGGTTAAAATTAATTAATTTAAAAACTAAACTGGGGTTAATCCCGAAACACACAACTATTTTGAAAAAGCTGTCCTTATTTAGGATGGCTTTTTTGTTTGCTCTGAAAGCCCGAAAGCGCGGATTTACAATCCGTGCCCGTAAAGATTGTCTATTTTCTGTAAATACAAAAAATAGATATTTAGTGTTATGTCTTACTGTTGCGGGCACAGATTACAAATCTGCGATATCGGTGTGACATATACGGATTCAAAATGTCGCTCCGCTGGAGCTTTTTTTTCTTTCATCCTATTTAAACTCTATAAATATTTTGCCCCGCTAGGGCTTTCTTTCCATCTATCCTATTGTTTTTTTGAGCTAATCTATTTCTCCAAGCTTCAGAGAAGCGGAATATTTATAGCAAAGAGTAAACATGTACAATATAAAGCTCCAGCGGAGCGACATATATAGGTTCAAAATCTAATCTTCTACAGCAATTTATTCCAATTTAGCCATAATTAGTACAAGGTTATTTTCTAGAATAATTTTCCGTTGCGCCATTCTTTTTTAATTCAATTCAAAAAGAAATTCACCACTTCTATAATCGCTTACAGAAATGGTGAATCATCAAAAATTAAGTATTACTCTACTCCGCCTCCTAAAGCACGGTACAGGTTAATTGCTGCATTCAGTTTTTCGAGTTTTATGGTTACCAGATCCAATTCGTTTTGTAGCGAACTGTTCTGCGCTGCAATTACTTCAAGATAATTCGCCATTCCGCTCTTGTAAAGCAAACCAGCATCTGAAGTCGCTTTGTCCAACGATTCTGCTTTATTTTTTGCTAAAATGATACGTTCATCAGCATATTTTAATCTCGACATCGCATCATTTACTTCGCCAACTGCTGTTATAAATGACTGTTTAAATTGTACAACAGCTTTTTCTTGTTCTAAAACAGCCACTTCATACGCCGTTCTTAACGCTTTTTTTCTAAAGATAGGTTGTGCTAAATTGGCTGCAATAGTTTTGGTAATTGAACCAGGAAAATCAAACCAATTTTCAAATTCAAACGAATTCACTCCAATAGACGGATTCAAACTTAAAGTCGGATACATCGTTGCTTTTGCCAATCCTGTTTTTGCAGTGGCAGACATAACCGCATATTCGCTAGATTTTACATCTGGTCTTCTGCTTAAAAGCGAAGCTGGGATTCCTGTTGGAAAAATAACCGAAACTTCTGCCGCATCAATATTTCCTGCTCTTTCAATCTTATCTGGATATTCTCCGCATAAAATCTGCAAAGCATTTTCTTGAACTGCAATATTCGCTTTCGCTAAAGGCACTAATAATTCGGCTGTTTTTTTCTGCGCTTCGGTCTGATTTACAGCCAAAGAACTTATTGAACCCGATTTGTACTGCAATTGCATCATGCTCAAAGTATTGGTGCTCAATTCAATATTTTTTTCTGCAATTTTAAGCTGTTCATCTAAACCTAAAAGATTGTAGTACGACTGCGCTACTTGAACAATAATTCGAGTTTTTAATGCCGAAAGATTCTCTTTTTGAGCAAAATACGCTGCTTTGGCATCTCTTTTCTGCATAGCTGCTTTTCCCCAAATATCTACTTCCCACGAAAGGCGAAGATTGGCGCTGTAATCGTCCATATAGTCTTTACCAATAAACTGCTGACTCAACGATCCGTTCAAAGAGTTTTTTGATGGATAAGCACGACTGGCGCCTGCATCAAAATCAAGCGTTGGCATCAAAGATAGTTTGGCTTGTTTGTAGTTAAGATCAAGCTGTTCCATACTCTTCATCGCAATAATCACTTCATTGTTTTTTACTAAAGCTTTTTCAATCAAAGCAACCAATAAAGGATCTTTATAATAGTTTTTCCACGGAAGCAAAACCGTATCTCCAGTAACCGCGACTTCTTCGCGGTATTTTTCTGGAGCTTGCAAATCTGTACGAGAATATTTTTTTCCTACTACACACGATGTCATGATCGCTCCAGTAAGTAAAACCATTCCGATTTTATATAGTGTTTTCATTCTAATTCTTTTATCGTTTGAACTTGAGTCGCGATTTTCTTTCTTGATACTTTTTCTTGTAAATACTGGAATACAATGAAAAGCAACGGAATCACAAAAATTCCCAAAATAACACCGCTAAACATTCCAACTGCCGCGCTGACACTGATCGATCTGTTTCCAACTGCAGTTCCTCCAGAAGCAAACATCAACGGAATCATACCTACAATGAAAGCTAGCGAAGTCATGATAATTGGTCTTAACCTAGATTTTGCCCCTTCAATAGCTGCATCGATTATGGTTAATCCAGCGAGACGTCTCTGCAAAGCAAATTCAACAATCAAAATCGCGTTTTTAGCCAAAAGTCCAACAAGCATAATTAATCCTACCTGAACGTAAATATTGTTATCTAAACCAACTGCTTTAATTCCAGCGAAAGCTCCAAGAATTCCTGTCGGGATAGAAAGCAATACCGCAAGCGGCAATAAATAACTTTCATACTGTGCTGCCAGTAAGAAGAATACAAACAATAGACATAATCCAAAAATGGCAACAGTCTGGCTCCCTCCTGCTTTTTCCTCAAGACTTAAACCCGTCCATTCGTAAGTGTAATCAGAAGGCAGTTTATCTAAAACTTGTTCTAGATTTTCCATAATTTGTCCGTTACTATAACCAGGTAATGCCATTGCTGTAATATTTACCGAATTGTAAAGATTATAACGGTTTACCGATTCTGGCCCATACACTTTGTGGAATTTCACAATCGATTTTACAGGAACCATCTGCATATCAGCATTTCTCACGAAAATTTCATTAAACGCATCTTCATCCATTCTAAAAATACCATCGGCTTTGACATTCACACGGTAAAACTTACCAAATCTCGAAAAGTCAGCTGATTGATCTCCCGCGAAATACGTTTGAATATTTCCTAAAAGATCTTTGATATTTACACCCATTTGGCGCGCTTTATCTTCATCAACTTCCAATTCCAATTGCGGATAATCGGCTCTAAAAGTTGTGTATGCGTATTGAACTCCTGGCTGTTTCATAATCTGTGCGATTACTTTATCAGACATTGCCTTTAAAGTTTCTGGACTTCTCGCCATTCTGTCTTGCAGCACAATCTCAGCACCACTTGTAACACCGAATCCTTCTACTGGAGGCATTCTGAAAACCATGATCTGACCTTCTTTAATTTTAGCCAGTTTTCCGCTAACGATATTCATTATTTCTTCAATATCCTTAACTGCTCCTCTGTCTTTCTTTGGTTTTAGTTTTATAAAACCTAATCCATACGCTGGACTGGAACTGTTGCTCAAAATATTGAAGCCTGTAATACTCGTATTAACATCAATTGCTTCTAAAGGAGCCAATTCTTTTTCCAATTTCTGAATTACAGCTGTAGTACGAACAAGTGCTGTTCCTGGCGGCATTGATAAACTGTACACCATAAAACCGTCATCTTCAAGAGGCACGAAACTTTTTGGCGTAGACATCATGGTATAAACCGCAATTGCAGTTATTCCCGCAACTAATCCCGCGGCAAGCCATTTTCTTCCAATTAAGAAACGAACACCTTTGATATATCTTCCCGTTAAATTGTTGAAACTTGTATTGAATCCAACGAAAAAACGGTCTTTGAAACTTGTTTTATGTTCATTACTATCTCCATGTTTATGTCCGTGATTTTTCAGCAAAAGCGCACATAATGCAGGTGTTAACGTCAAGGCATTTACAGCTGAGATAATAATCGCAATCGCCAACGTATAAGCAAATTGTTTATAGAAAATCCCCGAAGATCCTGTCATAAATCCAATAGGAATAAATACTGCTGACATCACCAAAGTAATCGAAATTACTGCTCCCGTGATTTCTGCCATTGCGCTGTGTGTCGCTTCTTTGGCTGAAATTCCTTCGTCTTCTTCCATTTTACTGTGCACGGCTTCGACCACTACAATGGCATCATCGACTACAATTCCAATCGCAAGAACTAAAGCAAAAAGCGTTAGGATATTAATGGTAAATCCGAAAACGAGCAGGAAGAAAAATGTTCCCACAATCGCAACTGGAACCGCAATTGCTGGAATAATCGTCGAGCGAAAATCCTGAAGGAAAATAAAGACTACGATAAATACCAGAATAAAAGCTTCTAATAAAGTTGATTTTACCTGTCCTGTTGCTTCGTCCAATCTCTCTTTGGTACTCATTACGTTAACGTATTTGATACCTGGAGGAAAAGATTTAGATAATCGTTCTACTTCTTTATTGATTCCGATTTCAATGTCATTTGCGTTAGAACCCGAAGTCTGTAAAATGGCCATTGTAACGGCATTTTTACTATTCGATTTGTTGTCCCCGCTATACGAAAGAGAACCAAATTCTACTCTCGCTACATCTTTCAATCTTAAGACATTGCTTCCAACGTTTTTAACGACAATATTTTCGTATTGCTCTGGCTTGTTCTTTTTTCCTTTGTAACGAATTACGTATTCTAAAGCTGCCGAAGATTCTTCTCCCAGTTTTCCTGGTGCCGATTCTAAACTCTGTTCTGCAATTGCCTGAGTTACATCTGAAGGAACCAAACCTGCATTGGCCATTCTACGTGGATCAAGCCAGATTCTCATCGAATAATCTTTTACCCCAAAAATCTGAACCTGCCCTACTCCAGGAACACGTTTCATTTGAGGCACTAAGTTGATATTCGCGTAATTCTGCAGAAACAACTCGTCGTATTTGCTATTATCATCTGTATACAAATTGAAAATAACAATCATACTATTCTGCTGTTTCGAAGTCGTTAATCCCATACGGATAACTTCCTGAGGCAGTTTTGGAGTGGCCTGCTGCACTCTGTTCTGCACGTTTACCGCTGCCTGATCTGGATCCACACCTTGTTTGAAAATGACACTGATCGAAAAAGATCCGTCATTACTTGCAGTAGATTTGATGTACTGCATGTTTTCAACTCCGTTAATCTGCTCTTCTAAAGGCGTTACCACCGAACGAATAACGGTTTCACTATTTCCTCCTGGATACGAACCGCTTACCATTACCGTTGGTGGCGAAATATCTGGAAATCGCGTTACCGATAATCGGGTAAGACCTATAATCCCCAATATAACCAGTACAATAGAGATAACTGTGGCCAATACTGGCCTGTCTATTATTTTCTTTAACATGGAAATGTTATTTTATTAAATGAAAAATTATTTACTGCTTGTATTTGCAGTGGCGATTTTTGGAACGACTTCCATTTTATCGTAAAGCATGTCGATGTTATTCAGCGCTACTTTATCTCCAGATTTTAATCCAGATTTTACGAAATAATCAGATCCGGCACTTCCAGCGATTTCAATTGGAACCATGGCTACTTTATTGCCTTCTTTTAAAACAAAAACAAAAAATTTATCCTGAATATCTTTTACGCTCGCCATCGGAACTGTAATTACAGATGACAAGCTTTTGTTCAAGACAATTCTTGCAGAACCTCCAGAACGCAATTCTTTTTTCGGATTTGGGAAAATGGCTTTTAAAGCAATTGTTCCTGTTGCACGATCAATGTTTCCGCTGGCAACTTCTAGTTTTCCTTTTTGATCGTACTCGCTGTCATCGGCCATAATTAAACTCACGGTCTGATTGTTTTTTGCGTCTTTTGAGAAAGCCAAATAATCTGCTTCTGTCAAAGAAAAATATACAAATACGCTATTAATCTCCGAAAGTGTAGTTAATGGAACGGCATCGTTTGGTGTAACTAAATTTCCGATACGGTTGGGAATACGGCTAATATAGCCGCTTACAGGAGCTTTAATCAAAGAGAAATCGGCATTTAACTGAGATGATCCCAAAGCGGCTTTTGCTTGTGCTACTTGTGCTGTTGCGGCTTCGTAATTGGCTTGTGCGGTTTTTAACTGCATGTCTGAGAAAACTTTTCCTTCAACCAAAGGTTTGATTTTCTCTACTTCCAATTTCGCATTTGCCTGATTGGCTAAAGCGCTTTTATAAGCTGCACGGCTATTATTTACTTGTTCGGCATATACATCGCCTTTAATCTTAAAAAGAGATTGTCCTTTGCTTACATAATCTCCTTCTTTTACGTAAATAGCTTCAAGATAACCAGATACTTGAGCTTTTATATCAACGTTTACAGAACCTTCAACTGTTCCTGGATATTTCTTTTCTACTTCTCCTGTTGCCGAATTGGTCTGAAGAAAATCTACTTCTGGCTTTGGAGGAGCCATTTGTGCATCGCCGCTTTTCCCACATGAAGAAAGGGAGACCATTATCAATAAAATTGCAATTTTGGCAATTGCGTTATTATTTTTAAAAAACTGTTTTGTCATTTTACTTTTCATTTTTAAATGAATTACCTCAAATTTGGCAGCAAAATAAAGGCGTAAAATGGCTTTTTTAGGGGAGAAATTTACCCAAACGACATTTTTTGATACTGAAACGTTGGCTTGGGTTTATGCCACGAAGGCGCTAAGGCGCGAAGTTTTTTTAAGAATAAAGGAAAAGGAATCTCGCAAAGACGCAGAGTCGCAAAGTTTCTTTTTGCCACAGATTAAAAGAATTAAAGAGGATTTTTTTTCTCGAAGATTAAGCGTATTCTTTGTCATCCTGAGGAACGAAGGATCACACAAGAAGCTCGACAAAGATTATCCGCCCTACTTTGCGGAATTACGAATGTGATCCTTCGTTCCTCAGGATGACAAACTGGTTGTAAACCAAACTTTTCACCAGAAAAGAAAAACCTCTGAACCTTTGTTACTATGAACCTTTGTACCTAAAACCTAACGATCCATCCACTGCTTAAAGAAAGGCGTTTTTTCGCGGCTAATGATTACCTCTCGTTCGGGATCTAGTTTTAGTTGGATTTTAAGTTTTGCGTTGAAGTAGTTCGCGATAGATTTGATGCTTTCTGCACGAATGAAAAACTGGCGATTGGCACGGAAGAAAATGTTCGGATTTAACTCTTGTTCCAACTCTTCCATGGTTTGCGGAATCGAGATAATTACACCAGATTTAAGAAATAAATTACTGGTTTTAAATTCCGAATAGATGAAGTCGATATCGGAAACATCTACACTTTTGTAGCCGTCACGATACGTTACCAAAAAGCGCATTCTGAATACTGGCTTTTGTATAAGTTCTTTTAGAATTCCAGCGATATTGGTCACGCTGGCTTCATTTTTATTTAAAGATTTGAATTTGGTTAAGGCAAATTCCAATTCGCTTTTTTCGATGGGTTTCATCAAATAATCGATGCTGTTTACCTTAAAAGCACGAATTGCATATTCGTCATAAGCTGTAGTAAAAATGACTGGACAAGTTATGTTTATTTCATCAAAAATAGCAAAACTTAATCCGTCTGCTAGGCGAATATCCATTGTAATTAAATCTGGGGATGGATTTGAATTGAGCCATGCGACAGTATCTACAACGGTATCAATAATGCCAAGAATTTCACAATCGGGTTCTAGCTCTTCTAGCAGTCTTTTTAGCCTGCTTGCATTAATACTTTCATCTTCTACAATTAAAATTTTCATAACTCTTAAATTAATGGCAGACGCACTTCATAATAGCCGTTTGATTCGTTAAAAACAGGCATTTTTTGAGATAGAATTTTATAACGGAATTCGATATTTTTATTTCCAATTCCCGTTGAAACCAAAGTTTTTCCAGCGGTTCTCTGCAAATTATTTCGAACGATAATATCCCCAGAATCTGAGAAAACAGTAATGGTAAGCGGATTGGCTAAAGTTGCCATATTGTGCTTTACAGCATTTTCTACCAATAACTGTAAAGTTAAAGGCGGTAAATGAAGGGCTAACGAAGCAGCATCAACTTCAATTTTCAAGTCGATTTTTTCGCCAAGTCTTTTCTTCAATAAATAAAAATAAGCATTCAGGAATTCAATTTCCTCTTTTACGGTAATGGTATCTTTATTTGAATTTGAAATCATATAACGATATACTCTCGTTATATTTTCTAAGAACGAAGCCGCTTCTTTCTGATCGTCATAAATCAATTCTGTCAAAGTGCTGAAATTATTGAACACAAAATGCGGATCTAATTGCATTTTTAAGGACTCTAATTTCGAACGTGTTACAGCTTCTTGAAGTTCTGAGGCTTTAACCTTTAATTCAGCTGTTTCTATAGCGTTTAAACGCCATCTGTTCAATAAAAATATTCCGGTATGAATGGCACTTATAAAAAGCGAAATAATGGCTGCCATGATTTTGGATTGCCAAATAGTAACCAAATCATTTTCTTCTAAAGCTGTGCACGGGTATAAATAATCCCAAAGCCACGAAAAAAAGTAATTAAGAAGAATATTTCCTGCAATTAAGCAGATAAATTGGGCAATGGCCCTAAAAGCGGGATTCTGTTCCCAGCTTATGTAATAGTTTAGTTTTCGGCCAACAAACAAAGTCAATTCTGTAAGTATGGCGCAATACAATAAAATAATGAAGATGTCGAAGGTCTGATCTAAATCGAGCAAACCTTCTTCTTCAAAATTTCTATACGGATTTAGAAAATAATACGATGAAAGATAGACCAAAAAAACGGCTGGAATTACTATAACTCTGTAGTATTTATAGAAAAAATTCTTGCCTGATTTTTTATTTTGGTTCTTTCTACCCATTTATTCCCTCAACTGTAAAATTGAAAAATCCTATTTTATTAGTGCTCCACTAGAACACCTTCTTCCTTGTTATCGGCTTTAATAGTTTCAACTACTTTTTTCTCGCGCATAACGCCCCATTTCAAGCAGGTTGCACCCCAAGAGAACCCTGCTCCAAATGTAGTAATCAATACATTTTGACCTTCTTTGAAATCATCTTTGAAGTCCCATAAACATAATGGAACTGTTGCAGATGTTGTATTTCCGTAACGATCAATATTTACTTTTACTTTTTCAAAATCAATACCTAAACTTTCGCCTACAGCGGTAATAATTCTCAAATTTGCCTGATGTGGAACTACCCAATCAATTTGATCAGCTTCTAATTCATTTTTTGCCAAAGCATCTTGCGAAACCTGGCTCATTGCAGCAACGGCTCTTTTAAATACAAAAGCTCCGTCTTGTTTTAAATAGTGCGTTCTGTGCAAAAGACTCTGCATAGAAGTTGGATTTCTAGAACCTCCAGCTGGAACAGCTAAAGAAGAAACACCGCTTCCGTCAGTTTTAAGAATTGTTTTCATTAAACCTGCATCAGATTCACTTTTTTCTAATAAAACTGCACCTGCTCCGTCTCCAAAAAGAATACAAGTATTACGGTCTTCATAATCTACGATCGAGCTCATTTTATCTGCTCCAACGATGATTAGTTTTTTATAGCGACCGCTTTCGATCATGTTTGCTCCCATTTCTAGCGCATATAAAAATCCGCTGCAAGCTGCATTCATGTCAATTCCAAAAGCATTTGTAAGCCCGCTTTTATCGCAAACAATACTTGCTGTTGGAGCCAAAATGTGATCCGGAGTTGCTGTTGCCACCAATAAGGCTTCTATTTCCTGGCGATCTACATTATAATTTTCGATAAGATTTTCAATCGCTGCTGCGGCAAGATCAGATGTTGCTGTGTCGTCGTCTGCGATTCTACGTTCTCTAATTCCAGTTCTTTTGATGATCCATTCCTCCGATGTATCAACTGTTTCTGAAATTTTTTTATTGGTCAGAATTGATGATGGTACGTAACCACCTATAGCTGTAATTACTGCGCTCATTGTTTTTTATTTTTTTTAAGCTTTGTACTCTTAGAACCCAATGCTTACTACTTTTCTCTTCTTTTTGACAGGCTCATGACAGGAACAAAATATTTTTAGAGCCAATCGCAGGAAACCTATTGATGTTCCATAAAAGCTGATTAAATCTTCTGGCAATAACTTTTTTTGAGGAATTAATGTTTAAAAAAACCTTAACAAACTAAAAACAGTATACAAAATCCAATTAAAATAAATTAAAAACCTATACAAAGTGTTCTCTCGGTATTACTTTGTACAGAACCTTTAATTTATTTTATTTTTAAAATCATACAATGCGGTTTCAGTTTGCAGATAATTCCCAATTTTGGCTGTTGCCATACTGATAAAAAAACCTATCTGCATTACGTTTTTAGAGTGCCACAAAATTAATTTAAAAATATCTGAAACAAGCAGACAATTAAGAATAATTAACAAAACTGTCCGAAATGTTAAGATATAATTTTGAAATTCGGCAACTAGCCCCAAAAATTATAGAATCCCTAAAATCAAAAAAAATCTGTTAAATTTTATTTTGATAGTATTTCTTCAAAAAAACATTATAATTTTTATGTCATTATTTTTAAATCAAATCAATCTTTAATAATTCGGAAACGACAATAATGGGATATCAAGTCCCGCTGCCAAGATTCTAGTTTTGCTTCTGTGAACCAAAGAATCCCAAAAACCGTATTTTTGAGGCACCATAATCAGAAGATTGGCCTCATAATTTTTAATTTCTTTCTTAATTTCGTTAATAACAGCATTCGATCTTACTGTTTTATACAAATATTTAACATCTTCAAATTCTTTCTCAAGATTCGAATGCATCAAAATTCTATGCTGTTCTTCTTTCAAATCATCCAGTTTATCATCTACAGTAAAAAATTCGATTTCGGCTTCAAAATCTCCTAAAGCATTTTTGATCCAGCTGAACTTTTTAATAGCCGAAAAACTTAAGCTGTCACAAGCATATAAAACCTTTCTTATATTAAGGAAACGCGCGTTTTGAGGAACAGCCAAAACTGGAATCTGCAAATTTTTAATCGCTGTTGTAGTAGAATTTCCTAATAATTCCTGCTCAAAAGAACGCTCCGCCATTCCCATTACCACAACATCAGCGTTTGTTTCTTTAATGATTCTAGGAAGTTCGTCTTCTAAAAAAGAATACGTACAGATTGCTGCCGTTTCAATTCTATACAAATCGGCTGTTTCCTTTGCTAATTTTTCTAACCTAGCAATTGCTCGATCAATCTGCTTTTGCATGGCATCTGCCGTTATATGTGAGTTTGCGCTGTGTACGCTCAGAGAAAATGAATTAAATAAAATCAATTTTGCGCCAGTAGCCCTTGCAAGTCCTGCTGCATAAGCAACAGCGTTATTGGCAATGTCAGAAAAATTTGTCGCGGCGATTATAGTAAGAGGTGAATTCATAAAGTAAATAATTAAGCTTTCTGCAAATTTCTCTAATTTACTGCTTTTATTTTTTTTTATATCACCGAATAATCATTTTTTACGACCCAACCGTAAAATTTCATTCCTGAAAAAATAGCCTTTCGCTTTTTGTTTCTTACTTTAAAAACGATCTAAAATAATCAAGCCAAACCGTTTTAATATTTAGTATTTTTACTCTTTATAAAGATTTGGAAGATGGACGCAAAAAGTCTCTTAAAAGAACATATTTCTAAAATTGCTTCGCTAACAGACGAAGAATTCGAGTATTTCTTTTCGCATTTTAAAACAGAAACTTTTAAAAAAGGGCAAACTGTTATTAGCGAAGGTCAGAATGTTGACAAAGAGTATTTTGTTGTTTCTGGCTGTCTAAAATCTTTTTATGTTAATGATGAAGTAAAAATGTACATTCTGCAGTTTGCCATGCCAACCTGGTGGGCATCTGATTACGCGGCACTTTACAACAAAACCAAAGCAACAATTAATGTAGATTGCATTTCGGATGTCGAAATTCTTTCTCTTTCCAATAATGATCGAGAGAAAATCTGTAGAGAAATACACGAAGTAGAGCATTTTTTTAGATGGAGAACCAATCGCGGTTATGTGGCTTCTCAGAAAAGGCTGCTTTCTTTTATGAATAACAATACCAAAACGAGATACGAAGAACTGCTGGCTCTCTACCCTGCTTTATACAATACTGTTCCCAAACATTTGATTGCGGCTTATCTCGGGGTTTCGAGAGAAACTTTAAGCCGATTATATAACGCTTCCAAAACACATTGACGAATGTGATCTACATCACGTAATAAACTTCTAAAACCGCCATTACTTTGTACCATAAATTAATAACAATTTAAAAGTACAATATAATGAAAACTCAAAATTTTAAAATTTCGAACACACAAAGTCAAGTAAACTGGATTGGAAAAAAAGTTACTGGACAACACAACGGAACAATCAATATTGAAGAAGGTAATTTTACTTTTTCTAATAATGAACTTACTGGCGGAAATGTCATAATTGACACAACTTCCATCAAAATTCTGGACGTTACAGATCCAGCAACCAATCAGCAGTTTGCTGGACATTTGGCTTCTGATGATTTCTTTTCTACAGACAAATTTCAAACAGCATTTTTAGACATTACGACTGTTTCTAAACAAACGGAATCAGATTATTTCGTTGAAGGCAATCTTACGATTAAAGCGATTACACATCCAATTGGTTTCAATTTAGAAGTAAAAACCAATAACGATGAATTGAAAGCTTCTGGTAAAATCATCATTGACCGCACTAAATACGATATGAAATTCCGTTCTGGAAATTTCTTTACCAATCTTGGCGACACTCTGATTTACAACGAATTTGAACTAGACGTTAACCTTACAGCAAAACTTGCTTAACACTTAGAAATCATGCCATACGTAAAAATTGAATTAACGAGAGAAGGCGTTACCAGAGAACAAAAACAACAGCTGATTTCTGGTATTACAAAACTAATCACTGAAGTTTTAGACAAAGATCCCAATCTAACTCATATTGTCATTCAGGAGATAGAATTAGACGATTGGGGATTTGCTGGAGAACAAGTTTCGGTATTGCGTGAAAAAGGCGTTACCGCTCAAAGAAAAAAATAACTTTAAGAATAAGAAAAAAATGAAAACAATCATAATCACCGGTGCCTCTACAGGCATCGGTAAAACAACTGCACAATTATTTTTAGAAAAAGGCTACAATGTAGTCATCAACTCAGCCAATCTGGACAATCTGCAAAAAACCTTTGATGAATTAGGTCATAAAGATCAAGTGGCAATGGTGCACGGTGATGTAAGTCTTATTGAAACAGGAAAAAATTTAGTCGAAACTGCCTTAAAACATTTTGGAAGTGTAGATGTATTAATAAACAATGCAGGAATTTTTCAGCCAAAAGCATTCTTAGAGGTTGAAGAAAAAGACTTGGATCGTTTTTTAAGCATCAATTTAAAAGGAACTTTTTTTACCAGTCAGGCAGCGGTAAAACAAATGCTTTTACAAGGCGAAGGTTCTATCATCAACATCGGAACAGTATTAGTAGATCACGCAATTGACGGATTTCCTGCTACTGCACCTATCTCAAGTAAAGGCGGAATTCATGCTTTTACCAAACAATTGGCAACAGAATTTGGAAAAAACAACATCCGAGTGAATGCAATTGCTCCTGGAATCATAAGAACACCACTTCAAGCAAAAACAGGTGTAGATGACGCAGACAGTTTGGCCGGACTTCATTTATTAAATCGTATTGGGGAAACCAGCGATGTGGCTCAATTGGCGCTTTATTTGGCCGAAAGTAATTTTGTGACAGGAGAAATCATTAATTTAGATGGCGGTCACGTTGCCGGTCACAGCATTCAGTAATTTTAAAAAAAGAAGCTATGGAAACTTTTGGTACAAATGCAGCACTAATTACCGCTGTACTCATGAATTACTTTAACGGAATTTACAACGGTGACATAACTACCTTAAAAAGTGCTTTTCATCCTAAAGCAATTGTCGCTGGGGACATCAACGGACAGCCTTATTTTAAAACCGTAGATGAATATCTTGAAGGTGTAAAAAACCGTAAAAGTCCGAAAGAATTGGGAGAAGATTTCAAAATGAAAATCCTATCTTTAGAAATTATCAATAACACAGCTATTGCTAAAGTTCAGGTTCCAATTTTTGATTACAATTACTACGATCAATTGAGCTTTGTTATTGTTGATGGTAAATGGATTATCATTAATAAATTACTAACAAACGTAAATTAAAATACAATGTGGAATTCAACCAAAATAACACAATTACTAGGTATTGAGTATCCAATTTTACAAGGTCCGATGGGCGGCGGTTTTTCAACTGCCGCTTTATTGGCTGCCGTAAGCAATTCAGGCGGATTAGGAAGTTATGGTGCTTATACCTTAACTCCAGACGAAATTCGCGAAGCAGGAAAAGAAATCAAAAAAGCCACATCCAAACCGTATAACATCAATTTATGGGTAAATGACGTCGATAAAAGCCTGATTGATTATTCACCTGAAAAACTAGAAAAGATCAAACTGCTTTTCAAACCTTATTTTGACGAATTAGGGATTCCGCTTCCTGATCTTTCTTCTGATATTCCTTCTAAATTTGAAAAACAGGTAGAAGTTTTATTCGAACTTAAACCTGCTGTTTTTAGTTTTATTTTCGGAATTCCATCAAAAGAAATCCTCAAAGAAAGCCGAAAACATGGAATCAAAACCATTGGAGCCGCAACCACTTTAGAAGAAGCACTCGCTCTCGAAGATGCTCAAGTTGATGCTATTATCGCTGCAGGATTTGAAGCCGGAGGTCATAGACCATCGTTCTTAAAACCCGCTCAAGATTCTTTTACAGGTTTATTCACCCTTGTACAGCAACTAAAAGCTAAAACCAAAACACCAATTATTGCGGCAGGCGGAATTATTGATGCTAAAGGAATAAAAGCCGCCATGGCTCTAGGAGCCGATGCTGTACAATTGGGTACCGCATTTATGGTTACGGATGAATCTGGTGCAGCTCCGATTCATAAAGAAATGCTTTTTGCCAATCCAAATATACCTACCACCGTTTCTAAATCATTGACAGGAAGAATGGGCAGAATGATCAGCAATACCATTTCCGACGCTGTTCCTTTTGAAACCGAAGTATTGCCATTTCCGCTTCAAACCAAATTGATTGCTCCTTTAAAAGTGGCTGCACTCGCGCAAGGAAGAACCGATATGGTTAGTTTTTGGTCGGGACAAAACAGTGGTAATTTAAAACATCATAAAGCTAGTGAACTGATGCAGGCTTTAATTGCTGAAATGTCTGCTTAGATTTTTACCGCAAAGTGCGCTAAGTTTTTTTGTTTTTGATTGTGTTTTTAAGTTCGCAAAGCTTTGTGTGGAAATATTATGGCTTTTAATCTCGCAAAGTCACAGAGTCGCAAAGTTTTATTTCTCGCAGATTTTAAATGATTTAAGCAAATCGGTGCAGATTTTTAAATAATTAAAATGAAATCTGCTAAAATCTGCTAAATCTTCGTGAAACAAAATCCTTTTAATCCCAATAATCTGTGGCTTTAAAAATAAAATCCTTTGCGACTCTGCGACTTTGCGAGATTATAAAAGACAAAGCTTTGCGAACTTAAAATCTCCAGCATTTATAAAAAAACCTTAGCGCACTTTGCGTTAAAAAACACCACCCTGCAACCTGTCCAGTTCATCCTGAAGTTTGTCCGTTTCAACAAGTTTCTGATTTCGTTTTTAAGGCTTTCAACGCACATTTGTACCGTTAAATAACTTTAAATATCAAAATTATGAACTCAAAAACAACAAAAATTATCTATTGGACAGGCACAGTATTAACTTCTTTATGGTTTGGCGCAAGCGGTTTCTTCGAATTGACAAACAATCCATTGGTTTGGGGAATCACACAACAATTGGGTTATCCGGCACATTTTATCTACATCTTAGGTGTTTTCAAACTAGCAGGAGTTATTACGCTTCTAATTCCGAATAAATTATTACGATTGAAAGAATGGGTTTTCGCAGGTATATTTTTCGACATCATTTTTGCTTTCTTTTCAAAAATTGCGGTCTTAGGCTTTGGCGCTGCGACCGATGCCATTGTAGCCTTTGTGATGGTCAGCGTTACTTATGCTATGTATAGAAAATTATACACGGCTACTTATACTCCAGCGGAGTAAAATATTTATAAAACTTCAAGAAAAACAAATAAAAAAGCTCCAGCGAAGCGACATACAGATCTTGAGAAATATGTCACTCCTCCGGAGCTTTATATTGTAAATGTTTATTCTTTGCTATAAATATTTTGCTTCTCCGAAGCTTATTAAAAAAAGAGCTTTCCTGTTTTGAAAACTCTTTCACAAATTTTATTTCACTTTAATTTCTTCCAATGAAAAAAGTCATTCTCATTTTCTGTTTCATTTTATCAGCTTTGTTTTTTATAAGCTGTTTTATGTTTCCTGGATTATAAAATCAAAGCCAATTAATTTATCCGAATCAACGATGAATTAATTGGTTATCTATTTTCCAGCCAGCTCAAAAATGCTGTTGCTTTTTCTTTTCCAACCAAAATTTTTTCTTCAGTTGGAACACTTAATTTTACCAATATCTTTCTCGAGAAATAATGTTCTGCTTCTCTTATAGCCGAAAAATTAACCAAATACTGTCTGTTAACCCTAAAAAACTGAATTGGTGATAACAGTTTATGAACATCGTCCAGAGATTGCGTTAACGGATATTCATTTTTATCTAAAGTCATAATTGTTGGCGTTTCATTTTTGATATAAAAAAACGCAATATTCTCCGTTAAAACCGTTTGATATTTATTGTTTTTGAAAACCAAAAAGCTGCTTTTCCCTTTATTTTCGCCATTTCGCGTCAGCAAATAATCAAAATCGGGCATTACTTTTTTATTTCTTTGGAAGAAGTTTTTCAGTTCTCCTGCTTTCTTTAAGGCTTGCGAAATGCTTTCTCTTGAAAAAGGTTTTAAAACATAATCAATTCCGTTTGATTTAAAGGCGTCGATGGCATAATCATCAAAAGCGGTACAAAAAATAACAGGCGATAAAACCTCAACATTCTTAAAAATCTCAAAACACTGACCGTCTGCCAGCTGAATATCCATAAAAATCAAATCGGGCTGATCGTTTTCTGAAAGATAATCGACCGCCCCGTCAATGCTTTGTATATACGACAAAATCTGAACATCGGGTCTGATGCTCAGAATTAGCTGGCCAAGTGCTTTGGCTGTTTTTACTTCATCTTCAATTATAATGATAGTCATAATTAAGTGGTATTTTTACTTTAAAGGTAGTTTCGTCTTTGTCAATTTCAATTTCTTTATGAATCAGGTGCATAAAACGCTGGTTGATATTATCTAAACCAACACCTGTAGACACGGCGCCTCTTTTGAGCTGAATTTTATTTTCGACCACTAAAAACTCATTTTCTGTATAGAGTTTTATTTTCAAGGGTTTATCTAAAGAAACGACATTGTGTTTGATGCAGTTTTCAATCAATAATTGCAATGTAAAAGGCGGAATTGCCGAATCGTACTGTTTTGGATTAACTTGATTTTCTAAAACAAATCCGTCTTCAAAACGAGCTTTCAGCAGATAAACATACGAATCTAAAATCTGAAGTTCTTCGCTTAGCGGAATCAAATCCATTTTTCGGCTTTCGAGCGTAAAACGATAAAAATCGGATAATTTCAAGATAAAGTCTGAACTCTGCGGGTCTTGAATATCAACCATAGATTTCAGCGTATTCAAACTATTGAACAAAAAATGCGGATTTACCTGTTGTTTCAATAATTCGTATTGAGCGCCAAGATTTACGGCTTTGGTGCGTTCTAGTTCGACTCCCATTTGTTGTGTTTGATAGTTTTGAAAAAGCAGATGCAAGAACATATACACAATCAAATTGATTAAAACTCCGCGTAATTCGAACATGATTGGCGCATCCATTTTTGAAACCTGAAACAACTCCTGATGCGCAATTACCAGAATCACCATCAAGACAATCCCAAGAATAACACTCAGCAAAAGTTTCCAGTTAAACAGACTTTTATTGGCATGATTAGCAGAAAATTTGGGCAAACTGTAAATGTTGTAGTACCATATAAAAAGGGAAAACAACAGCGTAATCGAAGAATTTATAATAAGATCTCCAGGTGTAGAATCGGCATCAAATAATTTAGGTATCGAAGCCATAACCGCCAATGCAACCGAACTTCCCCAAATGACTTTGAGCGAAACCTGAAAACGTTTTGTTTTTTCCATAGTTGTAGTTTAATAGTCAAAGATAGTTTTATTTGAAAAAGATTTCATGCAGATTTTATAGGATTTTAGCAGATTTTGAAGATAATTTCGATTTCCTTTTTTAATCTCGCAAAGACGCGGAGTCGCAAAGTTTTTATCCTCTTTTTTTGTCATTTCGAGGAACGAGAAATCTTCGTGAGTAACTCGACAAAGGTTGGAGAAATTCTGTGCGGAGCTACTTGTGAAGATTTCTCGTTCCTCGAAATGACAAACAGTGCAAGCAAAATAGAATCAAAAAAAAATCTACAAATTCTGCTAAAATCCTTTTCAAATCTGCGTGAAACAAAAAACTAAGCTCTCTTAACCCCTAAAATAACACCAGAATCCGCATCTTGAACAAAGCCAATTATTTCAAAACCTTGTGCATTATAATTTTTAGGAAGAGAAATTGTAGCGGTTCCTTTCTTAGCTTTATTCAAATTAACAGTCTGCAATTGACGCACGATTTGATAATGCGATAAAACCCTATTCGCATTCTCCCCTCTTCTAACATTGCTTATTGCTTCTTTCTGAACAACCGCAAGCAATAAACGGCTATTTTTTGAAGTGCTTTCCACATTATACTGTACTGAAAGTACATTCGAGTTTTGAGCAGTTTCTAAGCTTAAATTAGTCAAAGCAGGTTTCGAAAGTGCCGATTTAATTCCGTTTCGAAGACTCGTTTCCTGAGAACCGATATAATCTGTTTTTCCGTTAATGATCACCTGAGGCGTGTAGATTGGTTCTTTCCCCATAAACTGAGCGTAATCGTATTGCCTTTTGGTAAAATCGGCATTGCTGAAAATATCTTTCCAACCCTGTTTGTCCCAATAATCAACGTGATAAGCCAATACAAAAACGTTTTTATCATGGTATTCGTTCTGAATTTTTCCCAACAATTCGTCTGCAGGCGGACAACTTGAACAGCCTTCTGAAGTATATAATTCCAAAAGTGCAAAGCCTTTTTTATCTGCGTTCTGACTGAAAACGCCATTTCCAATCAAAAGAAACAACATTAAAAAGCCAGTTAATAATTTTATTTTTTTCATAATTTCTATTTGTTAAACCTGACAGGTTTTAAAAACCTGTCGGGTTTGTTGAGAGTTAATTTTTGCATCAACTCCTAACTTATAACTTATTACTCTTAACTTTTCTTAAAGAATATTAATCTCAACGTTTATATTTCCTCTAGTTGCTTTAGAATATGGACAAGTCTGATGCGCTTGAGCTGCCAAAGCTTCTGCTGTTTGGATATCAATTCCTGGAAGGCTAATGTTTAATCTTGCCTGAAGAGAATATTCGCCTTCGGTTACACATAAATCAACCTCAGCGTCTACTGCAGTTTCAGCTGGAAGTCGAACTCCAAGTTTAGAAGCCGCAATTCCAAGTGCCCCAATAAAACAAGCCGACCATCCCGCAGCAAACAACTGCTCTGGATTTGTCCCCGGACGTGAAGACCCCGGCGAACTTAATTTAATATTCAATTGTTCATCTGAACTTTGAGAAGCTCCTTCTCTACCACCTGTTGTATGTGTTTTTCCTGTGTATAAAACTTTTGTATTCATGTTATTAATTGTTAATTGTGAATTATTAATTGTCAATTTTTAAATGCTTAATGTTTTTATTGCTTTGTGGAATGTAAAAGTGAAATGCTAGAATAATTAACCATTCACCATTTACAATTCACCATTATTTAGAAACGTCGATTATCGCCTGAGCAAAAGCTTTTGGATCTTCTTGTGGAACATTGTGTCCAATTCCTTTTAAAATTCTGTGTTCATATTTTCCTGTGAATTTGCTTGCATAGGCTTTTCCATCCGCGAAAGCGCCATCAAAATCACTTCCTATTGTAATGCTTGGAACTTTAATTTCTGGTCTTGCAGCAAGGCGTTTTTCCAGATTATCGTATTTAGTTTCGCCCGCTTCAAGAGATTGTCTCCATCTGTAATTGTGAATCACAATTGCTACGTGATCTGGATTATCAAAAGACTGAGCGGTTTGATCATAAGTGGCTTTATCGAAATTCCATAGCGGAGAAGCGATTTTCCAAATCAGTTTATTGAAATCGTAGGTGTTTTGAGCGTAACCTTGTTTTCCTCTTTCGGTTGCGAAATAATATTGGTACCACCATCCTAATTCAGCTGTTGGAGAAAGCGGTTTTAAGTTCGCTTCCAAATTCACTACAATATAACCGCTTACAGAAACCAAACCTTTTACACGTTCTGGCCAAAGTGCCGATACTGCAACAGCTGTTCTCGCTCCCCAATCAAATCCGCCGATTACGGCTTTGTCTATTTTTAGAGCATCCATAAAAGCGATAATATCACTTGCTAAAGCTGCCTGCTGACCGTTTCTGAAAGTATCTTTTGAGAGGAAAGTCGTTGTCCCGAATCCGCGTAAGTAAGGTGTAAAAACGTGATAGCCTTTTGAAACTAAAATTGGAACGACTTCATTGTAACTGTGAATATCGTAAGGCCAGCCATGAAGTAAGATTACCGGAGTTCCGTTTGACGGACCTGCTTCTGTATAACCTACGTTTAATAATCCTGCATTAATTTGTTTTAAAGTTCCAAGTGAATTATTTACTTCAATTGTTTTTTGTTGTGAAGTTTGTGCTTGAGTTAAAGCTACATTCATAAAAAGAATAGCGATTAGAATTTTTGATAGTGTTTTCATAATTTTTATTTTTTGATTAGTTGATTATCAGTTAATTTCTTTGTCAAAGGTATCTTGACAATGCTTGTTTTAAAAGGTAAAAAAAGGTGAAGTGGACAAAGTTGAGGGTGAAATGGACAGGCTTTGTTTTTTAACCACAAAGGGTGCTAAGAGTTACGCAATGTTCGCTAAGTTTTTTACAAAGCTTTGAACTTAGTTGTTTTTGCCACAGATTAAGAGGATTAAAAAAGATTTAATAATCTGTGCTAATCTTTAAAATCTGTGGCTAAACTTTCAACACAAAGCTTTGCGCTTAGTTTTTTTGCCACAGATTAAGAGGATTAAAAAAGATTTCATAATCTGTGGAAATCTATTTAATCTGTGGCTAAACTTTAAGCTCAAAGCTCTGTGAACTTAAAGACTCTAGACATTTATCTCAAACAAAACTTAGCGCCCTCTCCGAAAATCCTCTACGTTCTTTGCGTTAAAAAACTACCCGCATTTCAACTTGAAACCTGAAACCCCAAACTATTTCTTCATAGTCAAAATAGGTTTTCCTTTTTCTACGATATAAGTTGCCAGTTCAGATGCTTTATCATTTGTATTATTTTTAGCTGAGTGCACCACACCAGCTGGAATAAAAAGTACTTCTCCTGCTTTTAGCGTTACAGGTTCTTTGCCTTCAATTTGATATTCTAGTGAACCTTCAACAACATAAATGACTTCTTCGCCTGGATGAGAATGTTTCCCAAAAGCCGAATGTCCGTCAAAATCGATTCTCGCTTGTACCATTTCTTTTCCCGGAGTACTTAGATCGTGTTTTTGCAAATCGATGCGTTTTACTCCTTGCGCTGCAATCTGATTCGGAACTAAAAGGGCAATGATTCCTAAAACTATAATTGCGATAATAACCCATGTTTTTTGTTTTTTCGTTTCCATGATTTTTCTGTTTTTATCTTGAATACCTTTCAATTATTCCACGCAGATTTCAAAAGATTTTTTAAAATAAAATCTGCGCAGAATAGCTTGAAACTATCTTACAATATGTTTAATAAAATTTCAATTAGTGTTTTCCTCTTAAACTTCTAAAAGCATCACGAAGTTCAACTGTAAAAATTTGTGGTTCTTCCCATGAAGCAAAATGACCGCCCTTATTTACTTCATTGTAATAAGACAAGTTTTTGTATGCTTTTTCAGCCCAGCTTTTTGGGGCTTGATAAATCTCTCCAGGAAAAACCGTTATTGCTACCGGAATTTTAATATCAGCCGTTTTCTGTTCGAAAGCATTAAAATTGTTATTGTTATTTTCCCAATACAATTGAGCCGAAGAATTAGCTGTATTAGTAAGCCAATACAATGAAATATCGTCTAGCATTTCGTCTTTTGTAAGTGATTTTTCGGCATTTCCTCCGCTGTATGTCCATTCGTTGAATTTATCCAAGAAGAATGAAGCCAATCCTACAGGAGAATCTGTCAATCCGTAACCTAAAGTCTGAGGGCGCGTTACCATCATTCCGGCATAACCACCGCCTTTTGTATATAATTTATTTAAAGAGTTAAAGGCAGCTTTTTCTTTAACGGATAATCCTGCAGGAGCTGGATCACCGTCTTTTAATGCCTTAGCAACATCAGCAGGAACAGTCGCAGGCATATTGACATGAATTCCTAATAAACCTTCTGGAGCTTGGCGTGCCATGGCATCTGCAACTACAGAACCCCAATCACCACCTTGCGAAACATAGTGTTTATAGCCTAAACGTTTCATTAAAACGTCCCAAGCATTTCCAATTTTCTCTGGCCCCCAGCCTATTGCTTTTGGCTTTTCAGAAAAACCGTAACCTGGCATCGACGGAATCACCAAATCGAAAGCGTCTTCTGCTTTTCCTCCGTAAGAAGTCGGATCTGTAAGCGGTCCAACCACTTTTAAAAGTTCAAAAACCGAACCTGGCCAGCCATGTGTAATAATCAGAGGCATTGCATTTTTGTTTTTCGATTTTACATGAACAAACTGAATATCCAATCCGTCTATATTGGTTACAAACTGAGGCAAAGCATTTAGTTTGTCTTCGGCTTTATGCCAATCATAGTCCGTTCCCCAATATTTTACAAGACTTTGAATCTGATTCAGTTTTACTCCTTGCGACTGATCCTTTACCGTTTCTTGATCTGGCCATCTTGTAGCATTGATGCGATTGCGAAGATCTGTAATCGCTTCCTCTGAAACACTGATGTGATAAGGGCGAATTAGACTTACGTCATTTTTAGTTTGTTTGTCTTTATTCTGTGCAAAAGAAGCCGATGCCAACAACATAAAAGTTCCTGTTGCAATTGTTTGTATAAATGAATGTTTGTTTCTCTGAAGTGTTTTCATTTTTTTTGATTTTTAAATTAGTGTTATTCGTTAATTTCTTTGTCAAAAGTATTTCGATAACCCTTCTTACGAAATCAGAAAATAGTTGAAACGGACAAACTTCAAGGTGAAACGGACATGGTGTGATTTGTGAGATGTGAAATGCGAATGGTTTTACCGCAAAGAACGCAAGGATTTTTGCTTATAGGACTTTGTAAAAGCGCAAAGAACGCAAAGCTTTGTCTTTATTTTTTTGCCACAGATTATTCGGATTAAAAGGTTTTCTTAATCTGTGCTAATCTTTAAAATCTGTGGCTAGAATAAAAACTCACAAAACTTTGTCTTTATTTTTTGCCACAGATTATTAGGATTAAAAGGATTTTCTAATCTGTGTTAATCTGTAAAATCTGTGGCTAAACAAAAAAAAACGCACGCTTTACAAATAAAACTTTGCGATCCTGCGTCTTTGCGAGATTAAAAAAAACCTTGCGAACCTTGCGAGAATCCTTTGCGCTCTTTGCGGTTAAATAAACTGCAAAAAAAAATCAGGATTAGCGTTTTACCACCATCCTGATTTTCTGAATTAAAAATAACCTTCGCTTTATCTTCTTCCTCTAAAGCCTCCGCCGCCTCTGAAACCGCCACCGCCGTTAAATCCACCGCCACTTCTTTGAATATTTTGGAAATTTCGGGTTTGCATTTCTCCGCGATCTCTCGAAATAGCCGAACGGTCTAAATCATGTGTAACATCAGGACGTCCAGCTTCACCAAGCGGTTTATTTGGCTGTCCGAGCGTTTGATCTGCTTTCGGGAAATTATCTCGCATTCCATCACCCATTCTAGTTTCACCTCCTAGATTTTGGTTGTCGCGCTGCATACGTTCTCCAGCTCCATTTGCACCAAGCCCTTGATTATCGCGTTGAATCCTCTCTCCTGCTCCATTTGCACCAAGACCTTGATTATCGCGCTGAATTCGTTCTCCAGCTCCGTTGGCTCCAAGTCCCTGATTTGGTCTATTCACCAATGGCGCTGTCTTTCATAATCATTAAGATTTTTTCTTTAGTCCAGCCTCCGCCAAAACCATCACAGACGTCAGCAAATCCATCTTC